>NZ_JALHLF010000027.1 GCF_022832435.1 Novosphingobium organovorum | reverse complement strand
CAGCCACCGCGCCGCACGCGCGCATACCGATCCGGATTCGTATCCCCTTCATCACCGCCCGATTACCGCAGGACGCCCCTGGAGCTCAAGCCCCCGACGCCCCCGACGCCCCCGCCGCCCCCGCCGCATCGAGTCACTTCAGGCCCAACGCGTCGCGGATCGCGGCCCAGGGCACGAGCTTGAAGTTCTGCGCCTCGGGGCTGTTGTCGCCATCCTGCGCGATGAACAGCCCGCCAGGGAACTGCGGGCCGAAATCGCCCAGCCGCACCTCGATGCCGTCGGTATCGCTGGTGCCGTCGATCGCCCCGCCGTTGATGCGAAAGCGCCCGCGATAGCCGCCGCTGGCAAGGTCGAACACGGCATAGGCGTTGTCACCCTGGCTCGAGGCGAGCAGCCAGGCCCGGCCCGAGGCGCCGGGCTCGCGCGCCACGGCCAGCCCCTCGATGTCGTCGACCAGCCCGTCGGCCTTGCCCACCCGCGCGAAAGGGTGCGCCTTGAGCACGGTGTCGAGCGGGATACGCCAGATCGCGTGATCCTCTTCGGCGACGAACAGCGTGTGGCTGGCATCGTCGACCACGCAGCCCTCGGCCTGGGTCGCGAGCTTGACCTCGCGGATGTAGTCCGCGCTCAGGCGCGCCGCGCCCCCTGGCGCCGACGGGCCCGCCGCGATCAGCGATTCGGTGACCGTGCCGTCCTTCATGACGACATAGGCGCGCGCGATCTCGCCGGTCTCGCCATCCCCCAGACGATCGCCGAGGCAGAAGCCATAGGCCTCCATCGGCGCGTGATCGCCCAGCAGAAAAGGCAACGCGCCGAGTTCGGTCAGTCGCGCCGTGGCGGTATCCAGCCAGAACAGCGCGATTTTCGGAACGGCCTTGTCGCTGCGGTCGCTCGCGGCGACAAGCACGCGGCGCGCCCCGCCTGGTAGCGTCACGTCGCGCAGGTCCACATTGTTGACCCGGCCCGCGCGCAGGAACGAGCGCACCTTGCCGTCGAGCCCGTAGACGTAGAGCCCGGCCTTCTTGTCGGTGGCGACGATCAGGCTGGCGGCGGGATCGGCCGGGTTGCGCCAGATCGCGGGATCATCGGCGGCATCGGTGTTGGCGGTGCCCACCGGCTGCGTCTCGCCGGTCGCGGCCACATCGATCGCCGGGTAGTACGCGCGCGCCGCTTGGGCTGCGGGCTGGCCCGCGCCCACTCCTGCGGTGGTGCAGGCGCCAAGCAGGAGGGCCGGGAGCAAGGCTGCCCCCCACAGCTTCCCGAATGCGATCGTCTTCACGAGAGATCCAGCCATCAGAAGTTCGCCTTGATGCCAGCCTTGAAGGTCGGGCCGTACTTCTCGAACTGGAGGAGACGCTTGGCGCCCTCGTAGTTCTCATAGGCGTAGTACTTGGCGTTGTTGATGTTGATGACGTCGAAAGTCAGCTTCATGCCGTCCATGATCGCGAACTTGGCCGAGAAGTCGAGCTGGAAGTGGTTGTCCACCCAGCGGTCCTCTTCCTGCGTGTCGCCCAGCTCGTCGAGGTACTTGTCGCGGTAGGTCCCCGCGAGGCGCAGGTCGACCGGGCCCTTGTCGTAGCCGACCACGACGTTGAAGGTGTTGCGCGAGTTCGACGGCAGCGACGTGCGGTAGGCCACGTCGTCGGTGTCGTAGACCGTGCCCTTGGAATAGGCATACGTGTAGTTGACCTGGGTCAGCAGCCCGTCGAAGGGCGCGGGCAGCATCGTGTAGGCCTGGCTGAAGCCGACTTCGAAACCGGCGATCGTCGCGTTGCCGCCGTTCTCGGCGATGCGCAGCTCGTCGTAAGTCGCGCCAGTGATCGCCGAATACTGCTGGGTGTAGTAACGCGTGACGATGAAGTCATCGACCTTCTTGTAGAACGAACCGAAGGTCAGCGCGCCGTTGCCGGTGAAGTAGTATTCCACCCCGAAGTCGAGGTTCCAGGCCTGGTAGGGCTTGAGGTCGGGGTTGCCGAATTCGGCCTCGTTATCCTCGTTGACCGAGAAACGCGGCGCAAGGTCGGACAGGTTGGGCCGCATCAGGCTCTTGTAGCCGGCCAGGCGCGCGACGATGTTGCCCGCCTCGTTGTTCCAGCGCATCGTCAGGCTGGGCAGCCAGGTGGTGTAGCTGCGCTTGAATTCGACCGGGGTGATCTCGAGCGTTTCCTCGTTGTAGAGGTTGCCGGTGAGGTCGTTGTGGGTGCGCTCCATGCGCACGCCGCCGATCACGCGCAGCGAGGCACTATCCCACCGGGCGAGGGCATAGGCGGCGGTGATGTCTTCGCTCGCGCCGTAGTCGCTGGCGGCCGAATCGATCAGCGTGCCGTCCTCGTCGATCTCGATCGTGTCGGCATAGTCGTTCATGAACGCGACGCCCGCCGACTTGGCCAGCACCGGCCCGAGGCTGATGCCGTCGAGACGGTAGGTCTGCGAACCGAGATAGTCGGCCATCGTCAGGGTCTTGTTCTTGGCGTAGTCGGTCTGGGTGAGATCGTAGGTCTTGTCACGCCAGCGCTGCTTGGCGCCGGCCTGGAGGGTAAGGTCGCCGCCGTCCATCGCGAAGGTGCGGGCAAGATCGGCCTTGAGCGCGTATTCCTCGTCCTGGCTGTCCGAGTGCGAGGTCACTTCGATCTTGTTGAGCGTGTAGTTGCTCGCATCGTTGACCGCGTCCGCGCCGCTGGTGAGGGTGTAGGTGGGCACGCGGACGTCGGAATAGTTCCAGGTCATCGCGACGCCGTCATCCTCAAACTTGGAGCGGAACGCGATCGGATCGATCGAGCCGTGTTCCTCCTCGCTCGACTTGGCGTAGCTGGCCATCCAGTTGAACTTCCAGGTGCCGGTGTCGGTGTCGCCGCCCAGCGCCACGGTGCCGATGCGCTGGCGCTCGAAGCGGTCCTTGAGGTCGCGCGTCACCTCGATCGTGCCGTCGGTGTCCGACACGCTGATGCCGGTGTCGGTCGCGGTGATGTCGGTCGCATCCTCGAAGTTGAAGGTCGTGCGGCGGCGGTATTCGTGATCGTCGAACTGCGACCAGTTGGTGCGCAGGTAGACCTTGGTGGTGTCGCTCGCGCGCCAGTCGAAATTGAGCGAGGCGTTGATGCGCGTGCGCGTCACGTCGTAGTCACGGTATTCGATGTTTTGCGAATAGACCGTGCCGTCGTCGTTCGTGGTCCAGGGATCGGATTCGACGTTGTCGGTCTCGAACTTGCGCTTGTAGTAGCTGATCGAACCGGCGACGCCGAAATCCTCGCCCAGCCGCTTGGAAAAGTCGAAGCTGGCCTTGGGGGTGATCTGGCCGTTGTACTTGTTGTAGCTGCCCTCGGCCTTGACCGAGTAGTAGTCCTTCTTGCGGTCGAAGGCGCTGGTGGTGTGGATCTCGACCGAACCGCCGATCGCGTCGGCGTCCATGTCGGGGGTCAGCGACTTCTTGACCTCGATCGATTCGATCGTGTCCGAGCTGATCACGTCGAGCGCGACCTGGCGCACGTCGGATTCGGGCGAAGGGACGCGCACACCGTTGAGCGAGGTCGAGACGAGGTTGGGATCGAGCCCGCGGATCGAGACGAAGCGGCCCTCGCCCTGGTCGTTGAGGATGTTCACACCAGGCAGGCGGCGCAGCGATTCAGCGACGTTCTGATCGGGGAATTCGCCCACCGCATCGCGCGTCAGCACGTCCGAGACGCCGTCCGCGGCCTGCTTGCGCGACAGCGCGCTGGCAAGGTTGGCCGACTGGCCGGTGACGAGAATGGCATCGCCGCCAATACCCGACAGCGCAAAGTTGCCGGTGACCCGGCCGCTCGCGGGAACGGTGATGGTGTGGCTTTCCATCACCGCGCCGACATAGGTGACCTCGAGGGTGTAGGTGCCCTGGGGCACGTCGGCGAAGATGTAGCTGCCATCGCGGCTGGTATCGGCCGAGCGGTCGAGCTCGACGATCCGCACGCTCGCGGCCTGCAGCGCACGGGTGCCGGTGGCGTCCGCCACGTTGCCCACGATGTCACCCGCATGTGCGATGGTGGTGCACGATGCGCCGGCCAGCAAGCCTGCGAGGATGCGGATGGAAGTCTTCATGGTAGAGGTAGCCCCTGGTTGCCCTGTTCGAATGGAATTGAGGGGCCGCCTAGGCGCGGTTTATGACACGAAAGCGCCAGTATGATGACGTTTCGGTGACGGACATTGCACTGCGGCAATGTTGCAACAGGCTGATTTGGCCAGAAAATCAGACCGTCGCGGGGGCAACATTCGTTTGCATGACACCGCCTGGCCAGCCCATCGCCGGGCGTGCCGCGGCGCGCGCACAGGCCGCGCCGGAACGCAAAAAAGCACAGCGCGCGAACGGTTTCGCGGCGGTGCGGCGGATTTCGACGATGGTCTGGAAAAACTGGAGCGGGCGAAGGGATTCGAACCCTCGACCCCAACCTTGGCAAGGTTGTGCTCTACCCCTGAGCTACGCCCGCTCTGGCGCTTCGGATGCGCTGGACTAGCCAGCGCGTTCCGGGGTGAGGCGGGCCATTAGCAGTGCCTTGGGGGTAGGGCAAGACCCCAGGATACAAAAATTTCCCGATGCCGCAAAACCGGGCCTGCGCCCGATTCCCCGGACCGCTTGGCCCACGATTGCCTCCGCGGCCCGAACGGCGGCGATCAAAGCGTTCGACCTCTTGCGCGTTTGCCCATAAGCATGGCCCGCGAAGGCATGAAGCCCGCACGGATGAGAGCGCAATGACGGCATTGTTCCTTGGCCATGTGGCCCTTTTTTCGACCTTTCCGCTCTACTTCTCGACGCTTGAACCGCTCGTGCGGCGCATCCATTTCTACCTGTATCTCGCGCTGGTCCTGCTCGTGGGCGGGTTCCTGGGCAACGCCTACTCACTCGTGCTGGCGCCAGGCCTCGCGGTGTCGGGGGGCAGCCTGTGCTACGGCGCCTTCATGATTACCGCCGTGCTGTTCGTCCTGATCGAGCGCGACATCTTCATCCTGCGCCACGTCATCCGGCTGGTGGTGATCGTCGACGGGTTCAACATCGCCTTTTCGCTGCTGGCTTCGGCGGCGCTGTCGCACCCCGCAGCGATCAACCCGCACGCCACGCCCGCCGCCCTGTTCGGCCAGTCGATCCCCTCGATCGTTCTGGGCGGGGTGCTGATCGTCGCGGAATTGCTGACGCTGCTGTTCTGGTTCGAAACGGTCAAGCGCTGGGGCCTGCGCACACCGCTGGTCGAGCTGGCCTATCTGCTGGGCTTCGTCACGGTGCTGTGCCTCGACGGGGTGCTGTTTCCCTTCCTGGCGCTTGGCGTCTCGCACGCAGTGGTGGTCGCGGTGGGCATCGGGCTTGGCGGCAAGGCGCTGACCGCGCTCGCCTTTTCCGTGCCGCTGGCGCTCTTCATGATCTTTTCGCACAAACGCTTCGCCAGCTTTCTGGACACCGACGTGTTCACCTGGCGAGTGTTCCTGGCGACCTCGAGCGACCTGATCCGCGAACTGAGCGCGAACGACCGCGCGCTGCGCCAGGCCGATGCGGTGTTCCGCGAGGCCAACGACGGGCTCGCCGTGCTCGACGCCCAAGGCGAACTGCTGCGCGCCAACGCCGCCTTCAAGCGGCTGACCGGCGCGCCCGAACGCGCGGCGTTAAGCTGGTTTCACCACGCCGGCAAGGCGCTGGCGCTGCCCCCCGAAACACCGGTCCCCTGGCATGGCGAAGTCGGCTTTGGCGACGGATATCGCGCGCAGGGGCTGCTCTCGGTCATGGCCGTGGCGGGTGAGGGCTCGGCGCCCCCGACCTACGTCTACTCGCTGACCGACATCACCGAGCAGAAACGCGTCCAGGCCGAACTCGACCATCTTGCGATGCACGACGCGCTGACCGACCTGCCCAACCGACGCGCGCTCGACACCGCGCTGCGCGGGCTCGAGGGGGCGGCCGCGCTGGGCATCCTCGACCTCGACCGGTTCAAGGACGTTAACGACAGTTTCGGCCACGTCATGGGCGACGACCTGCTGCGCCAGGTCGCGCAGCGCATGCGCCAGGCCTGTCCAGCCGATGCCGCCACGAGCGTGTTTCGCATCGGCGGAGACGAATTCGCGCTCCTGCTGCCCGGCGCCGGGGAGGCCGCGCTGCGCGCCGCCGTCGCCCGGCTCAACCAGGTCCTCGCCCCGCCCTTCGCGCTGGCCAACGCGGCGAACGTGGCGCTGACCGCGACCTGGGGCGCGAGCCTGACCACCCAGGCCGCCGGCGATGACCTGTTCGCCAAGGCCGACGCCGCGCTCTACGAGGTCAAGCACGGCGCCAAGGATGCGCTGGGGCTCTACCAGGAACGCCTGACCCACGCCGCACAGCGCCGCCTGTCGCTGGGCGCGCGGCTGCGCGAGACGCTCGACCGCCAGTTGCCCAGCCCGCACGACCCGCAGGACGGGCCGATCTGGGTCGCCTACCAACCGCAGCTCGGGCGCGATGGCACGCTGTTCGGATGGGAGGCGCTGGCGCGCTGGAGCGACCCTGAACTCGGCGCGATCGCACCGGGCGAATTCGTGGCGCTGGCCGAGAACCAGGGCCTGATCGCGACGCTAGGCACCTTCATGCTGCGCAGCGCCTGCCGCGACGGGGCGCTGTGGCTCGCCGCGGGGCTTGCGGTGGGCAAGATCGCGGTCAACGTTTCCGCGCTGCAGGTGCGCACCCGCGGCTTCGTCGAAAGCGTCGCGGCGGCGCTCCACGACAGCGGATTTCCCCCCGAGCGCCTGCAGATCGAGCTTACCGAGACGGTGTTCCTGGGCCGTGAAGGCGAAGTCCTGCCGGTGTTCGAAGCGCTCAAGGCGCTGGGCGTCCAGCTCGCGGTGGACGATTTCGGCACCGGTTATTCGGCGCTCTCGTTCCTGCCCATGCTGCCCTGGGACACGCTCAAGATCGACCGCAGCTTCGTGGTCCCGGCCACCCACGACGATCGCCGCAAGGCGCTCGTCGCGGCGATCGTGCGCATGGCCAAGGAGCTTGAACTGGCGGTCGTCGCCGAGGGCGTGGAAACCGACGCCCAGCACGAACTCCTGCTCGGCATCGGGTGCGACGCCTTCCAGGGCTACCTTTTCGCCCGGCCGCTGCCCGCCGAGGACGCGGTCGGCTTCATGGCCGCCCGGCCGGCGTCTTGCGCGCCCGAGACGCGGCCGCACTGACGCCAGCCGACCGCGGCCCGTTGTCCGATCCGTGCGCCGTCAGATCAGCACGATGTCCCCCGCCTCGATCAACGGCTTGCCGCTGAACGAGGCAATCGCCACCGCCGCCTCGCTGCCGCTGCCATCGGCATCGTAGTAAAGCACGCCCTTCACCGAATCGTAGAACAGGTGATCCTCGGCGGTCAGCGCCTTGTTGCCATAGACAAGCTCGGCGGGATCGAGCGCGCCCAGGCCATAGTCCGCCAGCGCCCCGAAAGCCGAGACCGAGAGCTGAATGGTGTCGGTGCCCGAAACGAAATCGCCCACGGTGTCCTTGTTCGCGCTCGTCTCGAGCACGTCGAACACGAAAGTGTCCGCGCCCAGACCACCCTTGAGCACGTCCTTTCCCCAGGAACCGTTGAGCACGTTGTCGGCGCTGTTGCCGGTCAGCGTGTTCTTGCCCGCGTTGCCCGTCGCGTCGATCGCCCCGGTGCCCTGGAGGATCAGCTTTTCCAGATTGTCCCCCAGCGCGAAGGAGACGCTGGCGTAGACCGAATCGGTGCCCCCGTCGGGATCGTCCTCGATCACCACGTCGCCCAGGTCATCGACGTAGTACTTGTCGTTGCCCCCGCCGCCTTCCATCACGTCCGCGCCAAGCCCGCCGTCGAGCTTGTCGTTGTCGTCCCCGCCGATAAGGTGATCGTCGCCGCCATAGCCATAGAGCTTGTCCGCCCCGCCAAGGCCCGACAGCGTGTTGGCGCCATCGTTGCCGTAGATCGTGTTGGCCAGCGCGTTCCCGGTCCCGTCGAGCGCGTCCGATCCGGTCAGGTAAAGTTTCTCGACGCCATCGGTCAGCGCGTAGCTGATGCTGGCGTAAACGGTGTCGGAGGTGTCCGCCGCGCCGGTCTCGATCACCAGATCGCCCGCGTCATCGACGTAGTACTTGTCGTTGCCATCGCCCCCGATCAGCGTGTCCGCGCCGCCGCGCCCGTCGAGCGTGTCGGCCCCCGCGCCGCCGGTCAGGACATTGGCGAGATCGTTGCCTGAGAGCTTGTCGCCAAAGGCCGAGCCGATGAGATTCTCGATCCCCGTCAGCGTGTCGCGCCCGGCCCCGCCGGTGTTCTGGCTGATCGTCAGCGCCAGATCCACCTTCACGCCCTTGGTCGCCTCGGCATAGCTTGCGGTGTCGGTCCCCGCCCCGCCGGTCAGCACATCGTTGCCCGCATAGCCCTGGAACAGATCGTCGAAGGCGGTGCCCACCAGCACGTCGTCGCCCGCGGTGCCCAGGAACGTGCCCCCGACGCTCGTCGCGTAACTGGGCAGGTCGAGGGTCGTGTCGATGAACTGGACCGTCTCGAACGCGGTGACGGAAAGAGACTGCGTGCCATCCGCGCTCGTCAGCACATAGCCACCCAGCCCGTCCTCGCCGATCAGCCAGTCGTAGGAATAGGACCATAGCGATAGCGTGTCGCTCCCCTCCCCGCCATCCAGGGTGAGCGTCGCGCCCCCCGCCAGCGCGGTCGTATCGGCGTAGAGATAATCGTTGCCGCTGCCAAAGCGCAGGGTAACCTCTTCCATGGCGTAGAAATTGGTGTTGCCGACCCCGCCGTAGAACGCGGTTCCGTCCCAGTTATAGATATAGTTCCAGGTGTCCTGGCTCGATGCCGAAAGATCGATGGTCACGCTGTCGCGCCCCCCCCAATCGTTGATATAGGCGTAGTCGAGCGTGCCATCGACACTGTAGCTGTCATCGCCCGTGCCGCCGGTCATGTCGACGGTCTCGACGTTGACCGCCGTCGTCGCCCCGCTGCTCGATCCCAGCGCCGAAAGTACATGGCTGCGGCCCACCGTGCCCGCGCTTTCATCCGATCGCCAGGTGTCGGTGCCAGAGCCAGCATCGATCGCCTGCGTGCCCAGCGTAGTGGTGATCGTATCGTCACCCGCCCCCGTCGCGATGGTGTCGGTCCCGCCGGTCGAGCGCACCACATCGTTGCCATCCGCCGTGGTGACGCTGTTCGTCCCGCCGCCCAGCGTTATGTCAAAGGCTTCGAACCCGGCGTAGCTCCCCGTGTTTGAGGCGATTGCACCGCCTGTACCGACAACGAACGTCACATCCGGGAGCGCCCCGAAACTGATCGCCAGCGTATCCTCGCCCGCCCCGCCATCGAGGCTGAGCGCGCCTCCATTCGCCAAGGGCGTGGCATCGACGAAGAAATAGTCGTTCCCACTGCCAAGCTGGATCGAAAGGTCCTCGATGCCGGAGAACCAGACCGTCGCGAGCCCGCCATAGAACGACAGGCCATCCCCGCTGTAGACATAGGTCCAGGTGTTGGCCGTGTCGGATGCGGACAGGTCGATGGAAAGGCTGTCGGTGCCGCCGACATCGTAGATGGAAGCGTAGCCGAGCGTGCTATCCACGCTGTAGCTGTCATCGCCGCTGCCGCCCGTAACGTAAGCGTATTCGATGCCCGCTACCGTGCTTGCCCCGCTGCTCGAGCCCAGCGCCGAGAACACGTGCGCACGCCCCACGGTGCCCGCGCTCTCATCCGCGTTCCAGGTGTCGGTGCCAGAGCCAGCATCGATCGCCTGCGTGCCCAGCGTAGTGGTGATCGTATCGTCACCCGCCCCCGTCGCGATGGTGTCGGTCCCGCCGGTCGAGCGCACCACATCGTTGCCATCCGCCGTGGTGACGCTGTTCGTCCCGCCGCCCAGCGTTATGTCAAAGGCTTCGAACCCGGCGTAGCTCCCCGTGTTTGAGGCGATTGCACCGCCTGTACCGACAACGAACGTCACATCCGGGAGCGCCCCGAAACTGATCGCCAGCGTATCCTCGCCCGCCCCGCCATCGAGGCTGAGCGCGCCTCCATTCGCCAAGGGCGTGGCATCGACGAAGAAATAGTCGTTCCCACTGCCAAGCTGGATCGAAAGGTCCTCGATGCCGGAGAACCAGACCGTCGCGAGCCCGCCATAGAACGACAGGCCATCCCCGCTGTAGACATAGGTCCAGGTGTTGGCCGTGTCGGATGCGGACAGGTCGATGGAAAGGCTGTCGGTGCCGCCGACATCGTAGATGGAAGCGTAGCCGAGCGTGCTATCCACGCTGTAGCTGTCATCGCCGCTGCCGCCCGTAACGTAAGCGTATTCGATGCCCGCTACCGTGCTTGCCCCGCTGCTCGAGCCCAGCGCCGAGAACACGTGCGCACGCCCCACGGTGCCCGCGCTCTCATCCGCGTTCCAGGTGTCGGTGCCAGAGCCAGCATCGATCGTCTGCGTGCCCAGATGCGTGGTGATGTAATCATCGCCGTCGCCCGTCCTCACCGCATACGTGCCATCGCCCAGCATGACATTGAACTGCTCGAAACCGGCATAGCTGCCGATGTCCGAGGAGATCGTACCGTCGCCCGCAACGATGAAGCTCGCTGCGGAAAGCCGCGTCAGATCGAGCGTCAGGCTGTCCGAACCCGCCCCGCCGTCAAGGCTGAGCGAAGCCCCGTTCGCCAGCGGCGTGGCATCGAGGAAGAGATAGTCGTTGCCGCTGCCAAGCTGGATCGAGAGATCTTCGATGCCGGAGTACCAGACCGTCTCGACGCTTCCGTAGAACGACAGGTCATCCCCGCTGTAGACATAATTCCAGGTGTTCGCCGTGTCGGATGCGGACAGGTCGACAGAAAGGCTGTCGGTGCCGCCGGCATCGTAGATGGAAGTGTAGCCAAGCGTGCCATCGACGCTGTAGCTGTCATCGCCGCTGCCGCCCGTGACATAGGCGTATTCGATGCCCGCAACCGTGGTCGCCCCGCTGCTCGAGCCCAGCGCCGAGAACACGTGCGCACGCCCCACGGTACCCGCGCTCTCATCCGCGTTCCAGGTGTCGGTGCCAGAGCCAGCATCGATCGTCTGCGTGCCCAGCGTGGTGGCGATCGTATCGTCACCCGCCCCCGTCGCGATGGTGTCGGTCCCACCGGTCGAGCGCACCACATCGTTGCCATCCGCCGTGGTGACGCTGTTCGTCCCGCCGCCCAGCGTTATGTCAAAGACTTCGAACCCGGTGTAACTCCCCAGGTTCGAAGCGATTGCACCGCCTGCGCCGACAACGAACGAGACACTCGTGAGCGCCCCGAAATTGACCGCCAGGCTGTCCGAACCCGCCCCCCCGTCAAGACTGAGCGAAGCCCCATTCGCCAGCGGCGCGGCATCGACGTAGATGTAATCATCGCCGGTGCCCAGCAGGATCGTGAGATCTTCGATACCGGCGTACCAGACCTTGTCCAGCCCGCCGTAGAACGAAGTTTCATCCCAGCTGTAGACATAATTCCAGGTGTTGGCCGCATCGGATGCGGACAGGTCGATGAGCAGACTGTCGGCGCCGCCAAGATCGTAGATGGAAACGTAGTCCAGCGTGCCATCGACGCTGTAGCTATCATCGCCGCTGCCGCCCCAAACCTGAGCGTATTCGATGCCTGCAACGGTGGTCGCCCCGCTGCTCGAGCCCAGCGCCGAAAACACGTGCGCGCGCCCCTCGGTGCCGGCGCCTTCCTCCAAACGCCATGTATCGGAGCCCGAGCCGGCATCGATCGTCTGGGTGCCCAGATATGTCGTGATCGAATCATCGCCATCGCCCGTCGCGATCGAATCGGTCCCCCCGTTCGAATAGACCGTGTCGTTGCCCGCGCCCGTGACCACGGTGTTGGCCCCGCCCCCCAGCCAGATCGTGTAGGCTTCCCAGTTCGCGTACGATCCGAAATTGCTCGCCACGCCGCTGCCCGACACCACAAAGGAGACATCCGACAGGCCGCTGAAATCCGCGGCCAGCGTGTCGATGCCCGCCCCTCCATCAAGCGTCAGCGACTGGCCCGAAACACTCAGCGGCCAGGCGTTGAAGTAGAAATAGCCATCGCCGTCGCTCATCGTGTAGGTCAGCTGCTCGATCGAATAGAAGCTGAGCCAGCCGTTCTCCCCATCGGAAAGCGAGCCGCTCCACCCGCCCGCTCCGTCGGTATAGAGATAGCCATAACCGTACCCGGTCGAAGCGCCGTAATCGACGACGAGCGCGTCGTTACCGGCATCGCCGCTGACATAGTCCGAGCCCGCGGTCGCGCTCGTGAAGGTGAACGTGTCGTCATCGCTCGTGCCCGCGAACGCGTCATCGCCGTTCGTGCCAACAAAGTCTGCCATCGCACCAGTCTCCCTGCGCGGCCCGCCCGGAAGACCGCGCCCGCCAACAAGGGTTGCAACATGAGACCCCCCACCATCCAGGCGAGGCGACCATAGGGGTATCGGCAAAGTCCCCGCATCCTCCGAACGGGGGAGAAACAATGTTCATTTCGGCTGAAAAGCGGATCAACTTTCGTTTCGAACAATACTTCTGAAGTATTATACGAAAGACACGCCACGCGACAGGAACCTCGTCTTGTGCCCGACCGCGAATTCAACCGGCATTTGGATGATCTTTACGCCGCGTGTGACGATGACGCCGCCTTCCACGCGCTGCCCTCGGTCATCGCGCGGGCCTGCGACGCGCGCTCGGCCATCGTCCTGCCGGCCGCGGGTGCCGGCGCCGCGCCGGCCATGGCCAGCTATTTCGACCCTGCAGCCTTCCAGCGCTATCTCGATCAGTTCGCCTCGATAGACCCCTGGCGCCCCGCCTTCGCCGCGCTGCACGCCCGCGGCCAAGGCGGGGCTCAGGCGCTCGACGCGCTCGTCCCGCCCGAGGAATTCCAGCGCTCGACGATGTACAACGAACTGTTCCGCCCGATCGGGGACGATACCGGGCGCGCGATGGGAATACTGGCCCCGCCCCCCGCGCACGGCAGCGTGATCGCAGCCCACCGCGCCGCGCGCGACAAACCCTTCGAACCGCGCGACACGCAGCGCCTTGACGCGATCGCCCCGCATGTCGCGCGCGTCCTTCGCCTGCGCGGCCTGCTCATGGCCGAACGCGCGGCCGGGCTCCACCTCAAGGATCTGGCCGAGGCGAGCGGCCGCGCCATCCTCGCGCTCGACACCACGCTCAAGGTCCTCGCGCTGACCGACGCCGCGCGCGACCTGCTGGAGCAGCGCGACGGGCTGGCGCTCGCGGGCGGACATCTGGTGTGCGATTCGCCCCCGCTGGCGCGCAGCCTCAAGGCGGGGGTCCACGCGGTGACCAGCCGCCAGGGTGAGGCGCGCACCGCGTTCGCCTGCCCGCGCCCCTCAGGCAGCGGGCCACTGCACCTCGCGCTCCACCCTGCGGCGAGCGGCCCGGCGCGCCACGCCCTCCTGCTGATCGACGATCCGGCGGTTCGCCGCCCGGAGGGGCGGCGTGTGCAGGACCTGCGCCAGATCTTCCGGCTCAGTCCGGGAGAAACCGATCTCGCCCTCAATCTGCTCTGCGACCAGTCGCTCGAACAGATCGCCCAGGCTCGCCGGGTGACCAAGGAAACCGTCCGCTCGCAACTGCGCGCGCTGTTCCACAAGACCGACACCACCCGCCAGTCAACGCTCGTGCGCCTGCTCAGCCGCTTCGCCTGATACGCGCAGGAAAACAGCAAGGCCGATCGCGCCGGGGGTGGGGGGGCTACCATCTCTAATTTTTGGGGAGGAATGGTGCTGCTGGGGAGGATTGAACTCCCGACCTCACCCTTACCAAGGGTGCGCTCTACCACTGAGCTACAGCAGCGCCGTTCAAGGGCGCCTATCAGGCACCGTCCCGGCGATGGCGTGCCATCTACCCAGGACAGGGGCGCGCTAATGGTCGGGGCGAAGCGAATTGTCAAGCGCCGCTTGCGCTTTGTTGTCGCGCGCGCCATCTCGGGGGCCATGGAAGGACCCGAAAACGCCCGCCCTGCCAAGGAAACGGGCCAAAAAAACCTGACGCGCGAGGAACGTCTCGCGGCCAAGCTGCGCGAGAACCTGCGCCGCCGCAAAGCCCAGGCGCGCGCGTTCGATGCGGCCGAATCACCGCAAGCCTCGGGCGAATCAGGGCGCGAATCGCACATCGTGCCACCCGTATCGGCCCGCCCCGAACCGGACAGGCTTTCCAAATCGTCGCCGGAAAGCTAGGGGCTCCCCTCCGGAACCTGCACCGTCAGGCTATACATGAGGTGCTGCCCCGCGCAGCGGCTACCAGCAAAGGATACCTGCCTTGCCCCGTCTGATCCTCGTTCGCCACGGCCAGAGCCAGTGGAACCTCGAAAACCGCTTCACCGGCTGGTGGGATGTGGACCTCACCGAAAAGGGCGAAGCCGAGGCCCGTGCCGCTGGCAAGCTGCTTAAGGACAAGGGAATCTTCCCGACGGTCGCGTTCACCTCGCTGCAGACCCGCGCGATCAAGACGCTGCACTTCGCGCTCGAGGAAGCCGGTATCCTGTGGATTCCCGAAACCAAGGACTGGCGCCTCAACGAACGCCACTACGGCGGGCTGACCGGGCTCGACAAGGCGGAGACCGCCGCCCGCCACGGCGACGAGCAGGTCAAGATCTGGCGCCGCAGCTTCGACACCCCGCCGCCGGTGCTCGAAACCGGCAGCGAATTCGATCTGTCCACCGACCCGCGTTATGCAGGGATTGCGGTGCCGCAGACCGAAAGCCTCAAGGACACCATCGCGCGCGTCCTGCCCTATTACGAAAGCTCGATCGTTCCGCACCTCAAGGCAGCTTCGGACTCGTGCGTGATCGTCTCGGCGCACGGCAATTCGCTGCGCGCGCTGGTCAAGCACCTCTCGCAGATCTCGGACGAGGAGATCACCGGGCTCGAGATCCCGACCGGCCAGCCGATCGTCTACGACCTCGACGCCGATCTCGCGGTGGTCGACCGCTACTACCTCTCGGAGCGCTGAGATGACCGGCACGCCCCGCGTCGCGATCATCATGGGCAGCCAGTCCGACTGGCCGACCATGCAGCGCGCCGCCGAGATGCTCGACAAGCTCGAGGTCGCCTACGACGCGCGCATCGTCTCGGCCCACCGCACGCCCGACCGCCTCGTCGCCTTTGCCAAGGGCGCCGAGGACGAGGGCTTCAAGGTGGTGATCGCGGGCGCGGGCGGTGCCGCCCACCTGCCCGGCATGGTCGCCGCGATGACCCATCTGCCGGTGCTGGGCGTGCCGGTGCAGAGCCGCGCGCTGTCGGGGCAGGACAGCCTGCTCTCAATCGTGCAGATGCCTGCCGGCATTCCGGTGGGCACGCTGGCGATCGGCGAGGCGGGCGCGGCCAACGCGGGGCTGATGGCCGCCGCGATCCTCGCCATCACCGACCCGGCGCTGGCCGACCGGCTCAAGGCGCTGCGCGCCGCGCAGACCGAAGCGGTCGCCGAACGGCCCGTTCCGGCCACCTGATCCCCCCCTTCCAGCAAGAAAACGGCAGCGACATGATCCCCCCCGGCGAAACCATCGGCATTCTTGGAGGCGGCCAGCTCGGCCGGATGCTGGCTATGGCCGCGGCCCGGCTGGGCTATCGCTGCCACATCTACGCCCCCGAAGCCGATTCGGTAGCCGCCGAGGTGAGCGCGGCGGCAACCCGCGCCGAATACGATTACGCCGCCGGGCTGTCCGCCTTCGCCGCGAACTGCGCGGTCGTGACCTACGAGTTCGAGAACGTGCCCGTCGCCCCTCTCACCGCGCTTGGCGCGGTGCCGGTGCTGCCGCACCCGCGCGCGCTCGAAACGGCACAGGACCGCCTTACCGAAAAGACCTTCGTGACGGGCCTTGGCGGTACGCCCGCCCCCTTCGCGCCGGTCGATTCGCGCGAGGACCTGCGCCGCGCGATCGCCACCATCGGCACGCCGGGTATCCTCAAGACCCGGCGCGACGGCTATGACGGCAAGGGCCAGTGGCGGATCATGACGCCCGCGGACGCGGACGACCTCGACCTGCCCGACCAGCCGCTGATCTACGAAGGCTTCGTCCACTTCTCCGCCGAATTCTCGGTCATCGCGTGCCGCGGCGCGGACGGCGCGATCGTCTATTACGATTCGCCCCACAACCGCCACAAGAACGGCATCCTCGACATCAGCGCCGCGCCCGCACCCGCCGCGATCGAAGCGCAGGTTCCCGCCGCGCGCGCGCTGGCGGCCAAGGTCGCCGAAGCGCTCGACTACGTGGGTGTCCTCACCCTCGAATTCTTCGCCACCGAGGCTGGCCCGGTGTTCAACGAGATGGCGCCGCGCGTCCACAACTCGGGCCACTGGACGATCGAGGGCGCGGTCACCTGCCAGTTCGAAAACCACATTCGCGCGATCTGCGGCCTGCCGCTGGGCAGCCCCGCGCTCGCCGCCGACGCGGTCGAAATGCGCAACCTCATCGGCGAGGACGCCAACGACTGGGCCGAGATTCTCAAAGACCCGGCCAACCGGCTGCACCTCTACGGCAAGGGCGAGGCGCGTGCGGGCCGCAAGATGGGCCACGTCACCCGCCTCGCGTTCGACGACTGAGCGCGGCGCGGCAAGCTAACAGGGCAGGCTAACAGGGCAAGCGAACCGGACATGGACCAGCACATCTTCCTCATCGCCGCGCGCGCCGCGAACGGCGTCATCGGCAAGGACGAGCAGCTGCCCTGGCGCCTGCCCGCCGACCTGAGGCGCTTCAAGGCGATGACCATGGGCAAGCCGATGATCATGGGCCGCAAGACCTTCGAGAGCTTTCCCGCGCCGCTGCCCGGCCGTCGCCACATCGTGCTCACGCGCGACGCTGCCTGGCAGGCGAATGGCGCCGAAGTGGTGCATTCGTGCGAAGCGGCGCTGGCCGCGGCCGGTCCGGGCGAGGTCGCGGTGATCGGCGGCGCGCAGGTCTACGCCCAGTTCCTCAGCCTCGCCGATCGGCTCGAACTGACCGAGATTCACCGCGAGTACGCGGGCGACACAAGCTTCCCGATCGTGGATGCCACCTGGCGCGAAACCGCGCGCGAGGAACATCCGCAAGAGGGCGAATTTCCTCCGCACGCTTTCGTGACCCTTCAGCGAGCCCTATAGCCGCCCGACATGATACGCCTCGACAACCGCCTCCCCGTTCCCGATTCGCTCCAGGGCGCGATTGTCGCGCTGGGCAACTTCGATGGTTTTCACCAGGGCCACCAGGCGGTGGTCGGCGAAGCGATCCGCTGGGCGCGCAGCGAAGGCCGCCCGGTCATCGTCGCCACCTTCGATCCGCATCCGGTGCGCCTGTTCAAGCCCGACGCGGCGCCCTTCCGGCTGACCACGCTCGACCAGCGCCAGGAGCTGTTCGGCGCGGCCGGGGCCGATGCGATGCTGGTGCTCCACTTCGACCGGCTGATGGCCAGCATGACCGCCGAGGTCTGGATCGAGCAGGTGCTGGTGCGCCAGCTCGGCGTGGCGGGCGTGGTCACCGGCGAGGATTTCACGTTCGGCAAGGGCCGCGGCGGCAACCCGCAGGTGCTCGGCGAGGTCGGCGCGCGCTTCGGCATGACCAACCGCACCGTCGCCCCGGTGCACGACCAGTTCGGCACGATTTCCTCCAGCCGCGTGCGCGAGGCGCTGATCGCGGGCGATTGCGAGGGCGCCGCGCGCCTGCTCACCCGCCCCTTCGCGGTGCGCGGGATCGTCCAGCACGGCAACAAGTTCGGCCGCACGATGGGCTTTCCCACTGCCAACCTGGACATGGCGCACTACTTGCGCCCGCACTACGGCATCTACGCGGTGATCGGCCATTTCCCCGACGGACGGCGCTTTGCCGGCGCGGCGAACCTGGGCATCCGGCCCACCATCCAGCCGCCCAAGGAGCTGCTCGAGCCGCATTTCTTCGACGTCTCGGAAGATATGTACGGGCTCCAGATCGAGGTCGCCTTCCACCACTTCCTGCGCCCCGAGGCCAAGTTCGCCTCGATCGAGGAGATGATGGTGCAGATCGGGCGCGACTGTGAAAAGGCCCGCGAACTGCTGGCGAGCGTGCTCTAAAAGCGCGCTCACCGCAAAAGCGGACGCTTCTCTCTCTTCCAAGACCCGCGCATTTGCTCTAGTGGCGGCCGGTCATGACTGAACAGCGCGATTACAAGGACACCGTCTTCCTTCCGAAGACCGACTTCCCCATGAAGGCAGGACTCCCCCAGAAGGAGCCCGGCATTCTCGCACGCTGGCAGGACGAGCGAATTTACGACCAGATCCGCGCCGCGCGCGAAGGACGCGAGAAGTTCATCCTGCACGATGGCCCGCCCTACGCCAACGGCGACATGCACATCGGCCACGCGCTCAACCACATCCTCAAGGACATGGTGGTGCGCACGCAGACGCTGCTGGGCAAGGACGCGCCCTATGTTCCGGGCTGGGACTGCCACGGCCTCCCGATCGAGTGGAAGGTCGAAGAACAGTACCGCAAGCTCAAGAAGAACAAGGACGAAGTTCCCGCTGAGGAATTCCGCGCCGAATGCCGCGCCTACGCCCGCCACTGGGTCGACACCCAGCGCGAGCAGTTGAAGCGCCTGGGCGTTGGCGGCAACTGGGACAAGCCCTACCTGACGATGGACTTCGACGCCGAAGCGACGATCGTCACCGAACTGCTCAAGTTCGCGCAGAGCGACATGCTCTACCGCGGCGCCAAGCCGGTGATGTGGTCGCCGGTCGAGAAGACCGCGCTGGCCGAAGCCGAAGTCGAGTACGAGGATGTGGTCTCGACCCAGATCGACGTCGCCTTCGAGATCGTCGAATCGCAGGACCCCGACCTTGTCGGTGCCTATGCGGTGATCTGGACCACCACGCCCTGGACGATCCCGGTCAACCAGGCGCTCGCCTACGGCCCGCACATCGACTACCACCTGATCGAGGCCGATGGCCGGCGCTACCTGATCGCCGAACCGCTCGTCGATGCCTTCGTCAAGCGCCTGGGCCATGAAACGCACGACCTGCACTTCTTCATGAAGGGCGCCGGGCTCGAAGGCACCAAGGTGCGCCACCCGATGCATCACCTGGGCGGCTTCTACGCCGAACTGCGCCCGATGCTGGCCGGCGATTTCGTCACCACCGACTCGGGCACCGGCCTCGTCCACATGGCCCCCGACCACGGCGAGGACGACTTCGAGCTGTGCAAGGCGCACGGCATCAACCCCAAATTCGTGGTCGAGGCCGATGGCCGCTACCGCGAGGACTGGCCCTGGCTGGGCGGCCAGGGATCGGTCATCAACCCCAAGTTCACCGCGCCCGACGGCCCGATCTGCACCGATCTTGCCGCGGTTGGCGGCCTGCTCGCGGCAAGCGCCGACTACGCGCACTCCTACCCGCACTCGTGGCGTTCGAAGGCCAAGGTCATCTACCGCTGCACCCCGCAGTGGTTCGTGCCGATGGACAAGCCCGCCTCCAAGTCGGGCATGCCGCAGGGCATGACGCTGCGCGAAACCGCCGAAATGGCGCTCGCCCACACCCGTTTCGTGCCCGCCAAGGGCCGCAACCGCATCGGTGCGATGGTCCATGGCCGTCCCGACTGGGTGCTCTCGCGCCAGCGCGCCTGGGGCGTGCCGATCACGCTGTTCGTCGATCGCAAGAGCGGCGAATACCTCGTCGACGAAGCGGTCAACGCGCGCATCATCGCCGCGATCCGCGAAAAGGGCGTCGATGCCTGGTCGGACGAACGCGCGCAGGAATACCTCGGCAACGACTACCTCGCCGAGGATTACGAGCGCATCACCGACATTCTCGACGTGTGGTTCGATTCGGGTTCGACCCACGCCTTCGTGCTCGAATCGGGCAAGTGGCCCGAACTGCTGCGCCCCGAAGGCTACAAGGGCCCGCACGCCGACCTCTACCTCGAAGGCTCGGACCAGCATCGCGGCTGGTTCCAGTCCTCGCTGCTCGAAGCCTGCGCCACGCGCGGTCAGGCGCCCTACAAGGCCGTGCTGACCCACGGCTTCACGATGGACGCCAAGGGCCTCAAGATGTCGAAGTCGCTCGGCAACACGATCAGCCCGCTCAAGGTCATGGAGACCAACGGCGCGGACATCATCCGCCTCTGGGCGCTTTCGGTCGACTTCACCGAGGATCACCGCATCGGCGATGAAATCCTCAAGGGCGTGGGCGACCAGTACCGCCGCCTGCGCAACACCTTCCGCTACCTGCTCGGCGCGCTTTCGGACTTTTCCGAGGACGAACGCGTGGCGCCCGAACAGATGCCCGAACTCGAACGCTACATGCTGGCGCTGCTCGGCGCGCTCGATGCGGACATGAGGAAGGCCGTCGCCGACTTCGACTTCAACACCTACGTGCGGCGTCTGCTCGACTTCTGCAACGAGGACCTCTCGGCCTTCTTCTTCGACATCCGCAAGGACCGTCTCTACTGCGACGATCCGGCGGACGCGAGCCGGCGCGCCTACCGCACCGTGCTCGATACGCTGTTCCACGCGCTGGTGCGCTACGCCGCGCCGGTCACCGTGTTCACCGCCGAGGAAGTGTGGGGCGCGCGCTACCCCGATGCAGGAAGCGTGCATCTGCTCGAATGGCCCGAAGTCCCCGAGGTTGAGGCCGACACCCAGCGCTGGGACGCGCTGCGCGCGCTGCGCGTCAAGGTGACCGAGGCGATCGAGCCGCTGCGCCGTGAAAAGACCGTGCGCTCGAGCCTCGAGGCCGAAGTGACCGTGCCCGCAGACGCGGTGCCCGAAGGCTTCAGCGATGCGGACCTCGCCGCGCTGTTCATCACCGCGACAGTTTCGCGCGGGCAAGGCGAGAGCGTGAGCGTCGTCAAAACCAACCACCACAAGTGCGGCCGTTGCTGGCGCCACTTGCCCGAGGTTTCGGAAGACGGCGCGCTGTGCGCGCGCTGCGACGAGGCGATCGCCGCGGAGAGCGCGGCGTGAGCCTGACCCGCAAACGCCTGCTGGGTCTGCTGGTTGCTGCTCTGGTGTTCCTGATCGACCAGGCCGTGAAGGCCTGGGTGACCGGCCCGCTCGGACTCGACCGGGTCGGCGACGTGAAGGAGATCGTGCCGATCTTCGCGCTGCGCTTCACGCAGAATTTCGGCGTGTCGCTGGGCATGTTCACCGCCGGTTCGGCCGAGGGACGCCTGGCACTGGTGGCGATGACCGGGGCGATTGCGCTGTTCGTCTTCGTGTGGATGCTGCGTGAGCGCAAGATGCTCGAAATCGCCGCACTGGGGTTCGTCCTGGGCGGCGCGATCGGCAACATCCGTGACCGCATAAACTTCGGCTATGTCGTTGATTATGCCGATCTCCATTTTGGTGAGTGGCGGCCTTTCCTCGTTTTCAACCTCGCCGATGCGGCTATAACGCTCGGCGTCCTGATTATCCTTGCCCGTTCCCTGCTTTCGCGCGACAAGCCCGAAACCACAGCAAGCCCCGCTCCGGAGAGTTGATTTGATGTTCGTTAAGAAAACCGGTGCCCTGATCCTTGTCACGAGCGGCGCGGTCATGCTGTCGGCTTGCGGCAGCGTCGGCCTGTTCAACCGTGACCGTCCCGACGAATTCGCCGTGCAGCGCCAGTCGCCGCTGATCGTTCCGCCCGAATTCGCGCTCCAGCCGCCCAAGCAGGGCCAGCCGCGTCCCTCGGACGGGGCCATGGAGCAGAAGACGCTCGACGCGCTGTTCGGCGGCCCGCAGGCCCGTAGCGACGTGGAAACCAAGGCCATCGCGATGGCTGGCACCGCCGATGCGGGCATCCGCTCGGACGTCGGCGATCCCAAGACCTACACCGTCGCCAAGGGCGAAGTGACCCGCGCGATCCTCGCCGCCCCCGAAGGCGACGGCCGCGACGCGCAGATCGCGATCGGCGGACACTGATCGCCGCCTGATCCGAATACGGCAGACGAAAAGGGCCGGATGTGACGATCACATCCGGCCCTTTTCGTCTGCCGCCTGGAGCGGTCGTTCGAATGCAATCGCTTCAAAATTCGCTAGAATCAAAAATGAGTGCTAGGTGGCGTCGACAAATTCATCCGTCCGGTCTCGCCCCATGGCAGACGAAGAAGGAAGGGGTTGAAGCAGGGGGCCATTGCCCCCTGCACCCCGACTGGAGGCGGTGCGCTTCACCTAAACGTTGCGCTCGGGTTCGTCGGGAGACATTCTAGAGCCTGCGGCGCCAATCGTTCCGGACGGATGGGGCGTGCCCAAACATCGACATTTCGAGGGTCCGGGGGATCATCCCCCGGGACATCTTCCCTTTTCTTTTACGCTCCCGCGCGGCCGCTCTCCACCCGATTCAGTCGTTCCGATCACCCTCAAATTTGTCCACGCAGTCTAACGGTTCGCAGAAATTCTGACATTTGAGCGCGCCCTATCCGATAGGGTCTCAAATGTCAGAATCGAACCTCTAGGCTTCGCCGACCACGCCGTCGCCGCTCGTTTCGCCCGCCTCGCGCTCGACCAGGATCTTGTCGATCTTGAGGCCATCCATGTCGATCACCTCGAAGCGCCAGCCCTGCTCGGTGAAGTGCTCGCCCTCGCGCGGGACCTTCTTGAGCACCGCCAGCACGAAACCGGCGGCAGTCGCGAATTCGCGGTCGTCGGGCAGCGTAATCGCCAGCCGGTCGGCCAGCGCATCGGCGGGCATCGCGCCCGAGACCAGCATCGAGCCGTCCTCGCGCTCGACCACCATCGGCTCGTCGCCCTCGTCCTGATGGCTCACGAAATTGCCTGCCAGCGCCTCGAGCACGTCGGAGGGGGTAACCAGGCCTTCGAGATGGCCGTACTCGTCATGGACGAAAGCCATCGCCACTTCGGCGGTCTGCAGCTTGCGCAGCGCGTCCATCGCGTCGAGCTGGTCGGGAATGACCTCGGCCTTGCGCATCATCGCCGCGATGCTCACCGTCTCGCCCGCCAGCATCGCGGCGAGCGCGTCGCGCACCTTGAGCACGCCCACGATGGTGTCGCGCTCGTCCTCGCCGGCGACGGGCAGCAGCGAATGCGGTGAACTTTCGATCTTGGCGCGCAGCGTCGCCGCGTCCGCATCGACCTCGATCCAGTCCATCTGGTTGCGCGGGGTCATCAGCTCGCGCACGGGCCGTTCGGCAAGGCGCATGACCCCGGTCATCATCGCACGCTCCTCCTCCTCGATCACGCCCGAGCGGGTGGCTTCGGCGAAGATCATCTGAAGCTCTTCGGAGGTCAGCCGCTCCTGCCCGCCGCCGCGGATCGAGAACAATCGCAGGATCACGCCCGAGGAACGGTCGAGCAGCCACACGAAAGGCGCCATGATCCGCGCCATCCAGGCCATCGGCAACGCCATGACCATCGCCACCGGCTCCGCCGCGCGCAGCGCCAGCTGCTTGGGCACCAGTTCGCCCACCACCAGGCTGGCGTAAGTCGTGGCGATGATGACCAGCGCGAAACCGGCCTGATCGGCATAGTGCGCCGGTAAGCCCAGCGCGATCAGCCGCTCGCCCACCGGCCCGCCCAGGCTCGCGCCCGAATAGGCGCCCGCGACGATACCGATGAGCGTGATGCCGATCTGCACGGTGGACAGGAACTTGCCCGGATCCTGCGTCAGCGCGATCGCGGTACGCGCCGCCTTGTTGCCCTTGTCGGCGCTCACTTGCAGCCGGGCAACCCGGGCCGAAACGATCGCGAGTTCGGACAGGGCAAACAATCCATTGAGCAGGATGAGCCCAACGATGACGAAAAGGTCGGTCCAGGGAAAAGGCGTCACAATGCCCGTGCGCTAGCAGAGTTCGACCGCTTCGCGAAGCACTTGGTTGCATCGCGGCGCAATCCGCCGACAAAAACGGCCCGAACCTTTATCGAAACACGCCCGCCGCCAAAGGGAACATTGCCCGGCCGCAATCGTTCGAGGCGAACAGACATACAGCGTTAATGCGTACAAAAGCACAGTCTGGACGAATGCTTGCGGAGATAGGAAGGGCATTATCATGAAGACATCGCGTGTGATCGTGGGTGCAGCGGCAGCACTCTCGCTCGTAACTCTTTCGGCCTGCGTGACCGATCCCAACACCGGCGAGAAGAAGGTTTCGCGCACCGCGATCGGCGGCGTGGGCGGGGCGGGCCTGGGCTATCTGCTGGGCAGCGTGATCGGCGGGCGCACCGCGCGCATCGTGGGCGCGGGCATCGGCGGCGTGGCGGGCGGCGTGGTCGGCTACCAGATGGACAAGCAGATCAAGGAACTCAAGGAACAGACTGCGGGCTCGGGCATCGACGTGACCCAGGAAGGCGACGGCATCCTCGTCAACCTGCCCGACGTGACGTTCGCGGTCGATTCGACCGCGATCAGCCCCTCGTTCCAGGCCTCGCTCGACAAGGTCGCGCAATCGATGGTGCAGTACCCCAACAGCCTCGTCGACGTGTACGGCCACACCGATTCGACCGGATCGGCCGCGTACAACATGGATCTTTCGAAGCGCCGCGCGGACTCGGTCGCGCGCTACCTCACCAGCCGCGGTGTCGCCTCGGCGCGCATCCAGACCCAGGGCATGGGCGAGAACTACCCCGTCGCCGACAACACCACCCCCGAAGGCCGCGCGCTCAACCGCCGCGTCGAGATCAAGATCACCCCGGTCACCACCGAGGAAGCCCAGCGCGCGAAGTAACCCCGCCGCGCGGCAACGAACCAGGGCGCTCGGTGGATGTCGGGCGCCCTTTTTCGTGCGCGCCCGAAACGGCGGTTGGCGGATGCCATGAGCGCCCTTCTCGCCCCCCCTCATGCGCAACAGGCAAAAAAAATGGCCGGTCCAAGGGACCGGCCGTTTTAGTTCATTTGGGAGAGGATGCCTGAAAGGCCCGTTCGATCTAGGCTGCAGGCGGGTTGCGCGCAAATGACGAAACAGCGACCATGTTTGCATAATTTGCATGTTTTGGACTTTTCCGCCGTTTACACATCGCCGGACAGTTGCACCCGGCTCAAGACCGCCCCCTTTCCCAAGTCCCCACAGTAACACCACGAATCAATCAGCTAAGTATCTATACTTATAGAACTTATCCCTAGGCCTTCAGAGCATTTCATTATCTGTACACAGCAGTATTTATGAAATCTATCCATGGTGATCTTTGACAGTGCGACACAAGTGAGAGATATGAGTGGAGGTAAACGTGGAACGCACTGAAGTAATTCTCATTGATAGCGACATCCATCGGCGTGCAGGCATCGCCCATGCCCTGACCAACATGGCATCTTATGTGATTCCCCTCGAACATTATTCCGAACTGACGCAATGCTGGCCCAAGAACGCCGTGCTGCTGATCGAGGATGCTGGTGGCGGCGTCGAGTCGCTGTGCCGGCTGATGCGCATGCACCACAAGGACCTGCCCTTCGTGGCCTTTTCCGCCGAAGCCAGCCCGGAGCGCCGCTCGGCCGCCTTGCTCAAGGGCGCGGGCGCTTATCTGCCCTGGCCATGCAGTTCGGAGGAAATGAAGGCGACACTGCTGTCGGTCGCGCGCGGCCATGCCGCGCCAGCCGATGGCGCGGGCCGCTCGGGCTTCCCACAGCTTGCCCCGCGCTCGCCCTCACCGGTCGAAGCGGGCACGGTTACCAGCGGAGACGTCGCGGGCCTTCGCGCGATGCGCGACTTGTGGCGCGCCGCACGCAGCGCGCCGTCCGACACCCCTACCGAAGGCCCGGCCACCATCGCCCGGACGGATGCCCCAGCAGAGGCCTGATCGCCGGGCGGGGAAGTTCGATCGGCAAAGTTCATCGGCAGTAGCCCATGCCGCAGCAGCCGCTGCATGGGCTACCCGCCCCTGATCGGCCAACCGCCCCTGATCGGCCAGCCGCCCCTGATCGGAACGCCGTTTACCGACCTTACACCAAGGCGCGGCAGGTCAGGCGCATCGCCCCTTGGTATCAGGCGCAGTGGCGCCGCGCGCGCTCGGCCAGGCGGGCCACCGCTTCGGCGTGCATCGCGCTCGAACAGCACAGCACGCCGAACGCGCGCGGATCGATCTTGTTGTAGTTGAGCGGCTTGCCGAAGGCATCGGTCACCGCCGCCCCGGCCTCGTGCGCGATCAGCCCGGCCGCCGCGATGTCCCATTCGAACCCCCAGCGCAGCGTCGCCAGAAGGTCCGCCTCGTCCGCCGCCACCATAGCCATGCGCAGCGCGATCGAATTGGGCTGCTCGATCATCGTGAGGTCCGCATCTTCGTCGGCCAGCCAGCGCGTGGGAACCCGCGCACCGGCCAACCGGGGCCGCTGGCTGGCGACAAGACGCTCCCCGTTTCGGGTCGCTCCGCGCCCCAGTTCGGCCACCCACATCTCGCCCCCTTGCGCGCGGCGGCGCGCCGGGGCGAAGAGATAGCCCAGCAGCGGCCGGTGCGTGTTCACCAGCGCCACCGAGACCGCCCAGCCGGTGCGCCCGCCGATATAGTCGCGCGTGCCGTCGATCGGATCGACCAGCCAGACCAGATCGCGCGCGCAGCGGCGCGGATTGTCGACGGTCTCCTCGCTCAGCCACCCCGCCGCCGGAAGAAGCGCGGCCAGTTCGCGCTTGAGATAGGCATCGACCGCCAGATCGGCCGCGCTCACCGGACTTCCCGGCACCTTTTCCCAATGCGCCAACGCGTGCCCGTCACCGGGCCATTCGGCCAGCGCGATGCGCCCGGCCTCACGCACGATCGCCTCGAGTCGGTCCCGATCGATCATGCCGCCCCCCCGTTCACCCGATGCCCGGCACCGCTGCGTGCAAGGCGATCCGTCGCCGGATTCGAACCGCCTGCCGGGCGGCGGAGAGCGCCATCGGCAGGATATTTTTGATAATGCTTCGCATTAGTCCAAAAGAGTTTCAAAATCTGTGTCCGAAGGGGTCGAGTTGTCGATTTCAGACGTCATGCAGAGCCTCTGAGGCCTTTTCAAGCGCGCAGGGATATGCTTAGGCGGCGTTGCAAAAATCACCATTCGCGCCTCCCTCGAGGAAACTCCAGCAGAAAGCGACTGACCGATGAACATTCACGAATATCAGGCCAAGGAACTGCTTGCGAAGTACGGCGTGGGAATTCCCGCCGGCATCGCCGCGCTCACCGTCGAAGAGGCCGTCGCTGCGGCCAAGCAGCTGCCCGGGCCGCTCTACGTCGTGAAGGCGCAGATCCACGCCGGCGGCCGCGGCAAGGGCAAGTTCAAGGAACTCGGCCCCGACGCCAAGGGCGGTGTCCGTCTCGCCAAGTCGATCGAGGAAGTTGAGGCTTTCGCAAAGGAAATGCTCGGCAACACGCTCGTCACGATCCAGACGGGTGACGCTGGCAAGCAGGTCAACCGCCTCTACGTGACCGACGGCGTCGACATCGCCAAGGAATACTACTTCTCGATGCTCGTCGACCGCGCTTCGGGCCGCGTCGCGATGATCGCCTCGACCGAGGGTGGCATGGACATCGAGGAAGTCGCCCATTCGACTCCCGAGAAGATCACCACCATCACCATCGACCCGGCGGAAGGCTTCCAGCCCCACCACGGCCGCGCGGTGGCGTTCGGCCTCAAGCTGTCCGGCGATCTCAACAAGCAGGCGCAGAAGATCGCCAAGCAGATCTACGAGGCCTTCATGGACCTCGACTGCGACATGCTCGAGATCAACCCGCTGGTCGAAAGCAAGGACGGCCAGCTGCTCGTCCTCGACACCAAGATGAGCTTCGATTCGAACGCGCTCTATCGCCACCCCGACGTCTTCGCGCTGCGCGACGAGACCGAGGAAGACCCGGCCGAGATCGAAGCCTCGAAGTATGACCTGGCCTACATCAAGCTCGATGGCGACATCGGCTGCATGGTGAACGGCGCGGGCCTGGCCATGGCGACCATGGACATCATCAAGCTCAACGGCTCGTTCCCCGCCAACTTCCTCGACGTGGGCGGCGGCGCCACCACCGAGAAGGTGACCGCGGCGTTCAAGATCATTCTCAAGGACCCCAACGTGAAGGGCATCCTCGTGAACATCTTCGGCGGCATCATGAAGTGCGACGTCATTGCCGAGGGCATCGTGGCGGCGGCCAAGGAAGTGAACCTGGGCGTGCCGCTCGTGGTTCGCCTCGAAGGCACCAACGTCCAGCAGGGCAAGGACATCCTGGCCAACTCGGGCCTGCCGATCGTCCCCGCCAACGACCTGGGCGATGCGGCCAAGAAGATCGTCGCGGAAGTCGCGGCGGCCTGATCGCACCGAACCGGTTTGCGCGATCGGGGCGGCACGCCCCGTTCGCGCCCGTTCCAAATGGCGCGCGACGGGACAGCCCTTCGCGCGCCATGTGGAACGGGCGCGATCGGGGCGGCACGCCCCGATCGCGCCCGTTCCAAATGGCGCGCGAAGGGACAGCCCTTCGCGCGCCATTTCGTTTGCGCCCCCGGTTTCCCTTCGGGAGCCGGGCGCAGACCCCGTGCGTTGCGCCCGGACGGCGCCCTCCCCCGCCACCTAAAGCCCAGCTTGCGGCGCGGGAACAATTGCGGGGGTTGACGCCGCGCGTGCGGGACGCGATGGCAGTTCCCGCGCAATTTAATCGCTTGGCTAAATACCAGGCTGCTGAGTTTTGAGAGGACCCATTCTCATGAAAATCCTCGTCCCCGTGAAGCGGGTGATCGACTACAACGTTAAGCCGCGGGTCAAGGCGGACGGTACGGGCGTGGACCTGGCCAACGTCAAGATGAGCATGAACCCGTTCGACGAGATCGCCGTCGAGGAAGCGCTCAAGATCAAGGAAGCGGGCAGCGCCGAGGAAGTCGTCGCGGTTTCGGTCGGGCCGGCCAAGGCCGCCGACACGCTGCGCACCGCGATGGCCATGGGCGCCGATCGCGCGATCCTGGTGCAGACCGACGAAGAGGTCGAGCCGCTCGCCGTGGCCAAGATCCTGAAAGCCATCGTCGCCGAAGAGAACCCCGGTCTCGTGATCCTGGGCAAGCAGGCGATCGACGACGATTCGAACCAGACCGGCCAGATGCTCGCCGCGCTGCTCGGCCGCCCCCAGGGCACGTTCGCCAGCAAGGTCGTGATCGAAGGGGACGCCGTTGCCGTCACCCGCGAAGTCGATGGCGGTCTCGAGACGGTCAAGCTGGCCCTGCCCGCGATCGTCACCACCGACCTTCGTCTCAACGAGCCGCGCTACGCCTCGCTGCCCAACATCATCAAGGCCAAGAAGAAGCCGCTCGATACCAAGAGCCCGGCCGACTACGGGGTCGACATCGCGCCGCGTCTCAAGACGCTCACGGTCGCCGAACCGCCCGTGCGCAGCGCCGGGATCAAGGTCGAGAGCGTGGATGCGCTCGTTGCCAAGCTCAAGGAACTGGGTGTCGCCTGAGCGCAAGCTCACGCGCTATCCGGGTAAAGGATTCTGACATGAAGACGCTTGTTTGGGTCGAACACGACAACGCGGCCGTCAAGGACGCCACGCTCCACACCGTCACCGCGGCTGCCAAGCTGGGTGACGTCCACCTCCTCGTCGCGGGCGCGGGCTGCGCCGCCGTCGCCGAGGCCGCGGCGCAGATCGCCGGTGTTGCCAAAGTGCACCTCGCCGACGATGCCGCCTACGCCCATGCCCTGGCCGAAAACGTCGCGCCGCTGATCGTCGGTCTCATGGCCGATCACGACGCGTTCCTCGCTCCCGCGACGACCACGGGCAAGAACGTCGCGCCGCGCGTCGCCGCGCTGCTCGACGTGATGCAGGTCTCCGACATCCTCTCGGTCGAGGGCGAAAAGACCTTCACCCGCCCGATCTACGCGGGCAACGCGATCGCCACCGTCGAATCGAGCGACGCCAAGCTGGTCATCACCGTGCGCACCACCGCCTTCGACAAGGCCGAGGCCACCGGCGGTTCGGCATCACTCGAAGCCGTCGCGGGCGCGGGCGATGCGGGCCTCTCCAGCTTCGTGGGCGCCGAAATCGCCACTTCGGAACGCCCCGAACTGACCAGTGCCAAGGTCATCGTCTCGGGCGGCCGCGCGCTCAAGGATGCGGAAACCTTCGAGGCGACCATCCTGCCGCTTGCCGACAAGCTCGGTGCCGCGGTCGGCGCCAGCCGCGCCGCGGTGGACGCGGGCTACGTGCCCAACGACTACCAGGTCGGCCAGACCGGCAAGATCGTGGCCCCCGAAGTCTACATCGCGGTCGGCATCTCCGGCGCGATCCAGCACCTGGCGGGCATGAAGGACTCCAAGACCATCATCGCCATCAACAAGGACGAGGACGCGCCGATCTTCCAGGTCGCCGACATCGGCCTCGTCGCCGATCTGTTCGATGCCGTGCCGGAACTGACCGGCAAGCTCTGAACCGCCGGTCCCCGGACGGCGCGCGACCCGCACCGTCCTGAAAACCATCGCAAGGCCCCGGGGATCGCCATCTCCGGGGCCTTTTGCGTGCACGCGCTGGCCCATTTGCTTCGATAGTTGGTCATTTTTCATATTGCGCGTTGTAATACCGTGATATTCTTCGTGGCATTACAGGGGACACACATGACACGATCGACTATCGCGGCGGCCATAGTGCGCGGGCTGCTTGCTCTACTGCTGGTACTTCCGACAACCGTACAGGCCGCACCCAAGATCCACGAACTGCCTCCCAGCTCCCCCTGGCACGTCCACTGGGGTGACAATTTCTGCCTGCTCCAGCAGACTTACGGCAAGGACAAGGACCTGCTCACGCTGCGCTTCCTGACCTTCACGCCCGAATCCGGCTATCAGGTTCAGCTCATCGGCCGACAGGTCAGCTTCGACCCGTCCAAGGGCACGATCGCGCTTGCCTTCCTGCCCGGCCCGGAATCGCAGGCGCACGCCCAGCTCGGCCGGATGGACAGCGGCGAACGCACGATCCTGTTCTCGGTCAGAATCGCCAACGACCTGCGCGAGGCGATCGCGCTTGCCAGCCGGCTCCAGAGCGAGGCCCGTGAAGACAACACCCCGGACACTGCCGACAGCGTCATCCCGGTGGCAAGCGACGTGACCGGCCTTGCGATCAAGCTGGGCGCGCGCGCGTTCCAGCTGGACACCGGCCCGCTCACCAAGCCGCTGGCGGCGCTGCGCGAATGCTCGACCAGCCTGCTCACCAAGTGGGGCATCGATCCGGCGGTACAGGCCAAAGTGGTTTCCCGCGCCCATCCGATCGACCGGGAGAAGCTGGTCCGCGCGATGCAGGCCGTCTACCCGCTGGGCGCCGCCCAAATGGGCAAGCAGGGCCGCGTCAACGCGGTGGTCACCGTGGACGCGCAGGGCCAGCCGATCGGCTGCCGCGTGCCGCTCTCACAGAACGACAAGGCCTTTGACGATCAGGTCTGCAAGACGCTCTCGAAATTCGCCTTCCAGCCCGCCACGCAGGCCGACGGGACGCCCGTGACCAGCTACTGGACGCTGACCACGATCTTCACGCTCAACTGAGCGCGCTCGCGCGTTCGTAGAGATGGAGGACGGTGCGCGCGCCGTCCTCCTCGGTGTGGCTGTCGTAACGCACGAAGCCGAGCGCGGCGGCAACCCGTTCGGAGGCGGTGTTGCCCTCCTCGATCATGCAGCGCACCGGGCGGGGAGCGTGGGTCGCATCGAACCAGGCCAGAGCCGTGCCCACCGCTTCGCGCGCAACGCCCTTGCCCCACCAGTCCTGCCGCACGATCCAGCCCGCCTCGGCGGTATCGTCCATCCCCTTGCCGAAGCCGCGCCAGGAATGAAACACCCCGCACGAGGCGAGGATTTCAGCCCCGCCATGCTCACGCAGGTAGAAGATGCCATAGCCGTGGAGCATCCAGCTGCCCGCGTTGCGCATCAGCCGGTCGAACTGCGATTTGGCATCGGCGCTGGCCGGGCCGAGGAACCGGGTCATCTCGGGATGCTCGAGCAGGCGCACGAGGTCGGGCAGGTCCGAGGCCTGCGGACGCCACAGCTCGAAACGCTCGCTCGTCAGGAAGGGGGTCAAAGCAAGCGCTCCACGGTGTGAATGGCAAGGCCGAACAGGCCGCCCACCAGCGTGCCGTTGATGCGGATGAACTGCAAGTCGCGCCCGACGGCGCCCTCGATCCGGTCGGATACGGTCTTGGCGTCCCAGCGCCGCACGGTTTCGGAGACCAGCCGCACGATCTCCCCGCCATAGCGCGAGGACACCCCCACCAGCGTGCGGCGGGCAAAGCGGTTGACCATGAGCTGGAGACGCGGGTTTTCGCCCAGCGCCGCCCCCAGCTGCGCGACGCTCTGCGTCAAGGTCGCGCCGAGCGATCCCGCCATGGCGGCCTGGGGATCGCGCATGGCGGTGAGCATCGCGGCGCGCCAGCGTTCCCACATGGCATCGATCCACGCCCCCACCGCCGGATTGGCGAGCAGCTCGGCCTTGATCCGCTCGACCCGCGCCTGCACCTCGGGATCGGTGCGCAAATCGCGCGCGAGCCCGGTGAGCGCCTCGTCGACCTTGCCGCGCAAGGGATGGTCGGGCTGGACGATGATTTCGGCCAGCAGGCGATAGGCGCCGTCGAGCACACCACTGGCGAGCCGCTCGTCGAGCCCGGTCCAGCGCATGATCGCGTTGGCGCGCGCGTGGATCATCTCGCGGATCATCGGCTCGTTGGCCTCGATCACCTCGCCGATCTTGCGCAGCAGCGCCTCGAGCACGGGCAAGTGGCGCTGGTCGGCGATCGCGTTCTCGAGCATCTGGCCAAGCAGCGGGGCGGCGTTGATCTTCGCCAGCTGGCGGCTGAGCCCGGTCTTGACCATGCCGCCCAGCTGCTCGGGATCGAGCGATTCGAGCGCATCGGCCACGAGATTTGCCGCGCCCGCGCGCATGCGCGACTGGTCACCGCGCCGCGGATCGGACAGGAACGCGCCCGCGCTCGCGGCAAGGTTGAACCCCTTGAGCCGCCGCGCGACGACCTGCGGGGTGAGGAAATTGTCGCGCAGGAACCGCGCCATCGAATCCGCGATACGGTCCTTGTTAACAGGGATGATCGCGGTGTGCGGTATCGGCAGGCCGAGCGGGCGGCGAAACAGCGCGGTCACCGCGAACCAGTCGGCCAGCCCGCCGACCATCGCCGCCTCGGTAAAGGCGATCGCGTAGCCCAGCGGTGTCGCCCAGGCGGGAAAGAGCGTGTGCAGGTGGTGCAGTATGAGGAACGCGACGGCCATCGTCACCAGCAGGCCGGTGGCGAACAGCCGCATGCGCCGCGCCCGATCGATCGATACGGGCGCACCCGCAGTGGCCTGGGGCTTGCTGGTCCTCGTCACCGTGTCGTGCGGCAATGCGCGCCTTCCCTCACTCTCGCCGGGCCACGCCGGGCCCTTATTCCGCGGGAAGCGCGCCGCCTCCCATCCGGGGGACGCTTGCCTCCTGCGCGTGGTGCGGCTCGAACGTCAGCAGCGATTTGCGCAGCTTGGGCCCGATCCGCTTTTCGAAACCATCGGCCAGGCTAAAGGCTGCGGGGACAATTACCAGTGTCAGCATCGTCGAAAGCACGAGCCCGCCGATCACCACCAGCCCCATCGGCGCGCGGAACGCCCCGTCGCCCGAGATCGAAAGCGCGGTGGGCACCATGCCCGCGGTCATCGCCACGGTGGTCATCACGATCGGCTGCGCGCGCTTGTGCCCGGCGTCCATGATTGCGGTGACCTTCTCGACCCCCTTGTGCATTTCCTCGATCGCGAAATCGATCAGCAGGATCGAGTTCTTGGCGACGATGCCCAGCAGCATGAGGATGCCGATGTAGACCGGCATCGAGATCGGCTGGCCGACGAAGGCCAGCGCGAGCAGGCCACCGAGCGGGGCGAGCAGCAGCGAGGCCATGTTGACCAGCGGCGAGACGAACCGCTTGTAGAGCAGCACCAGCACCGCGAAGACGAGGAAAATCCCGCTGATCACCGCGATGATGAAGTTCTGGATCATCTCGGCCTGCCACTGGTCCTCGCCGACGGGGGCGTTCGAAACACCGAGCGGCAGGTCCTTCATGATCGGCAGGTTCTGGATCTTCTCCATGATCGGACCCTTGACCTGACCGGGGCCGAGATCGGCGCCGACGAACACGCGGCGCGCCTGGTTATAGCGTTCGATCTCGGTCGGTCCGGCGCCGAAGCGGATTTCGGCCACCCGCTTGAGCGGCACGGTGCCGCCCGAATTGGTCGTCACCGGCAGGTTCTCGATCGTCGAGAAGTCCCGGCGCGAGGTCCGCGCGAGCACCACGCGGATCGGCACCTGACGGTCCGAGAGCGAGAACTTGGCCGCGTTCTGGTCGATCTCGCCCAGCGTCGCGATACGGATCGTCTGGCTCAGCGCGCTGGTCGTCACACCAAGCTGCGCGGCGAGGTCGAGCCGGGGCACGATGACCAGTTCGGGGCGCTGCAGGTCGGCCGCGATGCGCGGCGCGACGATGCCGGGAATGGTGCGCATCTGCTCGGCCAGCGTCTGCGCGGTTTCGTTGAGCAGCTTGGAATCGCTGCCCGAGAGCATCACCGAAATGTCGCGCCCGCTGCCAAAGCCGCCCGACTGGGTGGCAAAGCTGATCCGCGCGTCGGCGATCGTCTGGAGCTGCGGGGCCAGCCGGCGCTCGAACTCGATGCTCGTCGCCTTGCGCTCGGCGGCGGGCTTGAGCGTGACGTAGAGCGTCGCCTTGGCCTCGCGCGAGGCTTCCATGACCATTTCGACTTCGGGCTGCTTTTCCAGGATGGCGGTTGCCCGGTCGGCCACGGCTTCGGTCTGCTCGAGCGTGGTGCCGGGCACCATCTCGATGTTGACGCGGCTGGTGTCCTCGTTGGTCGGCGGCTGGAACTGCTGGGGCAGCCCGGCGAGCAGCGCGATGGTCACGACGAGCGCGTAAAGCCCGGCACAGAACGCGTAGAAGCGGTGGTCGCGCATGCGCGCCGCGATACGGTCGCTGATGTAGCGATACCAGGTGCCGAACCGGCCCAGCGCGCCGAACACGAAGCGGAACGCCTTGCCCAGCGCATAGACCAGGACCGGCACCGCGAAAGGCGCGATGACCGCGGCGGGCACGATCGCTACATCGCCCAGCCCGGCTTTCTTGAGGACAGGTTCGATGCCCATGTAGAGCGCCATGGCCCCCGCCAGCGCGCCTACCAGCACGACCAGCAGCAGGAGCACCGAGACGATGCCCGCCGGGATCGCCAGCGGCCAGCCACGCGCCGGGCGCACCAGCAGGGCCTTGCGGCGCAGCGCCTCGCGGCTGTCGAGCGTCCAGGCCAGCAGCTTCATGTAAAGGTCCATGACCCGCCCGCCGCCATGTTCGGCGTGGCCGTGCGACTTGAGGAAATAGGCCGCGACCATCGGCGTGATCATGCGCGCGACGGCCAGGCTGATCAGCACCGCGACGACCACCGTCAGGCCGAACGCCTTGAAGAACTGGCCCGAAATGCCCGGCATCATGCCCACCGGGAAGAACACCGCGACGATCGAGAAGGTCGTCGCGACGACCGCCAGGCCAATCTCGTCGGCCGCGTCGATCGAGGCCTGGTAGGCCGATTTACCCATGCGCATATGGCGCACGATGTTCTCGATCTCGACGATCGCGTCATCGACCAGCACGCCTGCCACCAGACTGAGTGCGAGGAGCGAGAGGAAGTTGAGCGTGAAGCCCATCAGATCCATGAACCAGAAGGTCGGGATCGCCGAAAGCGGGATCGCGATCGCGGCGATGAAGGTCGCGCGCCAGTCGCGCAGGAACAGATAAACGATCACGATCGCCAGCACCGCGCCTTCGACCAGCATCTCCATCGAGCTCTTGTACTGGTCGCGGGTATAGGTGACCTGCGAATAGAGCTGGGTGAAGTGGATCTCGGGGTTGGCCTTGCGAATCGCGTCGAGCTTCTTCATCGCCGCGTCGTAAACCGCGACGTCCGAAGCCCCGATCGCGCGCGAGAAGCTGAAGGTGACGACCTCGCGCCCGTGCAGCTTGGCGATGCGCGTGCGCTCCGAATAGCCATCATAGACATGCGCGATGTCCGACAGCTTGATCTGGCGCCCGTTGCCCAGGTTGATGCGGGTCTTGGACAAGTCATAGGCGCTGTCCGCGTTGCCCAGCACGCGCACCGACTGGCGCGATCCGGCGATTTCGGCCGAACCGCCCGCGGCATCGGTGTTGACCTGGCGCAGCACGGTGTTGACGTCGCGCGCGGTGGCGCCCAGCGCCATCATCCGGTCAGGATCGACCACCACGCGGATCTCGCGATCGACGCCGCCGTTGCGTTCGACCGACGCCAGACCCTCGACCGAAAGCAGGTTCTTCGACACGGTATCGTCGATGAACCAGCTGAGCTGTTCGATCGTCATGTCGTCCGCGCTGACCGCAAAGACCGCCAGCTCCCCGCTGCCGCCCGCCTCGACCTTGGAAATCTGGGGTTCGAGAATGCCGTCGGGTAACTGGCCGCGCACCTGATCGACCGCGTTCTTGACCTGGTTGGTCGCAACGTCGGCGTCGGTGCCGATGGCAAAGCGCACGAAGGTTGTCGAACTGCCTTCCGAGGCCGAGGATTCGATCTGCTCGACCCCGTTGATCGAGCGCACCGCACCCTCGACGATCTGGGTGATCTGGGTCTCGATCTCGGTCGGCGCCGCACCCGGCTGGCTGATGCGCACCAGCACGCCCGGAAAATCGACGTCGGGCATGTTGTTGACGTTCATGCGGTTGAACGAGACCAGACCGGCCACGATCAGCCCGATGAAGAAGACGATCGGGATGATCGGATTGCGGATCGACCAGGCCGAGATGTTGCGGAAGCTCATGGCAGCGTGTGTCCCGCTCAGGCCTGACCGTCGTCGACCCGCTTGGGCTTGACCGGATCGTTGGGATTGAGGAAGCCGCCCGCGCGCAGCACGACGCGCTCGTTGCCGCTCAGCCCCTGGGTGATGACGATGCCCTTGGCGGTGACCAGCCCGGTCTTGACCGGCTGGCGCTGGACGCGGTTGTTCTTGTCGATGACGTAGACGTAGCTGCCCTTGTCGTCGTTCTGGATCGCGGATTCGGGAAGCATCGGAGCCACCACCATGCCGCTGTCGAGCGTCGCGCTGGCAAAGCCGCCCGGACGCAGCGCCGGGTTGAACGCGAGCGCGATGCGCGCGGTGCCCTGGCGCGAGGTCTGGTCGATCACCGGCGCGATCTGCCAGATGTGCCCGGTAAACGATTCGTTGGAGCCGACCGGCGTCACCTGCGCCTCGGCGCCCACCGTCACCCGCGCCAGATCATCCTCGCTGAGGTTGGCGAGCAGCTCCATCTCGCCGTCCTTGGCGATACGGAAGAGCACGCTCGAGCCGCCGCCGACGACCTGCCCGGCCTCGACACTGCGCTGGAGCACGAGCCCCGCCGCCGGAGCGACGATGTTGAGCCGGGCGGCCTGCGCCTTGAGCTGGCGCAGCGTGGCGCGCGCGATCTCGACCTGGGCGAGCGCGGAATCGCGCGTCGCGGTGAGCTGGTCGATGTCGGCCTTGGAAATGAACCCGCGATCGACCAGCTGCAGCGCGCGATCGAGGTTGGCCTGCGCCAGACGGGCGTTGGCCTGTGCGGCCTGAACTTGTCCGGCCTGGCTCGCCTGCTGCTGGATCTGCACCGAATTGTCGACCACCGCGAGCACCTGCCCGGCCTTCACCCAGTCGCCCGGTTCGACCAGCACGCGGCGCACTTCGCCCCCTTCGCCGACCGAGCCGACCGGCATCGCGCGGCGCGCGGCGAGCGTGCCGGTGGCCATCACGGTGCCTTCGACGCTGCTCCGGCCAGGCTTGACGAAGGTCACCACGGGCACTTGCGCGGCGTCCTTCTCGCTCTCCTGGGCGCCCTGCCCGGCGTGAAGGTAGAACCAGATCGCGATCATCACGATGAACGTCGCGGCGACCGCGCCCCACACCACGCGCATCGAGACCCCCACGGGCGCATCGCCCGCGATAGCCGCCACATCGGCTGCATCCGCGTCCTGGGCCCTGTCCAACTTGTTCGTGTAATTCATTCTGTCACCGCAATGGTCGCAAGTCACCGGCACCAATTGCCGAAGCCCCTGTCGCATCCACACAGTACCCAGGAGTACCCATGCGGCCCGGATCACGACCTACAATCCCGGCAACTTCCATATACGGTGCCCCCAGGACTAGCAACGCGCTCTCGCTTCGCGTGCTACCGGGATCGACCAACGACTTCACTGCCTCGCGGCGCTTACAAACGCGAAAGCGGCGGCAGACCGGGGGATCTGCCGCCGCTTTTCAGGCGTTCCGGGGATAGCCGGGAGAGGAATCAGTACTTCTGCTGACGCTCGTAGAGATCCCGGTAGTGTTGAATGCGCGTCACACGCAGACCCTGCATTCCCGAACGGTCCACGGCGCGCTGCCAGGACGCAAATTCTTCCAGCGTGAGCTGGTAGCGCTCGCATACTTCGTCGATCGTCAGCAGGCCGCCATTGACGGCGGCCACGACTTCGGCCTTGCGGCGCACGACCCAGCGCGTGGTATTGGCCGGCGGCAGTGACTCCAACGTCAACGGCTCACCCAGTGGCCCGATTACCTGCGCGGGTCGGATTTTCTGGTTTTCGATCATCTTAGCCCTCGCCCGCCGGTTTTGCTGGTGCCGACGGTGACCCAATTTTGGTCCGCGCTGACTTGCGATTGCTTGAACCAGTAAGGTTAATGGAAATTGACGAAACCTGATAAGGATATTCCACGGGTCGCTTCAGCCCTTTTTCCGGTTCCGAAATGCAAAACTTTTCAATATTTTGACACGCCATACCCCAGGCTTCCAGGCGACCGGGCCGCAGCAATCGGGCAGCGGCGAACCGAGCCACGCGTGCGGCGGGCATGACGCTCCCGCGGGGCGCGGAGCGCATCACCCTCGGCGCGCGCGCCACCGGGATCGGGGAAAGGACACAGGTCATGCACCAAGCCTTGCCACATCGTGGTCAACGAAGCGTTAACCCCGCCGCGCCCGAACCGCCAGGGACGACGCCCACCGGGGCCCACCGGGCATGCCTTACGCCGATCGGGTAGGAATCGGCGGCAAGGCGCTGTATGAGCCCTCCCATGTCCCCCGATTCCAACCCGACCGGTTGCGCCCTCACCGGCACCGCCGTACCCGCGTCGTCGCTGCTTGACGGTCTCGACGTCGCCGAACTGTTTCAGCTGCCCGCCCCGCTTTCGGCGCGGCGCATCGTCGTCGCCATGTCGGGCGGGGTCGATTCCTCGGTCGTCGCCGCGCTTGCCGCCGCGACCGGAGCCGAGACCATCGGCATCACGCTCCAGCTCTACGACTATGGCGCGGCGACCGGCCGCAAGGGCGCGTGCTGCGCGGGCGACGACATCCGTGACGCGCGCGCGGTGGCCGATCGGCTGGGCATCGCGCATTACGTCTTCGACCACGAGAGCGCGTTCCGCGAGGACGTGGTCGAGCGTTTCGCCAACGACTATCTGGCCGGGCGCACCCCGATCCCGTGCATCCGCTGCAACATGGGGCCCAAGTTCACCGACCTGTTGCAGATGGCGCGCGACCTTGGCGCCGATTGCCTCGCCACCGGCCACTACGTGCGCCGGGTCGAGGGGACGGCCGGCTCCGAACTGCACCGTGCCGCCGATCCCGCACGCGACCAGAGCTATTTCCTTTACGGCACAACCGAGGCCCAGCTCGATTTCCTGCGCTTCCCGCTCGGCGGCCTGCCCAAGACCGAGACCCGCCGCCTCGCCGAAGCGGCCGGGCTGCGCGTGGCCGACAAGCCCGACAGCCAGGACATCTGCTTCGTCCCCGATGGCGACTACGCCAAGATCGTGCGCAGCGTGCGCCCCGAGGGCGAGGCGCCGGGCGCGATCGTCCACGCCGAGACCGGCGCGGTGCTCGGCGAACATCGCGGCGTGATCCACTACACCGTGGGCCAGCGCCGCGGGCTCGAGATCGGCGGCCAGCCCGAACCGCTCTACGTCACCGGAATCGATGCGCCGGGCCGCCAGGTCCTGGTCGGCCCGCGCCGCCTGCTCGCGGTGGGCGCCGCACGGATCGGAGAAACCAACCGCATCGGCCCGCTGCCCACAGGCGCGCCGCTCACCGCCAAGGTTCGCTCGCTCGCCAAGCCGGTGCCGGTCACACTGGAAGGGCCGCTGGGCGATGGCGCCGAGACGGTCATCCGTTTCGCCGAGCCCGAATACGGCGTCGCGCCAGGGCAGGCCTGCGTGCTCTACAGCGGGGAACGCGTGGTCGGCGGCGGCTGGATCGAGGAAACCCGATCCGCCACGGCCTGATGGGAGGCTGAATCGGACCGCGCCTGCGCGACGCTCGCTCAGCGCCGTTCGCGAAAGAAGTCGCGCAGGAGCTGCGCGGCTTCGGCCTCGCCGATTCCGGAATAGACCTCGGGGCGATGCAGGCACTGCGGGTGATCGAACACCCGCGCGCCGTGTTCGACCGCGCCGCCCTTGGGGTCGCTCGCCGCGTAATAGAGCCGTGCGATCCGCGCGTGGGCGATCGCGCCCGCGCACATCGCGCAGGGCTCCAGCGTCACCCACAGCTCGCATCCGGTCAGGCGTTCGTCCTTGAGGATTCGCGCGGCCTCGCGAATCGCCTCGATTTCGGCGTGGCTGGTGGGGTCGTGATGGCGGCGCGGGGCGTTGCGGCCGGTTGCGATGACCACGCCGTCCTTGACCACCACCGCACCGATCGGCACTTCGCCCGAATCGGCGGCTTCGCGGGCTTGCGCCAGCGCCAGAGCCATAGTTTGAGGAAGCGGCCAGCGGGTCATGCCCCAGCGCTAGCGCGCGATTTGCCCCCGTGCAACTTGACCTTTGCACAGGGAATCAGTATGGGCGCGCCTTCCCGTCTAAACGGCAACTGTTTTTTTCGAGCGAGAGTAGACATGTCCCGCATCTGCGAACTGACCGGCAAGGGCCGTCAGGTCGGCTGCAACGTCAGCCACGCCAACAACAAGACCAAGCGCGTCTTCCTGCCCAACCTCCAGAACGTCACGCTGATGTCGGAAGCTCTGGACCGCAGCTTCAAGTTCCGCGTCTCGACGCACGGCCTGCGTTCGGTCGAGCACAACGGCGGCCTCGACAACTGGCTGCTGAAGACCAAGGACGACAAGCTCAGCCCGCGCGCCGTCAAGGTGAAGCGCGAGCTCAAGAAGCTTCAGGCCGCCGCCTGATGTCCTCACCCCGCAAGGGGTGATGTTCGGTCCGTGCCCGGCGCGCTGTCGCCACACCAGTAGCCACAGGGGCACGGCTGAATCCCGCAAGGGAACAGGCTCGGCGCGAGCCATCGGCCTTCGTTTGAGGAACTCGCCCTCTTTCGGCGAGAACCCATAATGCCGGCTAGACGCAAGGGCGTGCAATTGATTTTGCGCGCCTTTTGTCGTGCCTGTCGTTCACGTGGAGTGGTCCACGCGCGGCTGCGGCCCGCGCTGCCCGTCAGCGGACCGAAGCGGCGCCGCTTCGACCGGGCCAGGGCAGTTCGGCCGGATCGACCGAGAGCTTCCACAGCAGCGTCTTTTGCACGACACGCAGGAAATTGTCGTCCGAGATCAGCCAGACGTCGAGCCGCCCGTGTGCACCAGGACTGACGGCAATACCCTCGAAATTGTCGATCGGCATGTCCGAGGCGAGTACCGCCACTTGCTGCGAAGCCCACACCTTGCCTTCGCGAATCTGCGACGGATCGGCGATCACGATACGCCCGGCAAAACGCAGCGGTGCGATCCAGGCCAGGCGGCGCATCAGGACCAGCACACGCCCATCGGGCATCTGCGCCATGTCGACCACCGAGAAATTGCGCGGCCCATCGAACACGAAGGGCTGGCTGCGCGGATCACGGGTCGGATCGCCCGAGGCGAACAGCACACCTTCGTGGCGCCGGTTGCCGGTCCCCGCCAGCGCGGTCTCGCGCACCACGATGAACCGCCCGTCGGCCAGATGGGCCATGGCTTCGGGTCCGGTGTTCTCCCCCCAGTGGTGCATCGCGGCCGGCTGCACGCGCCGCTGTTCGACCAGCGAAAGATCGGTCCGCACGATCGCGTTCTGCCCTTCCAGCCCCAGCCAGAGGCCGCCATGCACGCGGTCGAGTACCGAGGATTCAACGTCGCGCGACTCCTTGTCGTGGGCCGCCTGCGCAAACGCCACATTGCCGAAGGTATACCCCACCCGTCCAGGGCGGGCGAAATCGAAACGCAACCACCGCCCGTTGTCGCTGACGGTCAGGAAGTGGCGCGAATCGAACGCGATGAGCGAGGAATAGCCGCCGGCCTGACTGCCTTCGAAACGCAGCGCCTGCTCGAGCCGGAAGGGTTTGAGGTAACGCGCCAGGCGCTCGCGATCGGGGATCGGTTGATGCGTGACGGTCAGCCGCTGCCATGGCCCAAGCCGGATCTTGGGCGAACGCACCCAGATCGGCACGAGGAGTCCGGCGATCAGGACCAGCAAGGCGATGGTGCGGCGCACAATCGCTGTGTAGCCATCCTCTATCAAAGCGCAAGCCACGAAAGGCGAGCGTTTTTCCGGCTGACCGGGCGCTGCGCTCAGTTCATCGGGCCGGTGAACAGGATCGGATCGACCCGCGCGTCCTTCCACATCAGCGACCAGTGCAGGTGCGGCCCCGTAGCGCGGCCGCTCATCCCGACATTGGCCACCACCTGGCCCTGCTTTACATGATCGCCGACATGCACCTTAAGCTGCGAACAGTGCAGGAACGCGCTGTTGAGACCGTTGCCGTGGTCGATCATCAGGAGATGCCCTTCGAGCGAGAAAGGCTGTTCGGCCGCCAGGATCACCACCCCGTCGGCGGGCGCGACGATCGGATCGCCGCTGCGTCCCGGCGCGATGTCGATGCCGGTGTGGTAGGCGCCAGGAATGCCCTGGTAAAAGCGCTGCGAGCCGAACTGGCCCGATATGCGCCCCTTGACCGGCCAGATGAAGCGCTGCTTCCAGCCTTGCGCATCGGTGGCCAGCGCGCGCGCGGCGTGGATCTGGTCAAGCTCGGGCTGGCGGATCTTCATGAACGCCGCGCTCGGTCCGCCCTTGTGCATCGGCAGGTTGATGCGCTCGATATGCCAGTCGCGCGGGGCAATCGCGACGCTCTGCTCGATCGTCGTGCCATCGGCCATGCGCGCAACCAGCGCCTCGCTCGGCTTGGCGTCGCGGTCGAAGGCGGCGAACCAGGCCCCGGTCTGCGGATCGATGCCGACCGCTTCCCCGTCGAGCGTAAGCGACACCGTGCCCTTGGGCGCGACACCGCGAATCCACCCGCCCTGGGTATCCTCACCCGAATAGGTGAGCTTCCCCGGATGGCCGAGCGGCGCGGCACTGGCCGCCTCGACCCGCGGCCCTCCGACAAAAGACGCCCCGACAGCAAGAACACCCAGCGCGCACGCGGCCAAACCGCCCGCAGCGCGCAGCGCCCGGACTTTCGAAACCAACCGGTTCATCGTGGCAAGCTCCGTTCGCTCAGTCGTTCGAGAGCAGACGGCGCGTGGCGATCTCCGCCGTGGCGTAAGGCTCCTGCCGTTCCGCGCTCCAGTAGCGCAGCTCTTCGAGCGCAATCGGCTCGCCCGAGACCGCGCAATTGACGAAATTGCCCGGGGCCAGCATGCGAAAACCGTTGGGGCCATAGGCCAGCTTGGCGGGGCGGTTGGCAGAAGACATCAGCATGGCGCCGAGACTAGCAGAGCCCCGGCCTCAAAACAAATCGCCCTGTCGCGGCTCCTCCGCCTTTGATCGCTGCGGCTCGTCCGCCTTTGATCGCCGCGGCTCGTCCGCTTTCGGTCGCGCGGCCCGACGCGGGGCCGGGGCGGGCTCGCTTCCGGCCGGAGAAGGCGCAAGCGAGGGCACGCCCGCCCCCTCCTCCACGGTGACCGCCAGTTCGCCATCGGCAAATTCGAGCCTCAGCGCGGCGTATCGGGCTGCCTTCGCGCGCGAGGTCAGCGCCGCCCCGTCGACCGACTTGACCAGCGCATAGCCCCGCGCGAGCGGGAGGCGCGGGTCGAGCTGGGGCAGCACGCGCGCGAAAGGCGCCAGCCGGTTGCGCTCCTGCATCATGCGCCGCTCGAGCAGGCGCGGATCGAGCCCGGCGCGCGCCAGATCGCG
>NZ_JALHLF010000269.1 GCF_022832435.1 Novosphingobium organovorum | reverse complement strand
GTCCAGCGGACCCACGCCGCACAGGCCATGCCGCCCGCACCGCTCGCGGCCGAGGCGGCGAGCGAAACCGCCGCCGAGGCCGAGACGGTTACGCCCGACACTCCAGCCGCTGCCGAGACCCTGCCCGCCACGGCGCGCACCGAAAGCCGCCTGCAACCGGGTGCAACGCTCGCCCACGCGACCTCCCTGCCGCAGCCTGCCGCCCTGTCGGGGTCCGGCGAAAGCGCCGCCGCATCCACCACTGCCACCGGCGAAACGCCGCAGGACTTCGCCACGCTCGTCAGCCGCTTGCACGAAGCGCGCGAGAACCAGGGGGGCAATGTCGTGCGCACCGCGCTCGTCCACGCGCAGTTCGGTCCTGTCTCGCTCCAGTTCCGACCCGACGAGACCGGCATGAGCGTGTCCCTCGCCAGCGCCGATCCCGACTTCGCGCCGAGCGTCCAGGCCGCCGCCGCCAGCGCGCTGGCCACCGGCACCGGCCCGCAGGGCGAACCCGGCCGCGAAG
>NZ_JALHLF010000268.1 GCF_022832435.1 Novosphingobium organovorum | reverse complement strand
GCGTGCCCCGCTCGGACGATGACCGGCTTTCTGCCCCGGCAGAAGCGCGCGCGCGGATTCTGGCCCCGGCCCCCGCGCCCGCACCCGGCGATCCGGGCGTGATCGCCGATTGGCAGGCGCTGGCCCCGCTCTGGATCGCGCGCAGCGGCCTTGGCCTGACCGCCAACACCGCACCCGGCGTGTGCCTCATCGCGCCCAGCGCCGTTGCCGCGCCCTTCTTCGATGAACTGGCGCAGCGGCTGGTCTGGCCGGTCCGCGACGGTGCGGAGCGCTGGCTGGGGCTGACGATCGATCACGACGAGACGCTGGCCCCGGCGCTCGAGGCGCTCGAAGCCAATGTCCGGCACGGCTGGCAGGGCGTGGTGCTGGTCCGCCTGGAGGCGCACGGTGAACGGCTGACGCTGCGCCCGCTCACGCTCCATGGGCCGCACGGGCCGATCGACCTGACACTGTGGCGCGCGCCCCACCGACCGCGCCTCGCGCCAACCGGTGCGCAGCAGCGCCTGAGCGACTGGCTCGAACGGCTGCGCGCGGCG
>NZ_JALHLF010000267.1 GCF_022832435.1 Novosphingobium organovorum | reverse complement strand
GGCGCTGCCGTCATCGCGCGGTGGCCCGCCCGCTGGAGCCTGCCCCGCCACGCTCAGCTCAGTTCGTCGCGGGGTCGGTCAGCGCGGAGGCGACGGTGGCGTCCAGCCGCCGCGCCTGATCGGGCCGCAGCACCGCGCGGATCGCGAAGATATGCTGCAAGGTGGCCTTCTGCAGCGATCCCATCGCGGCGTGGCACTTGTCGATGGCCTGGGCGACCTTGGGACCATAGCGATGCTCGCGATCGATCGCCTGGGCGAGTTCGGCGTTGGCGGTGCGCAAGTTGCCCTCGAGCGTGGCGCGCTGGCCGGCAAAGGCCTCCTCGAGCTGCGCGATACGCGCCTTCTGGTCGGCATCGAGATCGAGTTGCGAATGGATCAGCGTGTGCACCCGGTTCGCCGAGGAATGGTCCGCGCGCAGCATCTGGCCGACCCAGAACGCGGCCAGCGCGGCCAGGAAGGCCAGCACGAACAGCACCAGCTTGCCGTTGAGCGTGCGCACGCCTCAGGCTCCGAGCAGCTGCGAGGGGGCCTGCGCAGGCACCCCGAACAAC
>NZ_JALHLF010000266.1 GCF_022832435.1 Novosphingobium organovorum | reverse complement strand
TCGGGCAGCTGCGCGATGGGCTGACCGGCGCGCGCACGATCGGCGAGCGGTTGGCCGGGCGCGAGGACCTGCCGGTGCTGATCGAGCGGTTGCTGCCCGATCTGGGCGGGCACGGCGCGCTGGTTGATCATTTCGCGCGCGCGCTGGTGGCCTCGCCGCCGACCGAGCGCGGGCAGGGCGGCTACATCGCCACCGGCTACGACGCCGCGCTCGACGAACTGCGCGTGACATCGGGCAACGCGCGCCGCGCAATCGCCGCGCTCGAGGCGAAATACCGCGAGGAAACCGGAGTCGCCGCGCTCAAGATCAAGCACAACAACGTGCTGGGCTACTTCATCGAAGTGCCCGCGCGCCACGCCGACACCCTGATGCAGGCCGAAAGCGGCTTCACCCACCGCCAGACGATGGCCGGCGCCATGCGTTTCAACGCGCTGGCGCTGCATGAGGAAGCGAGCCGGATCACCGAGGCGGGCGCGCACGCGCTGGCCGCCGAGGACGCGCACTTCGAAGGGCTGGTGGCCGAGGCCGTGGCCGCGCGCCGGGCGATCGCCGCCACG
>NZ_JALHLF010000265.1 GCF_022832435.1 Novosphingobium organovorum | reverse complement strand
GTTGCCGCGGCGGGCAAGCTCAACGTGCTGGCCGCTGGCGCGCCCGAGGCGATGGCCAAAGCGGCCCCCGCGCTCGAGGCGATCGCGGGCAAGGTGTGGGAGCTGGGCGCGGAACCGGGCGCGGCCAACGCGGTCAAGATCGCCTGCAACGCGCTCATCACCATGGCGATCGAGGGCATGGCCGAAGGCGGCGTGCTGGCCGAGACCGCGGGCGTTGATCGCGCGCGTTTCCTCGAGGTGCTGACCGGCACGATCTTCGGCGCGCCGGTCTACCAGAACTACGCGCGGATCATCGTCGAGGGGGAATACCAGCCCGGCTTCAAGGCGACGCTCGGGCTCAAGGACCTGCGCCTGGCGAGCGCGCTGGCGAGGGACAGCGGCGCCAGCCTGCCGGTGCTCGAGGCGGTCCACGCGCGCATGGCCGATGCGATCGAAGCCGGGAACGGCGAACGCGACTGGGGGGTGATGGCCGACTACACCTTCAAGACCGCCGCCCGGATCGGCAAGCCCGAGGTCTGAGAGCCCTCTCTGATTGGGGCCTCGTGGGTCAAGCTGCTTCCTCG
>NZ_JALHLF010000264.1 GCF_022832435.1 Novosphingobium organovorum | reverse complement strand
GCGAGCGCGCCGCGCTTGCCGCCCGGCTTGAAGGCTATGGCCTCGCCGACCTTGCCGCGCGGCTGCGCCGGATCGAGCTTCCCCCGCAAGACGGCACGCCGCACGAGGGCACGGCCCTTCTCGCCGCAGCCTATGCGCTTGCGCTCGCGCGGCGCCAGCGCTGCACCCCCGTCTGGCTCGAAAGCGCCTGAAGCGGCCGCGGCCACCAATCGTTAAAAAATTCGCGAAGCGCTGTCAGATCGACGTTCCTGCCGCGTCTCGTCGGTGAAGGGAGCAAGGGCCGCCTCCCCACCGACCGGTCCAACTTGCACAACCACCAGACCATCCCAGCGTCCGTCGTCTAGCGACGGGCACGCCGATTTCCTGCGCCCGCTCGACGCGGCGCGCAAGCCCTTCGGGGCGCGCCCTGCCGCGCGCGCCGGAGCCCTCGCGTTCGCGCTTTTTCCGCGCGCCCATCCCCTTGCCAGACAGGACAGACCCTTTGTCATGAAACGCCTGCCCAACCTTCGTACCGCCACCGCCCGATCGGCCCCGGCCGCCGCCTCGATCGCCGCGCTCGCCACCGCG
>NZ_JALHLF010000263.1 GCF_022832435.1 Novosphingobium organovorum | reverse complement strand
TGCAATGCCGATAGCCCAGTTCGAGAACTCTGATGAAACGCCACTTACGCTGACAGTGCAACCGTGGGGCGACCACTACATAGTCCCGCACTTGGCGGTTGCGGGCATTCGATACTCGCTCAGGCCGAGCGCAGATGACCGGAGCTATACGGAGGTTGCGAAAGGGAGCGTTGAGTTCTGGTGCAATGCAGACACCTATGAATGCGAGATTGTTTATCCTTCAGTGTTTCGCCAACTTTCTTGGGACATCTGCGTAAATGGTGGCTGGTGCGGTGGGATCGTGGACGGCAATCCCACTACAGTTGATGACCTGCTTCCTCGGACCGGTCGGATCAGTGCACGAAAGTTTGCTGAACTTACCATGGTTGCAGATGGCTGGCCGAATGATGAGCAGTTGGAGGAGAAATATCTACGTTGGTTGCAGGCCAAGTTCGTTCAACATGTGGGAGCAAACTCTGTGGACGCCGAAGAATTTCTCCGGGACATCGAACAGCCATTTGGAAATGCCAGTTCCTAATAGCCGCAAAGTCGGCGTACGCCGTTGGGCTGGTCGCAAGGCCAACTATTTGACAGCTTGGGGC
>NZ_JALHLF010000262.1 GCF_022832435.1 Novosphingobium organovorum | reverse complement strand
GCCGTCCGTCCGGCACCAGCCGCCCGTCGCAAGCCATCGCCAGCCGCATCCCGCTCGCCCGCCCGCCCGACAGCCGGGCCCGCGCGCCAAGCTCCACCGGCGCGCCCACTTCGCCGTCGTCGGGCAAGGCAAGCTCCAGCCCGGCCAGCCGCCCGGCCTGCCAGGCATCGATAAAGACCAGCGCAAGCACGACAAGGCCCGCCAGCGGCGCCACCACCCAGGCCTCGGGCCACGCCGCGCCGATCACCAGCGCGAGCGGCGCCATCAACGCCAGCACCAGCGCCGCGCGCGCGGTTGGCACGACCGGAACGGTGCGCCCCACGATCGGCGTACCCGTACCCCGCGTGCCAGCAGAGGCCTGTGCCAACGCGCCCGGCACGGGCCAGTCGTGCGGCAGCGGAGAGGCAAGCGGCGCGTTCATCGCCTCAGCGCGGCGCCTCGGTGCGCTCGACCAGCTCGGCGACCAGCGTCTCGACCTGCTTGCCCTCGATCTCGGCGGCGGGGCTGAGCAGCAGGCGGTGGCGCAGCACGGCTGCGGCCAGCGCCTTCACATCGTCGGGTACGACGTAATCGCGCCCTTCGAGCGCGGCGCGCGCGCGCGCGGCCCCCG
>NZ_JALHLF010000261.1 GCF_022832435.1 Novosphingobium organovorum | reverse complement strand
CATCTGACTACCGTGTCACGCTTGGCTGACGAGCATGGAAAGGCGCGATGCGGATACCCATACGAAACAAGGGCGAAAACTCATTGACGGTGTTCGTCGAATTGCAATGTGAGCAATTCGAAGTTCCAGTCGGCGGTGAAGCAATTGTTCGGCTCGCCGACGGTCACCCCCACTCAATTGATGTGGATCGTGATTGGGTGACCATTTGGGACGAAGGGGGTGACGCATCAGTCGAGGTAATCTCCAGCGGCGATAAGCGGGTTGACGACGCGCTGATGCTCGCGAGCGTCTGGCTTCATAGGATGGGGGCAGAAGCTGACGCGTTGCTGCTCAACCGCACCGTTGAAAGTCTCGAACCAGCCATTGGCTATCTCGCCGCCCAAGATCGCGTATTCAGGACTTTCTATGCTGGCTTCGCAGGCCACGATTTGCCGCCCCATGAGGGAGAAACAATCGTCGCGTGTTTTCGCGCTGGAGGGACAGCCGGCCGACTGAACGAGGCCGCTCGTGCCGAGCGGACTTTTCCCGAGTTGAACGCGGCCCCGTTCGACACCGAAACCGCTCACACAGCATTCAGTCGAGCTTTGGGCAACGTCTCCTAACCACCCATC
>NZ_JALHLF010000260.1 GCF_022832435.1 Novosphingobium organovorum | reverse complement strand
CATCTCAAGGCGCACTTGGCGAGAGGTAAATGGAGGTGCCCACCTTTTGTGCCAGCCTTTGATGCGTGGTTGTGGTCGAGGGCGAGAAGAGAAAACACTTTCCTACATGAAACAGGCTGTCGTATAGTTTGCAAATCCGATTCGATCCCGGACTTGGAATAAGCTCGGGTTCAATACGTAATTGTTTCCTGATGTGCCGTGTTGGCGGCTCGGGTTGTTTCACTCTTCAGAATATTTGCAACGTGCAGGAAGTGTCTGCGGGCTTTTTGGTCTGGGGCACTCTTTTGGGCTCTGTTCTGACCACCGGCGTACCTGAGGCTCCGATTGCGCGGGCAAGGGGGCGCTCGTGGTTGGCTTCTGACACTGGGCACCCTGCCGGATGGGGCGCGCTCACACGTCCGAAGCTTTTCGAGCCGCTCGGGTCTGTGGGGTTTCAGGCCCGATGGAGCCGAGATGGGGGCGTCTGAAAACCGGCGTGCCGCCTACTTTATGTCCGTGAGGACCGCAAGCGCAGTAAAGCCGCCTTGCGCAGGCCCGCATGCGCGCCATCTCCGCAGCCCCTAGAGCATTTTCCAGTCAGGTGATTCCACCTGACTGGAAAATGCTCTAAGCTGTAGCGACAATTTAGGGAAATCGCTTTGAGTTCTGATTCAACACTGGCTTTTGGAGGCTGGTG
>NZ_JALHLF010000026.1 GCF_022832435.1 Novosphingobium organovorum | reverse complement strand
CCGCGCCGCAAACCCAAGACGCTGCCCGCCGGCGCGCGCCCCGCCTGAACGCCGCCCCCCGCGTTCCCGGCCACCCGGCTTCCGCACCGGACGCGGCGGCTTCCAAAAGGTCTCACCCGCAGCCGGGTTGAATTTTTTGAATGAAACCGCTATATCCTGCGGCATGAACAGCACTATTTCGGAATTTTCCCGCTTCACCTATCTCGATGAAAACTTCGCCGACCTTCGCAACTATTGTGAAGACAAGGGCATCTGGATTTGCCAGTCGCTCCGCCGCAAGGGTCCGTTTACTTTCGCCCTTGCAAGAAATGACGAAGTTGCCTCAGACCTGAGCCAGCGCTTCAGTTGATCTATTCAAAAGACCGCCTGCGTAAAAGGCGGTCTTTTTATTTCAACCCATCTATAGCGGCTTCACCACAAGGTCGGTAAAGAGGTACTCCCCGGTCGAGCAGCTGATCCGCACGACCGGCGCCTCGGGCACCAGCGCATCGCTGCGAACGACGGCACCCAATTGCGTGGCAACCCGCGCACCATCGAAGCGCATGGCGAAGGGCAGTCCACCTTGCGCGCTGTCCACCCGCCATGCGTCGCTTTGCGCGCCTTGCGCCATCTCCCATTGGGCAAGTTCCACCGTCTGATCGGGCGGCAGATCGGTCAGCTTCGCCGCCCTGGCGGGAACCGCCAGCAAGTGGATGCCAAAGGCACCGGGCGCTGCACGCCTGGTGCCGTTGGCCCGCGACGATATCACGATACGTGCGTTGGTCACGTAGTCCTCATCCGCGATCATATGGCGCATGGCCACCTTTCCGGTCACCGCGAAGGGGCCATCGGGCACCGGAAGAACGATCTCGGAATAATGGTTCTGCGCCGCATCACAGTCATAGGACATCCCCTGCAAAGGCGACGGCCGCACACCGTGCGCAGCGCGCATCGGCGCACTCGAACAAGACGCCGTCAGAGCCAGAACTCCAAGCGCCGCCGCGCCTTTTCTCCCGTTCACGCAACACCCCTTCCGCCTTCTAAACGAACGCCAACGTGCGGGGATAAACCTCTTGAATCAAGAGCAAACAGGTCGGCCTTGAACGCGATTTAACGCCGCCGTTTAAGCACGATGTAGAGCGCCCCCGCCCCGCCGTGGCGACGGTGCGCGCCGCGAATGGCGACGATGTCGTGCGCGTGTTCGCTTACGGTAAGCCAGTCCTTGATCTTGGCGCGGATCGCGCCGCGGCTTTCGCCCCGGTCCATCGCGTCGACCGGGCGCGGGCGGCCGGTCACCACCAGGATCACCCGCGCGCCCATCGCCTTGCCCTGCGCCAGCCCGTCCATCAGCCGCCGCCAGGCGAGGTCGAGATTCGAACCGTGCAGGTCGAGGCTGAAATCGGGCACCAGCGTACCCTTGGCGATGCGCTTCTCCCACGATCCGTCGAGGTGGAGCTGGTCGGGACCCTTGGGCGCCGGAGCCGCCGCGGGCTTGGGCGGTAGCGCAGGCGGCACGCGGCCGCGCACTTTCTTGCCCGTGGCTGCCACCGCCTCCGGCTTGACCTCTCCCTTACCGGCGGTTGCCGGTGCGGAAGGCACAGCCGCGCCAGGCGCGCCGATCGGGCGCCGCCCCTTGGGCGCCAGCGGGGTTATCGTGCGCGAAAGCTGGTCCCAGACCCGCTTTTCCTCCTCGCTCAGCCGCCGCCCCATGGTCTTCAGCGCTCGCCCGCGAGGCGCGCCAGCGTACCCTTGGGCAGCAGCACCAGCGCCTCGCCGTGGCCCGACATGCCGCCCGCCGTCAGCCGCGCCCGGTCGCCCGCACCCCAGAACGTGTCGAAGCGGTTGGCGCCCTTGATCGCCCCGCCGGTGTCCTGCGCAACCCACAACCCGTTCGCTTCGGGATGGTCGGCAAAGGCGAGCCACACCGGCGCGCCAAGCGGCACGAAGCGCGGATCGGCCGCCACCGAGGCGTGCCCGCGCACGGGAACGCCCAGCGCGCCAAGCGGACCATCGCCGGTCAGCACGCGGAAGAACACGAAGGAGCGGTTCTCGCGCATCAGCGCCGCGCCCGCCTCGGGGTTGTCGCGGATGTACTGCATGATGCCCTGCATCGAACCGGGGTACTGGCCGGGTCCATCGCCGATCAGCCCGCGCTCGCGCATGAGCTTGCCGATGCCGGTGTAGGGCAGTCCGTTCTGCCCGGCATAACCGATCCGCACCACGCTGCCGTCGGGCGCGCGCAGCATCCCCGAACCCTGGACCTGAAGAAAGAACACCTCGACCGGATCGTGCGCCCAGGCGATCACCGGAGCCCGTCCCTCAAGCGCGCCATCCTCGATCGCGCCACGATCGTAATAGGGCACGAAAACGCCATCGTGATCGTAGCGGCCGAGCGGCATACGCCCACCCGCAAGCGGCGTGGCATCGCCCTCGCGCGCGCGCACCAGATCGGCGGGCATGCCGTAGATCGGCACGTCGTAGCCGGGCAGGTGCACCGGCGAACCGGCGATCTCGGGTTCGTAATAGCCAGTGGCGAAGGCCGCCGCATCGCCCACCCGTGCGGTTTCGAAGAATTCGGCGAAGAACGCGTTCGCGAGGTCCGGGGACCAGGAGGCCGCTGCGACGCAGGGGCGCCGCCAGTCCGCCGCGCGGGTCAGCCCGCTGGCATCGTCGCGCGCGAGAAGCTTGGGGCAGCTTTCGGCAAAGCCCGAAAGCGCCGCGCGCGCGTCCATCGCCCCCACCGGCAGCGTAGCAAAGGCAGGACCGGGACGAATCCCCGCCGCAAGCGCGTTGGCCGGGCCCGCTGGCGCGCCGGGCGCCGGGCCAGCGCCTCCTGCACCGGGACGCCCTTGCGGCACTACCGCACAGGCGGCGAGCAGCAACGCCAGCGCGCCGATGACGCCAAGGCGCAGCGCCCCGGCCGCGCGGGCAAGACCGCCCTCACCCAACCCGCGGCCAGAAGCGGAACCGGGGCCGCGCGCAACCAGACTGTCTCGAGCCACGATGAAATCTCCGGCCAAAAAATAACGAACCAGGCAAGAAGCCGAACGCCGCCTGTCGGTGCTGGCCCCTGAAGCCGACGGACGCGGCCGCAAACTGGCGAGCCGGGCCGGAAGCCTGCGGGTCGAACCGGGGGACCGGCAAACGAAACGGGCAGCGAAGCGTCAACGCTTCCTGCCCGTTCGCTTGCGCAATTGCGCGAAAAAGATCAACCGGCGTCGGTTTCCTCGAGCACCCAGTCGGGGTCGGACGAACGCAACGAGCGGGCAAAGGTCCACACGTCGACCGCCTCGATCGCATCGTCGAGCGACCCGGCGACGACTTCGCCTTGCGCGTTGCGGGTGATCGCCGCGATGTCCGAGACGAAGCGCACGGTGATCCGCGCGGTGCCCGCATCGAGCCCGGCGCTCACGATCTTGAGGTCATCGATGCGCACCAGGCGGTTGTCGAGCGTTTCGCCCGCCGCGAGCCGCGCGTCGATCGCCGAGGCAAAGCTGTCGTAAACGTCCGCGTCGCACAGCGCGCGCAGTTCGGCCTTGTCGCCCTTCCAGAACGATTCGAGCACGAGACGGTACGCGCCGCGTGCCCCTTCGAGGAAGGCGAAGGCATCGAAGCGGCGATCGGCCGAGGCAATGGCGGCGAGGCCGCGTTCGGCCGCGGGCGAGGAGACCGGCATTTCGCGCAGCCGCTGTTCGGGCAGCGCGCGCGGGGCCGCTTCCTCGGGCTTGGTCTCGGGACGCTTGTGGGCATGCGGACGCGACGCACCGGGCTGCCCCTGCTGACCCTCGAAACGACCGGCAATCGGCTCTTCCTCGTGTTCGGCGCGGCGGCCGAGCACGGAATAGAGCCGCAAGCCGAGAAACGCTGCGATCATGGCAAGGATGACGATTTCCGGTGTCACGTTCGTGTTTCCATTCCTTCTTGTGGCGGGCGAACCACCCGGCCTGAGCCACCGACCGACCTAGTGCCGCCGATCCAACGGCAGGCCAGGGGCCAGCACGCCATCGGCTGGTTGCGCCCGTCTGAGTCTGCTTTCCATGTCCATGTCTTGTTACATGACCATCTCTGACCGGAGCCAGCATAGACCCAGATAGGTACAGTTGACAAATGAACAACGCGTGAGCAGCCGGATCGGGGCATTTTTTCGACGATTTGCTCCCATTGTGCGGCTTTGGCGCGCCACCGACCGGCCAGGCCGCGCCGGCACAGGGTCCGCTTCACCCGCGCGAGCGCGCTTTTTGCCTGTTCCTCGCCGCCGAAAAATGCTCTAGCGCCGCAGAATCGCCGTGATCGCTGCGGTGCCTGCGGGCGTTGCGGCGGACCGGCTTTCGACACGCGTGGCCGCCTGCCCTCCAGGCGCCGTCTGCGTTCCAGTGGTGCAGTTTTGTTGAATTAGCGGGAAAGAATACCATGGCCGACGAAGGCAACGTCATCTCCGATCTCAACCTGGGCAACGGCGCCGAGGAAGGCCCCAGCGCGGGTATCATCTCGCAGTACGTCAAGGACCTCTCGGTCGAGAACCCCAACGCGCCGCACAGCTTCCAGTGGCAGGACCAGCCCTCGATCGACGTGCAGTTCAACATCGGCGCACAGGCCATCGAAGGCGATGTGCACGAAGTCGAACTGAAGATCACCTGCGCCTCCAAGTCGGATGCGGGCACCGCCTTCGTCGTCGACCTGTCGTATTGCGCGCTGGTGGGCATGCGCAACCTCGACGATGGTCAGGCGCACGCCTTCCTCTTCGCCGAAGCGCCGCGCATCCTGTTCCCCTTCGCCCGCCGCGTGATCGCCGATGCCGTGCGCGACGCCGGGTTCAGCCCGCTGATGCTCGAGCCGATCGACTTCAACGGCCTCTACATCCAGCAGCTTCAGGCCCAGCAGCAGCAGGGCGCGACCGCTGGCGATCCGCCGATGGGCAACGCCTGAGCCCGCACAACGCTGAACTGAACCCGATCGCCCCGCAGCGCCCTTGCGCCAGCGCGCGCGATCGGGTCAGGCCCCTATTCCTTCCCCGCAGCGCAAGGCCAGCCGGTCCGGCGCTGCGGTTTTCGCATACCGGCACGGGAAAGCGCAGCAGGGCATGAGTCTGGTCCGCAACGTCGGCACGATCGGGGGGCTGACCGCGTTCAGCCGCGTCTTCGGCTTCGCGCGCGACATCCTGATGGCCCGCGTGCTGGGGGCCGGCCTTGCCGCCGACGCGTTCCAGCTCGCCTTCGTGCTGCCCAACACCTTCCGCCGCCTCTTCGCCGAGGGCGCCTTCTCGGTCGCCTTCGTGCCGATGTACACGCGCAAGCTCGCCGCGGACGGCGATCCCGACGATGAAAGCGCCACGCGCGGCGAGGAAGCGGCCGACCGTTTCGCCAGCGACACGCTTTCGGTCTTCGTGTGGGTGCTGCTCGGCTTCTCCGCGTTCGCCATGCTCGCCATGCCGCTGATCGTGGGCCTGCTCGCGCACGAATACCGCGACGTCCCCGGCAAGTTCGAGCTGACCGTCTCGCTCAGCCGCATGACTTTCCCCTACCTCGGGCTCGTCAGCCTCGTCGCGATGCTTTCCGGGCTGCTCAACGCGCATTCGAAATTCGCGCCGGGCGCCTTCGTGCCGGTGCTGCTCAATCTGGTGCTCATCACCGGCATCCTGGTCGGCCATTTCCTGCGCGAAGCGGGCGGGAGCGACGTGACGGTGGCCTGGTCGGTGGCCACCGCGGTCGCCGCTGCGGGTGTCGTGCAGCTGCTCTACATGGCCTGGGCGACGCGCCGTGCAGGCGTGCGGCTCAGGCTCACCGCGCCGCGCTTCACCCCCGACGTGCGCAAGCTGGGCATGCTGATCCTGCCCGCCACCTTCGGCGCGGGGGTCTACCAGATCAGCCAGTTCGTCGACACGTTCTTCGCCACCTCGCTCGCCCAGGGCTCGCTGACCCTGCTCAAGTACGCCGACCGCCTCAACCAGATGCCGCTCGGGATCGTGGGCATTGCGCTTGGCACCGCGATCCTGCCGATGCTCTCGCGCCATATCCAGGCCAGGGACGATGCCGGTGCGCAGCGCCTGCAGGCCAACGCGGTCGAGATCGCCTGCCTGCTCACCATTCCCGCCGCCGTCGCGCTCTCGATCTGCGCGCCCGCCTTCGTCACCGCCTTCTTCGTGGGCGGCAAGATGACCAGCGCGAACGGCGAGACCATGGCCGCGATCGTCACCGCGCTGGTCTTCGGGCTGCCCTCCTACGTGCTGGTCAAGGTGTTCCAGCCCGCCTTCTTCAGCCGCGAGGACACCCGCACCCCGGTGTGGATCGCCTGCGGCGTGCTGGTCATCAACATCGCGATCAACATTGCGGTGGTGCCCCGCTTCGGCATCGTCGGCCTCGCCGGGGCGACCGCGTTCACCTCGACCCTCAACGTGCTCACGCTCTACGCCTTGCTGCAGATGCGCGGCTGGTTCCACTTCACCCTCAAGCTGGCCTCGCGCATCGCGCGCCAGATCGCGGCGAGCGCGGTGATGGGCGGCGTGTTGTGGCTGATGGTGCCGCTGTTCACGCAGCGCTACGCGGGCAACCTGATCGAAAAGGTGTGGTCGCTCGGCCTGCTGTGCGCCTCGGGGATGGTGGTGTTTTTCGTGGCCGCCTATCTGTTCGGCGCGCTCGACAGGGATCTCATCGCGCAGCTTCGCCGCCGCCGCGCCGCGAAGTGACGGTGCACGGCGCAGGAAAGCCCGGCGGTTTCGATGAAACCGCGCCCTTTCCTCGCTGCGTGTTTGCGGCTAAGGGCTTGGCGCATGCAGGCTCTCTTGCCTCCCGGACATCAGTGCCCGCGCCTCGCGCCGGCGATCCCGGCCCTTGCGGCCGGGCGATGGCGTCTGCGCCTTCGCTGATCCCTTCCCGCGTGCGCCGTCCGGCCCCGCGCGGGGCTTTTACACCCGACGTTTCCTGCGAACATTCATGAAGGACGCACCCATGCGTATCGTATCGGGCATCCAGCCCACCGGTAACCTGCACCTCGGCAACTATCTGGGCGCCATCAAGAACTGGGTGAAGATGCAGGACGATGTCGCGGCGCAAGGCGGGCAGAGCCTCTACTTCCTCGCCGATCTGCACGCGATTTCCATGCCGCACGATCCCAAGACGCTTTCAGCCAACACCCGCGAGATGACCGCCGCCCTCGTCGCCTGCGGCATCGATCCGGACCGCTCGATCCTGTTCAACCAGACCCAGGTGCCCCAGCACGCCGAGCTGCAATGGCTGCTCAACGGCACCGCGCGCATGGGCTGGCTCAGCCGCATGACCCAGTTCAAGGACAAGTCGGGCAAGAACCGCGAAGGGGCCTCGGTGGCGCTGTTCACCTACCCCGTGCTCCAGGCCGCCGACGTGCTGCTCTACCAGGCCACCCATGTCCCCGTAGGCGAGGACCAGAAGCAGCACCTCGAACTTGCCCGCGACATCGCGCAGAAGTTCAACAACGATTTTGCCCCCAAGGACGAAAACGGTGAAGACGCCCCGGTGTTCACGCTGCCCGACCCGATCATCCCGCCCGAGGCCGCGCGCATCATGTCGCTGCGCGACGGCGGCTCGAAGATGAGCAAGTCGGACCCCTCGGACATGGCGCGCATCAACCTGACCGACGATGCCGACACGATCATGAAGAAGGTCAAGAAGGCCAAGAGCGACGCCGAACCGCTGCCCAGTGAAAAGGCCGGGCTCGAAGGCCGCGCCGAGGCGGCCAACCTGGTGGGCATCTATTCGGCGATGACCGGCCAGAGCGTCGAGGCGATCCTCGCCGAGTTCGGCGGCGAGGGTTTCGGCAAGTTCAAGCCCGCGCTCGGTGAAGTGCTGGTCGAGAAGCTGGCGCCGATCAACGAACGCTTCAACGAACTGCGCAAGGACTACGGCGCGCTCGACGCGATCCTCGCCAAGGGCGCCGCGCGCGCGCGCGAACTCGCCACCCCCACGCTCCACGCCGCCTACGACGCGCTGGGGCTGGTACGCGGATAACCCGCACGCGATGAAGCGGATTCGCCTTTAAGCGTGAAATTGGAAACCTCCGGCCGGATGATCGGGGGTTTCTATTATTTTAAGGCCGATAAGCGGACGATGCTCTGGCCCACTCCGCTGCGACGAGCATCGCCTGCGGCTCTGCAAGTCGCGCCACCCCTCCCGCCAGCGGGAGGGGGAATTGACGCGTCGCCCTCCCGCTAGCGGGAGGGCCGGACGGGCTGGGCACAAGCGCGACCTCGACCAGCGCGCCACACGAAGGCAATGCCCTTTGCCACGCACCCGCTTCCCGGCTAGGGCGCGCGGGATGGCCAGCGCTGCACCTCTCGTCCTTGTCGGACCGATCCTCGACACCCTCAACTTCACCGGGATCGCGGTGTTTGCCGTTTCCGGCGCGCTGGTGGCCGCGCGGCGGCGGCTCGACGTCATTGCCGCGATCTTCTTTGCCACGGTCGCCGGGATTGGCGGGGGCACCTTGCGCGACGTGCTGAGCGGGGCCCCGGTCGGCTGGATGCATTCCCCCGCACCGCTCGTGCTGTGCGTGCTGGTGGGCGTCTGCGCCTGGCTGCTGCCCACGCGCATCTGGCCCGAGCGCGCGCTGGAGTGGTTCGATGCCGCCGGGCTCGCCGCCTTTGCCGTCGTCGGCACGGGCAAGGCGCTGGATCTGGACGTCGCCCCGCTTCCTGCGGTGGCCATGGGGGTCATCAGCGCCTGCATGGGCGGTGTCATCCGCGACGTGGTGGCGGGCGTCCCCTCGATCCTGCTGCGCAACGAGCTTTACATCACCGCCGCGCTGCTGGCCTCGGGCGTGTTCACGGGCCTTGTTCTCCTGGGGACGGGCACCGCACTGGCGGGCGTGGCGGGAAGCGCCTGCGGCTTTACCCTGCGCGCTGCAGCGATCCACTGGGGCTTGCGCCTGCCGCGCCACCGCGGCTGACCCCGTCTTGCGGGGGTTACCGACAGGGTTCCCGCCGCCTTCGCAAGAGGCCTCCTTGAGAGAGTTTCCCCCAAGTTGAAAGACACCTGAAGCAGGCTTTCCAGCCCTCGTGCCCTACCCTTTCGAGTAATCGCAAAAGAACGCTCAAAAGCACACTAAGTCCTTGCGCAATCTCTTCGATCTCGCCATGGAAAGAGCTGGCCTGCTTCCCTCTTTTGGAGGAGGAAGAGGGGAGCAGGCCAATCGTGCGACACCCTGTTTCACTTATCGACGTAGAAACCCGTAGTCACTTTGAGCAACTGCGGTCGGTCGACGAAGTTGAGACCGTAATCGGTCTGATCCCCGTTCCAGCGCCGCGTCATGACCCACTGGCCCTGCTCGAACCGACCTTCCTCTACCGCCACGATCACGCCGTTGGTCTGCCCGTTCGCAGGCTGAAAGTTCACCCGCACGTGATCGCCCATGACGAGGTACTCGCTGTCCGAAAGCTGCGCGATCGCCACGCCTCCAACCGGTTCATCGGCAAAGGCGGGCGGGTGCGAGGGCAGCCAGTTCCAGCCTTTTTCGCCGAATTGCCACAGCCCCCAGTCGGCGGTGACCTTCCATTGCCCCAGAACCGTTTCGACCGGCTGGCCATCATCAGGCTTGGCCACGCCCCAGGTCGGACGGGTCCAGGCGATCCGCGCCCAGTCGCGTGCGATGGGTCCAAGCGTCGCATAGGGTAACGCGAAGGCAGCGAGCGTTGCGGGATCGAGCTTGCTCGCCCCGAGCGGGTAGTTGAAGAAGCCGGTGTCATCCATGCCGAAGGGCGCGAAGCCGATCCCGCCGCGCCCGATGGTCGGCCAGAAGAACCGCGCAAAATTGCGTGAATTGCCAATCTCGGGCACCATCAGTGCGTTGTCGGGGCGATCGTAGCGTTCAAGATAGGCTTCGGCGTTGGCGCTCTTGGGATCGTAGATGTCGGGNGGGCACCATCAGTGCGTTGTCGGGGCGATCGTAGCGTTCAAGATAGGCTTCGGCGTTGGCGCTCTTGGGATCGTAGATGTCGGGCCCGGCGAAATCGATCGCGGGAGCCGCCGCCTTCCAGATGTCGAGCACGTCCCACTGCGGCCCGCCGCTCGCCACCCCGGTCGGGTCGGGCACGTTGGAGGGCCCGGCGAGCGAGGCGTTGACGTACATCGGCAGGTTCTTGACCGCCTTGCCCGCTGCCGCCACCGCGTTGACGAAGCGGGCGAGATACCAGGTCTGGAACGCGCGCGGCGCCTGCTTGCCATAAGCCTCCTGCCAGGTCCCCGACTTGCCCGTGCGGCGGGCCAGCTCGGCCGGGATCGGCTGCGCGAACAGCGCATCGGCGCTGGCCGAATAGTCGCGCGGGACGCGGTACGAGCCGGTCTCGTTCTCGACCTGCATCAGAATCACGGTGTTCTGCGGATCGTGATCGCGCAAGTACGTCATCAGCTGAACGAAGGCGGCGCGATCGGCCGCCAGCGTGGCCGGCGCCAAGGGCGTGAGCGCGTAATGGTCCGAACCGTCGGGCGCCTTCATGCGCGGGAAGCGCGCGTTGTTCAGCTTGACCCAGGCGGGAGTATAGCTCGGGCTGGTGTTCTTCCAGGTGCCGAACCACAAGAGCACCAGCCGCTTGTCGTGCGCGCGCGCGGCCTCGAGCAGCGTCTGGACATAAGAGAAATCGAAACGCCCCTCGACCGGCTCGATCTGCTCCCAGGCGACCGGAATTTCGAGGGTGTTGGCGTGGATCGCGTCGAGCACCGGCCAGACGGCATCGAGCTGCGAGGGGTAATTGCTCGAATTGTTGGCCTGCGCGCCAAGGATGAGGAAAGGCGCGCCGTCGACGATCAGCGCGTGGCGGGCGCCGTGGGTTTCGATCCGCGGCAGCGCGGTGCCCCCCCAGGCCGGACTGGCAAGGCCCGCCAGCCCCAGCACGGAGGGCCAGACGGCCAGGCCAGCGCGCACCCAATTCCCGATCCCTGCCATCATTCCTCGCTCTCCCCTGTCTCGCCCCGGCGCGGCCGCGCCCGGTTGCCGGACCATAGCCCGCCCCGCCCGCCGGAACACGTCCGTATCACAGCGGCGCGCGCGATCGTGCGAATCGGGGCGGAATTTGCGCGCTCCACCCTTCCCCTTGCGCGGCCCGAAGCCAAGATGAATGTGAGCGCGCCAATTTTCTTTCAGCGTCGCTTTAACACGGCATCCATGCGCCGATATCCGCAACTTTCATCGCCCATCGCGCCATCGGCGAACGACGCATCTTGACGCCTTTGTCGCGTTCATAGATAACGCTAATACTTGTGGAGAGGAAATCACCGGATGACTATTGCGACGGCCCCGTACCAGGGCCTGCCCGAAGACTGGCGTAGCGGCACCTTCATCGGCCGGATCGACACCGGCGCCGGCCCCACCCCGATCCAGATCCGCAGCGGCCAGGTTTTCGACATGTCCGCAATGGCCCCCACCAGCGCCGATCTCGTCGCGTCCGGCCTGACCGAGGGCGGAACGCTGCTGGGGGGGATCGACGTGCTCGACACCGCCACCCTGCTCAGCCCGATCGACCTGCAGTGCGTCAAGGCCTGCGGCGTGACCTTCGCCGTCTCCGCGCTCGAACGCGTGATCGAGGAACGCGCGCGGGGCGACCATTCGCTCGCCGCCTCGCTGCGCGGCAAGATCGAGGACGTGCTTGGCGGTTCGATCCGCTCGACCGTGCCCGGCTCGCCCGAAGCCGACGCGCTCAAGGGCACGCTGATCGAGGAAGGCCTGTGGTCGCAATACCTCGAAGTGGCGATCGGCCCCGACGCCGAAGTCTTCACCAAGTGCCCGGTGCTCGCCACCGTGGGCCAGGGCGCCGAGATCGGCGTGCGCTCGGACTCGGGCTGGAACAACCCCGAACCCGAAGTCGTCATGGTCGCCGGCCCCGACGGCAAGGCGGTGGGCGCGACGCTGGGCAACGATGTCAACCTGCGCGACTTCGAAGGCCGCTCGGCGCTGCTCTTGGGCAAGGCCAAGGACAACAACGCCTCCTGCTCGATCGGCCCGTTCATCCGCCTGTTCGATGACGGCTACACGATCGAGGACGTGCGCAGCGCCGATGTCACGATGACCATCGAGGGCACCGACGGCTACGTGCTCGAAGGCCATTCGACCATGCGCGAGATCAGCCGCGACCCCGAGGACCTGCTGCGCCAGGCGATGAGCGAACACCAGTACCCCGACGGCCTCGTGCTGTTCTGCGGCACGCTGTTCGCGCCGACCCAGGACCGCGACGAGCCGGGCCGCGGCTTCACCCACAAGGTGGGCGACACGGTAACCATCTCCAGCGCACGCCTGGGCACGCTGGCCAACACCGTGACGACGAGCGCTGAGGCCCCGGCCTGGACCTTCGGGCTCTCGCACCTTTTCCGCAATCTCGCCGCGCGCGGGCTTCTTGCACAGTAACCCCACACAAGACCACGAGGGCGATCACGACACGATGCTGAGCAGCGTTTCCCCCCACGGCGCGAGCGCCATCTATCCCGACCTCCAGGACAGGAAGGTCATCATCTCGGGCGGCGCGAGCGGCATCGGCGAAGGGCTCGTGCGCGCGTTCGTCGCGCAGGGCGCGCAAGTCGCCTTCGTCGACATCCAGGACGAAGCGGGCGCCGGGCTGGTCCGCGAACTGGCCCCGGATGCGCGCCACACGCCGCTCTACCGCCATCTCGACCTGACCGATCTCGACGCGCTCAAGACGACGCTGGACGAAATGATCGCCGCGCTCGGCGGGGTGGACGTGCTGGTCAACAACGCGGCCAACGATGATCGCCACGCGGTCGAGGACGTCACGCCCGCATTCTGGGAAGAGCGCATGAACGTGAACCTGCGCCACCAGTTCTTTGCGGCCCAGGCGGTGATCCCGGCGATGAAAGCGGCCGGTGGCGGCTCGATCATCAACTTCGGATCGATCTCCTGGCACCTCGCGCTGCCCGACCTCATCCTCTACCAGACCGCCAAGGCCGCCATCGCGGGTCTCACCCGCAGCCTGGCGCGCGATCTGGGACGCGACAACATCCGCGTCAACACAGTCGTCCCCGGCAATGTCCAGACGCCGCGCCAGGAAAAATGGTACACGCCCGAAGGCGAAGCCGAAATCGTTGCCGCACAATGCCTTTCGGGCCGTATCCAGCCCGCGGACGTGGCCGCACTTGTCCTCTTCCTTAGCTCGCAGGGTGCCCGTATGTGTACCGGCCACGACTATTGGATCGACGCCGGCTGGCGCTAACCAGTCCGGGGTCCGGAGCGAGAGTGAGAGAGATGCTGGCAGAACACTTCCTGACCATTGGCGCGCAGCTGGGCGAAGGCCCGACCTGGATCGAGGGCGCGCTGTGGTTCGTCGACATCAAGAACAACACCATCTTCCGGGTCGATCCCGCGACGAAGGACGTGACGCGCTGGTCCGCGCCCGAACATGTCGGCTGGGTCCTGCCCAGCGCGGTCCACGGCCTCATCGCTGGCCTGCAGTCCGGCCCGCACCGCTTCGATCCCGCTGACGGCAGCTTCACGCGCATCGCACAGGTCCACGCGGACCAGCCCGACAACCGCCTCAACGACGCCGCGATCGACGCCGAAGGGCGCATCTGGTTCGGCTCGATGGACAACCTTGAGGAAAGCGAAAGCGGCGCGGTCTTCGTGCTCGACAAGGGCGCGGTGACGCGCACGCCGATCCCCGCGATCACCATCACCAACGGCCCGGCGATCTCGCCTTGCGGCGGCTTCGTCTACCACGTCGACACGCTGGCGCGCACCGTGACGCGCTTTGCCATCGGCGCCGACGGCACGCCCGATACGGGGACCCCGTTCCTCGACTTCAACACCCCCGAGCGGGCCGACTGGGGCTATCCCGACGGCGCCATCTGCGACGCCGAAGGCGGCGTGTGGCAGGGCTTCTTCAGCGGCGGCGCGGCGCGCCGCTTCGCCCCCGACGGCACCCTGACCGACGAAGTGCGCTTCCCGGTCAGCAACATCACCAAGATCACGCTGGGCGGCGAAGACGGGCGCACCGCCTTTGCCACCAGCGCCCGCCAGGGCCTCAGCGAGCAGGAGCTGGCCGAGCAGACCATGGCCGGAGACATCTTCACCTTCCGCGTCGCGGTTCCCGCCGCGCCTGTGCGAAAGGCCAACACCTAGCAAACCGCGATGGATCGCACCGCCACCGACGAGAAACGCGGGCGATCCGATGGGAAAGGATACACTGGAATGGACAGGGTCGAAGTCAATACCCGCCTGGTCGCGCTGGTCGTGGCCGTGGCAACGATCGGCGGCTTCATGTTCGGCTACGATTCGGGGGTCATCAACGGCACCCAGAGCGGGCTTGAAGCCACTTTCGACCTCGGCAGCCTGGGGATCGGCGTCAATGTCGGCGCGATCCTCGTGGGCTCCTCGTTCGGCGCGTTCATCGCCGGACGGCTGTCCGACCGGATCGGGCGGCGCGGCACGATGATGCTCGCCGCCATCCTGTTCATGGGCTCGGCGCTTCTCGCAGGAGCTGCGGGTTCCTCGATGGTGTTCATCATTGCGCGCATCATCGGCGGCCTGGGCGTTGGCGCGGCGAGCGTGACCTCGCCGGTCTACATTTCCGAGATGACCCCCGCCCATGTGCGCGGCCGCCTGTCGAGCGTGCAGCAAGTGATGATCATCTCGGGTCTCACCGGCGCTTTCCTCGCCAACTTCGTCCTCGCGCGCTGGGCGGGCGGATCGACCGCGACGCTGTGGCTCGACTTCCCGGCCTGGCGCTGGATGTTCTGGCTCCAGTCGATCCCGGCGCTGATCTATTTCCTTGCCCTGCTCGGCATTCCCGAAAGCCCGCGCTATCTCGTCGCGCAGGGCCGCACCGAGGAGGCGCGCGACGTGCTCACCCGCCTGTTCGGCGCGGCGACCGCCCAGCGCAAGGTCGCCGAAATCGGGGCCTCGCTCTCCGCCGACCATCACCGTCCCAAGCTGTCCGACCTGATCGACCGTTCGACCGGCAAGATCCGTCCGATCCTGTGGGTGGGTATCGGCATCGCGGTGTTCCAGCAGCTCGTCGGCATCAACGTGGTGTTCTACTATGGCGCGACGCTGTGGCAGGCGGTCGGCTTTTCCGAGGACAGCGCGCTGCAGACCAACATCATCTCGGGCGCGGTCTCGATCGGGGCGTGCCTGGGCGCGATCGCGCTGATCGACCGGATCGGGCGCAAGCCACTGCTGCTGATCGGCTCGGCGGGCATGACGGTCACGCTCGGCCTCGTCGCCTGGGCGTTCTCGACCGCGGTGCCCGGCGCCGACGGCGCAGTGCACCTGCCCGGCTCGTTCGGCGTGATCGCCCTGCTCGCCGCGAACGCCTACGTGGTGTTCTTCAATATCAGCTGGGGTCCGGTCATGTGGGTCATGCTGGGCGAGATGTTCCCCAACCAGATCCGCGGGTCCGCGCTGGCAGTGGCCGGCTTCGCGCAGTGGATCGCCAACGCCGCGATCTCGGTCAGCTTCCCCAGCATGGTCAGCTGGCCCGGCCTGCCGATCACCTACACGCTCTACGCCACCGCCGCCTTTGTATCGTTCCTGTTCGTGCGCGCGACGGTGACCGAAACGCGCGGGCGCGAACTGGAAGACATGCAAGGATGACGGCTGTCGCGGTCGACGGAAACGCCCAGGCCATCGCGATCACCGCAGGCGAATGGACGCTGCGCGTCGATCCGCGCCACGGGGGCATGGTGCGCGCGCTCACCCGCCGGGGCGCCGATGTGCTGCGCCCCATGCCCGAGGCCAGCACCGAGCCGCTCGAAAGCGCGTGCTTCCCGCTCGCCCCTTACGTCAACCGCATCGCGCATGGGCTCTTTACCTGGGAGGGGGAGAGCCACGCGCTCGCCCCCAACCACCCGGCCATCGCGCATCCGCTCCACGGCACCGCCTGGCTGGAGACCTGGGACCTTGCCGAACACCGCGAGGACGCCCTGACCCTCACCCACGCGCATCGGGCCGATGCGCGCTGGGGCTGGTCCTTCACCGCCCGGCAGACCTTCACGCTCACCGCCAACGGGCTTCACGCGCGCCTCGCGCTCACCAACACCGACACCCGCACGATGCCCGCCGGGATCGGCTTTCACCCCTGGTTCGCACGCAGGGGGGTGGAGGCGATCGCCTTCGCAGCCCAAGGCGTGTGGCTGGGCGATGAGGCAATGCTGCCCACCCGCCCCGCCCCGGCTGACCAGCTGGGCGACTGGAGCGCCCCGGCCTCGCTCGATCGGCCCGCGCTGATCGATAACTGCTATTTCGGCTGGGACGGAACGCTCCGGATCGAACGCAAGGACGGCGCGATCCTCCTCGAAAGCGCGGGCACGCGCTTTCTCCACCTCTTCGTGCCGCCAGGCGGCGATTTCTTCTGCGCCGAACCGCAGACCACGATGCCCGACGCGCTGAACCGTCCGACCCGTGATCAACCGGGCACCCGCGCGCTGGCGCCGGGGGAAAGCCTGACGCTGGACATGACCATCCGCTCGGCCTGAGGCCCATCGCGCTTGCCATGGCGGGATGCGCACGGACGAAAAAGGCCCCTTTCCGGGGCCTTTTTCTGTGTTCAAGAGCTACCGCTCAGCCCCCCGGTCAGGCCGTCGCGGGGACGCGGGTTGCCGGGCGGCGGCGCGGCGCCGCGTCGGACTGGCGGCGCACCAGCCGGTAATCGACCAGCACGTGGTGCTTGCCCAGCTCGCCCGTGCGCTTGGTGCGCAGCAGGTTTGCGAGCAGTTCGACCGCCTGACGGCTCATTGCGCTGATCGGCTGGTGGATCGTGGTCAGCTCGGGCCAGATCGTCGTTGCCATCGCCACGTCGTCGAACCCGCAGACGGTCAGGTCGCCCGGCACGTCAAGCCCGCGACGGTGCGCGATGGCGACCGCAGCGGCGGCCATGTCGTCGTTGCTGGCAAAGATCGCGGTCGGCGCGGCGTCGAGCGAAAGCAGCCGCTCGGCCGCGTCGAGCCCCGAACGATACGTGAAATACCCTTGCGCGACGAGCGCCTCGTCAAAGGCCAGCCCCGCCTCGGCGAGGCCCTGCCGGTAGCCTTCAAGCCGCAGCGCACTGGCCGCGAGGTTGGGATGCCCGGCGATGAAACCGATGCGTTCGTGCCCCAGCCCGGCAAGATGCGCGGTCATCTCGCGCGCCGCGCTGCTATCGTCGATGCGGATCGTGGCGATGTCATCCTCTTCCATCGACGTCGCCACCGCTACGGTTGGAATCGCCGCCTCGCGCAGAAGTTCGTGGACCTCGTTCGATTCGCAGATCGGCGGGGGCAGGATCACCCCGTCGATCCCGCCGGAGATCAGCCGTTCGACCGCCGGGGCCAGCGCCTCGCCTTCCTCGACCTTGCGCACGATGATCTGCACGTCGAGCCGCCCGGCTTCCTCAAGGCTGCCCACGATGAAGGCGCTGAGAAAGGCTTCGGACGGGTTGGAATAGAGCAGCCCGATGCGGATCTGCGCCGCACCCGCCAGCGAGCGGGCCGCGCGGTTGGGCGCGTAGTTGAGCTTGGCGATCGCCTCGTTCACCGCGTCGCGGGTGGACTGGCGCACTTTGGGTTCGGCGTTGATGACACGCGATACGGTCATCATCGACACGCCCGCCATCGCGGCCACGTCGGCAATGGTCGGGGCCCCGGTCTGCCGCGATCGCGAGGTCCGGCGTTTGCGCTCTCTTTCTGACATTCGCCACTTCTAGCAGGACTTGCAAAAAGGCCAAAGACTAACCCTCGATTGCCGATCGAGAAAAATGGTAGCGCAATCACTTCCCCCAATTTACCCTTACAAATGCGAGAGGAAGGAAGAGGATGGCAGATCACAGAATGGCGCAATCGCCCACGCCCACCGGGGCAAAGGGCGCCCGCCGTCCTGCCCCATTCTTCGCCTCGCAACGCCCCACCCCATTATCACCCCGACAAATTGCGCTTCCCTCCGTCCACACGGATAGTACCGTAGTGGAGGAAACGAGCCCCGCCGCCCCCGCCAAGGAGCCCTGCACGATGTCCCTCACCCCGTTCCCCTCGCGCCGCACGCTGCTCGGCGGTCTGGCTCTTGCGGGCCTTGCCGCCACCACCGCGCGTCCCGCGCTCGCCGGATCGACGGCCCTGTCCTATTCCGGCCCCTCGATCCCGCTCTGGCCCGGCTCGCCGCCGGGCGCTCCGGCGACCCTGCCCTCGTTCGCCAGCGCGCAGAAGAGCAAGGACACCGCCTTCGACGATCGCTGGTTCACCGGAATTGCCGCGCCCACGCTCGAAGTGCGCAAACCGGCCTACCGCGACGGGTCCTCGGTCATCCTGCTGCCCGGCGGCGGTTACGGCTTCCTCGCCTGGGACAACGAAGGCGAGGAGCAGGCCCGCTGGCTGACCGCGCGCGGCGTCACCTGCTTCATCCTCAAGTACCGCCTGCCCGGCGAAGGCTGGGCCAGGCGCGGCCTCGTGCCGCTGCAGGACGCGCAGCGCGGCGTGCGGCTGGTGCGTGCCCACGCCAAGGACTTTGGGCTCGATCCCGCACGCGTTGCCGTGCTCGGCTTCTCGGCGGGCGGGCACCTTGGCGGAAGCATCGCCACCCGCTTTGCCGAGAAGGTCTACGATCCCGTGGACGCCAGCGACGCGCTCAGCGCGCGCCCCGATCTCGCCGGCCTGATCTACCCGGTCGTCACGCTCACCCAGCCTTACGTCCACGCCGGATCGCGCGACAACCTGCTCGGCGCGAACGCCAGCGCCGCGGCCATCGCGCAGGGCTCGGTCGAACAGCGGGTGGACCAGAACACCCCACCGGTGTTCGTCACCGCCGCGAGCGATGATACCACCGTGCCGATCCAGAACAGCGTCGCGCTGTACAACGCGATGCTCGCCGCCGGGCGCCCGGTCGAATTCCATGGCTTCGACAAGGGCGGCCACGGCTTTGGCGTGCGCTTGCCCGACGACACGCCCGCCCACGTCTGGCCCGAACTGTTCCACGCGTTCGGAGCCCGCCACGCGATCTTTGGCGGGTCCTCGGGATAAGACCAAATGGGTTCAAGGGGTTTGCTCCCCTTGAACCCGGACTGTCGCCCCGGTCAGTCCAGAATGCGCGACTTGAGATGGTGCAGGCCCAGCCACATGCCCACCAGCGTAATCGGGGTCAGCACCGCGATCACCGGCCCCGGATGGAAGCCGGGCACCACCGCCTCGACCCCTTCGAGCATGTGCGCGATGAGACTGATGCCATAGTAGCTGAGCGCCACGACCGAGAGCCCTTCGACAAGTTGCTGCAGGCGCAGCTGCCGCGTGCTCGAGCGTTCCATCGACGCCAGCAGGCGTCCGTTCTGGTTCTCGATCCGGGTCTCGATGCGGGTGCGCAGCAGCGCGACGAGCCGCTCGGTGCGCACCGCGAGCTGTTCCTGGCGGCGCCGATGCGCGGCGCAGGTGCGCATCGCGGGCAGGAAGCGGCGCTGGGTGAAGTCGGCGAGCGAGGGGTGGCCGGGGCAGGCCCGGATGTGCAGCCCCTCGAGCCGCTCCTCCACGATGCGCGCATAGGCCTCGGTCGCGCTCAGGCGGTAGTCGGTCTCGGTTGCATGGGCGATGAGATCGGCCGAGAGGCGCGTGACCTCACTCAGCAGATCGTCGTCGCGCACCGCGGGATTGGCAACCTGCCCGGTGAGCACGCCCAGCTCGTTTTCGACCCGGTCGAGCAGCTTCCACCCGTCCTGCGCCACCGGCAGGCCGAGCAGCGCCAGATTGCGGTAGTTGCCCAGTTCCTGCAAGCGCTGGACCGAGCGCGAGAGGTCGCCCCCCTCCATCCCGTTCGCGGCAACGAGGATCTGGCCGTAGTTTTCATCGCGAAAACGAAAATCCGACCAGATGCGCGCGGCCTGATCGCCATCCTGGCACGAGATGTGGCAGCTCACGAGGTCGAGCGGATCGTAGCCCATCGCCGGGATCAGCGCGCGCGCCGCGGCATCGTCGGCCACGATCAGGACGCGGATCGCGCGCAGGATCTTGCCGGGCAGGCGCATCGCCCAGGTAATCGCATCGCGCGCGGCGGGATCGGGCGCGAAATTGCCGTGCTCGTCGACCAGCAGGCGGTCGATGAACAGCGTCGTCGTGCTCGCCTCGCTCTGGCGCTCCCAGCCGAACACGATGCCCGGCCCCAGCGTGCCGGCGCGGTGGCGCGGATTTTCGTTGCGGCCGGGCAGCCCACCGGGCGGCAGGGTGCCCACGGCGGCCAGTTCGGCCTCGCGCTGCTCGGGTTCAAGCACGCGCACGAACTGAAGGATGGTCGAGGGCGCGCAGACGTGCGGCCAGCGCCGCAAGTGCATCTCCCCGACAATGCGCTGGCGCAGATCGTGTTCGTTCAGCATGCTATCGTCTTCGCCCCTATCGTCCTTCGTTCGTCGTCCTGCGTGCCCAGCTGCGCAGCCAACCGCGCGCGCGTGGCCACCGCCTGACCCAGCGCCAGCCCGCCGTCGCCCGCCGGCACCCGGCGATGGACCAGCGCCTCGCGGCCCAGCCCCGCTATTCCCGCCGCCACGCGTTCGCGCAGGATGCGGTTGTTGAACACCCCGCCGCTCAGCGCAACCGGGCCTTGTGGGTAATCACCCTTGGCGACAGCGACACAGTCAACCAGCGCGACGAGCGCATCGGCGAAGGCGAGATGAAAGCGCGCGGCGGCAAGCCCGGCCTCGACCCCGTGCCCGATATCCGCGTCGAGCGCGCGCCACAGCGGCGCGAAATCCAGCCGTGGCACCCCGCCCTCCCCAGCATCCAGCGCGATCGGATAGCCCTGCGCCGCCGCTACGAAGGGCCGCGCGCAGGCTTCGAGCGCCATCGCCGCCTGCCCCTCGTAGGATAGCGCCTCGCCGCAAAGTCCGAGCGCAGCCGCCAGGGCATCGAACACCCGCCCGGCCGACGAACAGCGCGGCGCGTTGAGCCCCTGCCCGATCGCCTGGGCCAGAACCCGTCGCGGCGCGCCTCGGGGAAGCCGCGCGGCCAGCGCGGGCACCGCCGCCTCCCACTCCGACCCGAAGGCGTGGAGCAGATGCGCCAGCAAGTTGCGCCAGGGCTGCTTCATCGCCGCCGCCCCGCCCGGCAGCGCCACGGCAGGAAGCCCGGCCAGCCGGCGGCTCGCAGCGCAAGTGCCGCCCAGCAGTTCGCCGCCCCACAAGGTGCCGTCGGCGCCGAGCCCCAGGCCGTCACAGATCAACCCCAGCGCTTCGCCTTCCAACCCGACGCCGTTCTCGGCAAGGCAGGCGGCCATGTGCGCGTGGTGGTGGTCGGCCACGACGAGCGGCACGCCCAGCGCCTGCGCCATGTCGCGACCGAGCCGGGTCGAGAGGTAATCCGGATGCCCGTCCACCGCGATGGCCTCGGGCGTGAAGGCGTAGAGATCGCGATAGAGATCCAGCAGGCGGCGATAGTCGGCGAGCGCGGCGGCGTCCTCCAGATCGCCGACGTGCTGCGACAGCACCGCCTCACGCCCCCGCAGCAGGCAGAAGGTTGCCTTCAGTTCGCCCCCCATCGCCAGCACGCGCGGGCCGTGCGCAAGGCTTTCGGGCAGCACCACGGGATCGGGCGCCATCCCGCGCGCGCGGCGCAGCACGACAGGGCCAAGCGCGTCGAAGGCGATCACGCTGTCGTCGATACGATTGACGATGGCGCGGTCGTGGCCGAGCCAGGCATCGGCAATCCCGGCCAGCCGCTCGTGCGCCGCGCCATCCTCGATCACTTGCGGCTCTTCGCTGCGGTTGCCCGAGGTCATCACCAGCGGCTCGCCCAGCGCGTCCATGAGTAAGTGGTGGAGCGGGGTATAGGGCAGCATCAGCCCCAGATGGTCCTGCCCCGGCGCCAGTCCCTCGGGCAGCGCGTGGGCGCCCGGCCCCATCGGCACCAGCACGATCGGCGCGGCCGGACTGACAAGGCACGCCTCGGCCTCGGCCCCGAGCGGCCCCAGCGCCCGCGCGTGGTCGAGCGAGGGGACCATGAGCGCAAAAGGCTTGGCATCGCGCCCCTTGCGCGCGCGCAGCCGGGCCACCGCCGCAGGGTCGGCGGCCCGGCAGGCAAGGTGAAACCCGCCCAGCCCCTTGACCGCGACGATGCGCCCGCCCCGCAGCAAGTCGATTGCCCTCGCCAGCGGATCGCCCGCATCCGCCCCTTCGCCGGTGAGCGTGAGCTGCGGACCGCAGGCCGGGCAGGCGATCGGCTGGGCGTGGAAACGGCGGTCGGCCGGATCGGCGTATTCGCGCGCGCAGTCGGGGCACAGCGCGAAGGGCGCCATGCTGGTGTGCGCGCGGTCATAGGGCAGCTGGCGGATGATCGAGAGGCGCGGGCCGCAATGGGTGCAGTTGCCAAAGGCGTAACCGAACCGCCGGTCGCCGGGATCGCGCAGTTCGGCGAGGCACTCGGGACAGGTCGCCGCGTCCGGCACGATCCCGGTCGCCACCGCGCCGCCCGCGCTCGCAGCGATCACGAAGTCCTCCTCGGGGACCGGGACCGGCGCATCCAGCAGTTCCACCGCAAGCACCCTGGCCAGCGGCGGGGCCTCGCCCCGCAACTGCGCGACGAACCGCGCGATTGCCTCCGAGGCCCCGGCCACGCGGATCAGCACCCCTTCGCCATCGTTGCAGACCGCCCCGGCGAGGCCGAGCGCGCGCGCGGCTTGCCACACGAAGGGGCGATACCCCACCGCCTGGACCTGGCCGCGCACGCGGATCAGCCGCCCCATGCGCGGCGCTGGACCGGCCTGCGCGGCGACCTTGGGCACAGTGCCCATCAGTGGACCGTGCAGACCATGCACGGATCGAACGAGCGCACGACGTGCTGCACCGCGACCGGCTCGGTCTCCCCGGCGCGGATCGGCGTGCCTTCGAGCGCCTGCTCGAGCGGCCCCGGCACACCGCGTGCGTCGCGCGGGCTGAAGTTCCAGGTGGTCGGCGCGATAATCTGGTAGTGTTCGATGCGCCCCTCGCGCGCGCGCAGCCAGTGGCCGAGCGATCCGCGCGCCGCCTCGGTCAGGCCCGCGCCTTCACCGTCCGGGAGCAGCGCGGCAGGATCGATGAACGGCTCGTCGGGATCGATCGCGGCGATCCAGCGCTCCATCGCGGGGACCACCCGCGCCAGTTCGACCATCCGCGCCACCACCCGCGCCTCGACGTTGGCGCCGCGCAGGGCCAGGTCGCTCAGCAAGGGATGGCCCGCGACGAGCTGGCGCGAGAGCGCCCCCACCTCGACCACCTGCCCGCCCAGACGCGGCGCCTTGCACCACGAATAGGCCTCCTGGTTGCGCAGATCGGGCGCGGGCGCATCGCGCAAGGGACCTTGTGGCTTACCCCCCGCCTCGGCGTACCAGGCGTGGCTGACGTCTTCGGCGATGGCCCCGGTCTCAAGTGGTTGGGCGGCGCCCGCGACCCAGGTCCCGCGCGCGCAGAGATGCCCGCCCGCGCGGTCCTGATAGGCCCCGAAACTCATGTGCGCGCCGCGCGTGCGGCCCAGCGCCGAAAGCCCGAGCGCGCGCGAAATCGCCAGGAACTGCGCGAAATCGCCCTTGCGCCCCTGCGACCAGGCGTGAAGCGCATCGCCGCTGTCCAGCGCGGCCACCGCTTCCAGCGCGTCGCCCAGCAAGGTCGTTTCGAGATAGCGCCGGAAGCCGCGCACGAGGGCAAGCACGCGCACTTTCTCGGCGCGGCTGATCGCGCGGGTCGATCCCCCCGGCTGGATCGATAGCGTGTGCGGCCACTTGCCCGCGAGCACGCCCATGATCTCCATCCACGCCGCGCGCGCGGGCAGCGCGTCGCGCGTGGCGCTGCCGCGGATCGCGGTGAAGCGCTCGGCCACTTGCGGATACCACGCCTCGTCGGCGTAGATCGGCCGCGCGAAGTCGGGCATGAAGAAGAGGTGGAAGTGGGTGAAGTGATCGGCGAGGTTCTCCACCGCGTGGATCAGGTTCACCGCATGGCGCCCGGCGGGTGGAACGCGCCCCGGCGCGAGCCCGGCCAGCGCATAGGCCGCCGCGACCGACTGCGAGACCGAGCAGATCCCGCAGATGCGCGGCGCGTAGACCAGCGCATCGGGCACCCCCTTGCCCACCAGCATGCGTTCGAACCCGCGATAGAGCGGCGAGGAGACCTCGGCGCGCACGACCGTCTCCGCGCTCGTCTCGAGCCGGACTTCGAGGTCCCCTTCGACCCGGTTGAAGGGGCCGATGACAAGGCGATTGCCCGGCTCGCTCATGGCCGCCCTTTGCGCCCTTTCAGGCTTTTGTCCTGCGGCAGCGTGACCAGCCGGTCGCGTGCCGCGTTGTCGCGCAGACGCGCCGGGGTCGCCGCCTTGGACAGCGAGGCCAGCGCCACGAACCAGGCCTTGGGCATGTCGGTCGGCAGGCCCACCGGAATGCCCGATATCTTGGGCGTCAGGGCAAATTCGTGGCCCGGTTCCTCGAACCCCGGCGCGGTGCAGGCGATGCAGGGGTAATTGCCATCGAGGCACGAGCCCGAGCCGTTCCAGGGCCGGATGTTGCAGTCGGCGCGCGCCTGCGTGCCCTTGCAGCCCAGATGCTCCATCATGCAGCCCATGTCGGAAAGCTTCTCCGCGCTCGCCTTGAACTCGTAGAATTCGTTGCGCGCGCAGCCGTGATGAACGAGGTGCGTGGTGTAGGACAGCGGCCTTTGCCATTCGTCGATGTCGCGCGCGTCGAACGCGCCCGCCGCGATCTGCAGCACCGTTTCGGTGAACCAGTCAGGGTGAATCGGGCAGCCCGCGATATTGATGACCGGGAGCCCCTTGCCCGAACGGAAATCGGGGCCGAGCAATCCGCCCGCCTGCCTGCCGTCATAGGCCAGCCCGACTGCGCCGACCTCGTTGCCGCCCGCCGCCGTGATCCCGCCGAACGCCGCGCAGCTGCCCACCGCGAGCACGTAATCGGCGCGGCGCGCCACGCGTTCGATCACCCGCATCATCGCCTCGTCGGTGCCCGCCATGCGATGGAACAGGCCGGTGCCGTCCGGCCCGGTCATGACCGAACCTTCGAGGCAGAAGATGTCGAGCGGAGCCTCGCCCGCAGCGATCGCCTCGATCCGCGCGCGCGCCTCGCTCCCGGTGGCCGCGCTCAGCGACGGGTGCCAGACCACCTCTACCCCGGCGAGATCGAGCGCGGTCACCAGATCCGGCCCCGAAGCCCCCAGCAACGAGAGCGTGCACCCGCCGCACCCCCCCGATTGCAGCCACAAGAGACGCAAAGGGCGGGTCACGCCGCGTCCTCGCCCACCAGATCGGGCAGGGTCAGCACGAAACGCGCGCCGCCCCCCGGATTGTCCTCGAAACGCAGCGCCCCGCCAAGCTTGGCGGCCATGTTGTAGCTCACGTAAAGCCCCAGCCCGGTGCCTGAACCGATCGGCTTGGTGGTGAAGAACGGCTCGAAGATCTTGTCGCGCCGCGCCGCCGGAATGCCCGGACCGTTGTCCGCCACCATCAAAAAGCAGGTTGCGCCCTCGCGCCAGGCGCGGATCAGCACCGCACCGTCCGCCTGCCCGGCCAGCGCGTCGCAGGCGTTCTGGACGAGGTTGACGGCGATCTGGTGCAGCTGCCCCTTGCGGCTCACCAGATCGAGCGGATCGGGCAGATCGAAAGTGAAGCGCGGCTTGACCCGCTGCGCCTTGGCCACCCATTCCGCCGCCGTGCGCACCAGCCGGGCGAGGTTGAAAGGCTCGGGCGTCTCCTCCTGGTTGGAGGAAAAGCGCCTCAGGTCCTGCACGATGTCGCGCACCCTCTCGGCCCCTTCGAGCGTCCCGTCGACCAGCGGGCCGATGTCCGCGAGGATGCGGTCGATGCGCAGTTCGGCGCGCAGCCGGTCGAGCGCGGGATCGCCGTGGTGCTCGCCGGTTGCCTCGAGATAGCGCGCGATGGCATCGCCGTAGCGTTTGAGCGCGTACATGTTGCCGAACACGAAGCTGATCGGGTTGTTGAGTTCGTGCGCCACACCCGCGACGAGCCGGCCGAGCGCGGCCATCTTCTCGCTCATCAGGAGCTGTTCCTGCGTGCGCTGGAGCGTGGAATGGGCCTTGTCGAGCGCGCGGTAGGCGCGCTGGAGATCGCCGAGCGGACGGCCCACGAAAACAAAGCCACACATCAGGCCCGCGCCATCGCGCCGGGGGGCGATGTTGGTGGAGACCGTGGCGGGGGTGCCATCGGCCATCAGCAGGTTCCATTCGCGCTGGTCGACCACGCCGCCGCTGCGCACCTCGATCATCGCATCGCGCACCGCGCCGCGCTCGTCGGGCGCGAACAGCGCCTCGACCTCGCGGCCGAGCAGCGCCTGTTCACTTTCGCCCACGATCGCGGTGAGCGCGCCGTTGACCCGCTGGAGGCGCCCGTCGGCCCCGCAGGCGAGCACGACGTCGGTCATTGCATCGAGCACCGAGCCGATGAAGCCGTGCGCCTCACTCAGTTCGCGGTGCTGTTCCTCGAGCGCGGTCTGCGAGGTGACGAGATCGGCGTAGACCGAGTCCATCTGGCGGATCACCTCGATCCACAGGTCCTCGCCCGCGCCATCTCCCATCGATCCGGCCAGACCTTCCAGCCCGCCCGCCAGCAACGGCGGCGGGGTCGGGGTCGGCGTCGCGGTCTGGGTTTCCGGCGCCATCCGAGGCGTCTCGCGGCGGGTCATGCCTAGTTCGCCGCGCGCCGGGCGATGGGGTGGACGTTCTCCAGCCCGTAACGGTCGAGCTTGGCCCGCAGCCCCACGCGCGAGAGGCCCAGTTCGCGCGCGACCTGGCTCTTGTTCCAGCGGTGGCGGATCAGCGCGTCGCGAATGATCTCGGCCTCGAGCGCCTCGACCCGCTCCTTAAGCGTGCCCGCCGCGTTCGCACCGCGCGCGGCGGAGAGCGCCTGCGCCGGGGCCGGGGTTGACGCAAGGGGCGGGGCGACAAGCGGCGCGACCTGGCCCAGCACCCGGCGCGAGAGCACGCCAACATCGAGCCATTCGCCCTCGGTCCCGCGCACCACCATGCGCTGCACCTCGTTCTGCAATTCGCGCACGTTGCCCGGCCAGGCGTAGGCCGCCAGCCGCGCCAGCGCCTCGGGCGTGACGCCCTTGACCGGCTTGTTCATCGCGCGCGTCGCCTGCGCCAGGATCGCCTCGACCAGCGCGGGCAGATCGCCCGGACGCTCGCTCAGCGCGGGCAGGCGCACGATCATCCCCGCCAGACGGTAAAACAGGTCGGCGCGAAAGCGCTTGGCGCGCACTTCCTCCTCCAGATCGCGGTTGGTCGCCGCGATCACGCGCACGTTGACCTTGCGCGTGGCGACCGCGCCGAGTGGACGCACCTCCCCCTCCTGCAACACCCGCAGCAGCTTGACCTGGAAGGAGGGCGAGACTTCGCCGATCTCGTCGAGGAACACGGTGCCGCCATCGGCGCGCTCGAACAGGCCGACGTGATCGGCGATCGCGCCGGTAAACGCGCCCTTGCGGTGGCCGAACAGCTCGCTTTCGAGCAGTTCGTCGGGCAGCGCGCCGCAGTTCTCGACGACGAAGGGCTTGTCCCAGCGGTGCGAGCCGTAGTGCAGCGCGCGCGCGGCCAGTTCCTTGCCCGTGCCCGAGGCCCCGAACAGCAGCACCGGCAGATCGTAAGGCGCGACGTCGGCCAGCCGCTTGCACACGTCCTCCATCGGGCTGCCCGGCGCGCGCACGATGCCATCCTCGAACGAGAAGGCACGGCGCAGCGTGTCGCGCCGCGCGCCGACCACCTTGTCGGCGTGTTCGGGCAACATCTTGAGCTCGACCGCGAGCAGTTCGTTCTGCCGCTGGAGATCGTAGAGACGGCAGGCCGCCTTGAGCGTCAGGAGGAGGTTGTCGGGGTGCCAGGGCTTGGTGATGTACTGGAAGATGCCCGCTTCGTTGATACCGTCGATGATGTCGTGCGCGTCGGTGTAGCCCGAGATGATCATGCGGATGACCTCGGGCCAGCGCGCCTTCACCTCGCGCAGGAAATCGACCCCGGTGCGATCGGGCATGCGCTGGTCGCACAGGATCACCTGCACCGCCCGCTCCTCCAGATGCCGTTCGGCCGCCGCGGTGCTGGCCGCGGTGAGAACGTCGAAATCGTGATCGAGAATGCGCCGCAGCGATTCGAGCGAGCGGATTTCGTCGTCGACGACGAGAACGACGGGAAGGTTGGCGGGCTGATCGCTCATCAGCAGATCCTGGGCAATTGTTCGCCCGAAAGCCAGTCCACGATGCGCGTGCCACCGATCGCGGTCGTCATCCGGACGAAACCGGGCTGCTCGGCGGTGACCGACCCGATGCGCACGGCCTCGCGCCCCTCGGGGTGGCGCCGCATGACCGCCAGCAGCGGCTCGGCATCGCGGGCGTCACAAATACACACCAGCTTGCCTTCGTTGGCAATGTGCAGCGGGTCAAGCCCGAGCAGCTCGCAGGCCGAGGCCACCTCGCCGCGCACGGGGATCGCCGCCTCGTCGATCGCGATGCCCAGCCGCGTACCCTCGACCAGCTCGTTGAGCGTCGCCGAAAGCCCGCCGCGCGTGGGATCGCGCAGCAGCGCAAGGCCCGGCGCGGCGGCCACCATGTCGGCCACCATGCGGTGCAGCGCCGCGCTGTCCGAGCGGATCGTGGTGCCGAATTCGAGCCCCTGGCGCTGCGACAGGATCGCCACGCCATGATCGCCCAGCGTCCCCGAAAGCAGCACCGCCTGCCCTGCGGCAAGCCGGTCGGGGCCGATCTCGACACCATCGGGCACCACCCCGATGCCGGTGGTGGTGATGAACACCCCATCGCCCTTGCCCCGCTCGACGACCTTGGTGTCGCCCGTCGCGATCGGCACGCCCGCGCGCCGCGCGGCCGCGCCCATCGAGGCGGCGATGCGTTCGAGATCCGCGAGCGCAAAGCCCTCCTCGATCACGAAACCGGCGGTCAGCGCGATCGGCCGCGCCCCGCCCATGGCAACATCGTTCAAGGTGCCGTGCACCGCGAGCGAACCGATGTCGCCGCCCGGAAAGAACAGCGGCGAAATCACATGCCCGTCGGTCGAGACGACGATGCGCCCCTCGGGCCGTTCGAGCCGGGCGACGTCGTGCCCCTGTTCGAGCAGCGGGTTGGCGAAGTGCGGCGCGAAGATGCGGCGGATCAGTTCGGCGGTGGCCCGCCCCCCGCCGCCGTGGCTCATCGTCACGCGCTCGTCCGGGCGGATCGTGGGGCGCCTGCCCGGTTCGCGATCGATCGATTCCATCACGCTCACGCCGCGTCCTCCAGCCCGGCCGCGACGCACGCCCGGTCGGCCGCCATTTCCGCCAGCGTCTCGGCGCGGCGGTAGGTCCAGTAGGCGGCGCAAGCGCCTTCGGAGCTGACCATGCAGCTGCCCATCGGATTATCGGGCGTGCACACCGTGCCGAACAGCTTGCAATCCTTGGGCTTCTTCACGCCGCGCAGGATCGCCGGGCATTCGCACGACTTGACCTCGCGCGAGGTCTTGGCCGAAAGCGCGAACCGGCGTTCGGCATCGAACGCGCCGTAGCTTTCGCGGATGGACAGCGCGCTGTCGGGCACCGAACCGAGCCCGCGCCATTCGAAGGCGGCCCGCCGTTCGAAGATTTCCGCGACCAGTGCCTGCGCACGGGTATTGCCCTCGCGCGTGACGACGCGCGCGTACTGGTTCTCCACCGCAACGCGGCCTTCGTTGACCTGACGGATCAGCATCAGCACCGAATGGAGCACGTCGAGCGGCTCGAACCCGGCGATCACCACCGGCTTGGCGTAGCTTTCGGAGAGAAACTCGTAAGGCTCAGAGCCGATCACCGCCGAGACGTGGCTGGGGCCGAGGAACCCGTCGAGGCGGACCGCCTGCGCGGGATCGATTTCAGGCGCATCGAGGATGTGGCGGATCGCCGCCGGGGTCAGCACGTGGTTGCAGAAGACCGAGAAATTGGTGAGCCCTTCGATCTCGGCCTGGCGGATGGCGAGGGCGGTCGGCGGCGTGGTGGTCTCGAACCCGATGCCCAGGAACACGACCTCGCGATCCGGGTTCTTGCGCGCCACGTCGAGCGCGTCGAGCGTGGAATAGACCATGCGCACGTCGCCGCCCTCAGCCTTCACGCTCATCAGCGAGCGGCGCTTCGAGGCGGGCACGCGCAGCATGTCGCCATAGGAACACAGGATCACGCCATGGCGTTCGACCAGCTCGATCGCATCGTCGAGCCGACGGATCGGCAGGATGCACACCGGACACCCCGGCCCGTGGACGAAGTGGACGTTGGCGGGCACCAGATCCTGCACGCCATAGCGGAAGATCGCATGGGTGTGCCCGCCACAGAACTCCATGAAGTTGTAGTCGCGCGCCGGGTCGACCTCGGCGCGGATCGTCGCGGCCAGCCTCTCGGCCAGCGCGCGGTCGCGAAATTCCTCGACGTACTTCATGCCGCTTCTCCCGCCCCATCGGCCATTTCGGCGATCTCGGCCTCGAGCAGCCCGCCCTCGGCCATCATCGCCAGCGTGCGCTCGGCCTCCGCCTCGCTGATCGTGTGGAGCGCATAGCCGACGTGGAGCAGGACATAGTCGCCCACCGCTACCCGATCGAGCAGCGCGACCGAGATGGTCTTGACCACCCCGCCCAGCGAGACGGTGGCCATCGCGTCATCGTGCAGCGCGGTGACGCGCGCGGGGATGGCAAGGCACATGGCGCGGCCCCTCCCCTATTTCGCCGCGAGCGCCGCAGGCGCTTCGCTGTCAGGCGCGCGGGTGGCGCCCGCCATCAGCGCACCGCCCTTGAGCCACTGCATCCAGGCCGCCATCCCCTCGCCCGAGCGCGCCGAGACACGCAGCACGCGCGCCCTGGGATTGACGCGGCGCACGTTGGCCTCGGCCAGATCGATGTCGAAATCGAGGTGCGGCAGGAGATCGACCTTGTTGAGCAGGACGAGATCGGACGCGGCGAACATGTCGGGATACTTGAGCGGCTTGTCCTCGCCCTCGGTGACCGAGAGGATCGCCACCTTGTGCGCCTCGCCCAGATCGAACCCGGCCGGGCAAACGAGGTTGCCCACGTTCTCGATCAGCAGGACCGAGCCGGCCTGCGGCGCCAGCGCCTCGAGCGCGTGGCCGATCATGTGCGCGTCGAGATGGCAGCCCTTGCCGGTGTTGACCTGGATCGCAGGGACACCCGTAGCGCGGATCCGATCGGCATCGGCACTGGTCTGCTGGTCGCCTTCGATCACCGCGAGCGAAAGCGTCTCCTTGAGCGCTTCGAGCGTCTTGCACAGCAGGCTCGTCTTGCCCGAACCGGGCGAGGAGACGAGGTTGAGCACGAACATGCCCAGCTGCGCAAAGCGCGCGCGGTTGACCGCCGCGTAGCGGTTGTTCTTGCCCAGGATGTCCGCTTCGAGCTGGATCAGCCGGGTCTGGCTCATGCCCGGAACCGAGGTTCCCGCCGGGCCGGTCCCATAGTGCAGATCGCCGTGCGCGCCGTGGTGGTGGTGATGGTCATGCGCGTGGTCATGGTCATGGTCATGGTCATGGTCATGGTCATGGTCATGGTCATGGTCGTGCGCGTGGTCATGGCCGTGCGCGTGATCGTGGTCATGATGATGGTGGTGGCCATGGCCCTCGATGCGGGTTTCGCCTTCGCCGCAGCCGCAAACGGTACACATCAGTAGACCTCCAATTCTCGAATACTCAGGTTCTCGCCGCCCGTCACCTGCAGCTGGTAGCTGCCGCAGTCGGGGCAGGCGTCATAGCGCTGCGCAAGGCCGACCTCGTGCCCGCAGGGCAGGCACCAGGCGGTGGCGGGCTGGACATGGATCTCGAGCCGGGCATCCTGCGCCACCGAGCCCTTCATGACCACATCGAAGCCGAAGCGCAGCGCCTGCGCCTCGACGCCGGAAAACACCCCGATGTCGAGCGCGACGCGCGCGACGCGGGTGAAGCCCTGCCCTTGGGCCTGCTCCTCGATGATCTGGCGGATGCTTTCGCACAGGGCCATCTCATGCATTACAGCGCTCCTTCCATCGGTTCCGTTTCGAACACGAAGGCGTGCTCGACACAGGGATCGATCGCCGCCAGGACCAGCCGCAAGGCCGCCTCGCGCGCCTGGCGCGGCCGATCGAGCGTGCCATCGGCCACCGTCTGCAACCACGCCCGGCCATGGCCGGTGGGCGCGAAAGCCGCGTCGGTGGGCGATACCACGCCATAGTCGGCAATGCGCCCATCGCCCAGCCGCACGGTGTGGACAAGCGTACCGCGCGCGCAGGCCACCTGCGCGTAGGCCTCACCCGCAGCCCCAGACGACACGCGGGTTTCGGGCAATTCCGGCGCGCCGCGCGCGAACGAGGCCGCGAGCCGCGCCAGTTCGACCAGCCGCGCCGCACGGTGCGCGGCCAGACTGCCCGGTTCGAAATCGGCGACGAACGAAGACCCGGCCATGCGCGCCAGCGGCCCATCGGCGCTCGGCGCGGGATGGATCGGCATTTCGCGGTCCGCCAGCGCGCGGTCGAGCAGGTGCGCGGCCTGTGTTTCGCGCGCGAAGACCCACCGGCTGGCGCAGCGCCCGCCTTCGTGCCGGGCTAGCCATTCATCCGGATCGCAGCCGAACACCGCTTCGGCCAGCGTGCGTGCGATTGCGGGGCCATCGCCCTCGCCGCGCGTCGCGGCCATGATCGCGGCGGCGGCGGCGCGCCCGCCCGGTTCACCGTAGAGCGAGGGCCAGACGAGCAGGACGTGCAGCGCGGTCTCGCGCAGCGCTTCCAGGCTCGCGGCGTGGCGCAGCGTGGCCAGCCGCACCGGCTCTGCCGCGTGCCCTTGCGCGGCGCACAGCGCCAGCCAGGAGGCCAGCTCCTGCGCCGACGTGCAGACCGCGAACAGCCGCCCGATCGTCGCGGGAACGGCTTGCGCGATCTGCCCATGAACCAACCGCGCGGCAACGCCTGTCGGCGCATAGGCGATACGCAAGCGCGCGCCGCTTTCCGGCGGAGGAACGGTGATCGCAAGGGCCGGACGGCGGATCATCGGCGCTCTCCTGCCGCGCGGCGGCCAAACCCGAACAGCGCGCGGCGATCGAGGCTCGCCGGGCGCTCGACCAAGGGTTCGGCTTCACCCGGCGAGTGTACCTTGGTGGACGGTGTCACCTCGGCCTGCGCCTCCACCAGCGCGGCGGCTTCCGCCCGTGCCATCGCATCGAGCCGCTCCTGCGCCGAACCTTCGCCCTTGCCCCGGATCATCGCCGCCCTGACATCCTCGCGGTCGTTCTCAGCCGGGCCGGGATGGTCCTGGTCGGGCGCGGTGAACAGAAGGTCGAGCGAAACCTCGGCGGTCTCGATCGCGCTGTCCATGTCGGCAAAATCGAACATCGGTGAAAACAGCGAGCAGCCCCAGTGCCAGCCCAGCGCCGCTTCGTAGGAAGCCAGCGCCTCGTAAGGCCCCGAGGGCAGGACGAAGACCCGGCTGGTGCCGACCCGCAAGCCGCCTCCGCTCACCGTATCCGGCGCCGCGCAGGGCACGAACAGCAGGTTCATGAACCAGGGTGTGACGAGCACGCCGACATGGTTCTCGCCATAGCGCCGCAGCCCGCGCAGCGCCACGTCGAGCCGGCGGTTGAGGATCGGCACCCCCTCCATGCGCGTTTCGGCAATGGTGCGGTAGGTTGCCTCGATCCGGGCGTGAAGGTCGGCCAGCGCGGCGCCCTGGTCCATCGGCTCAGTCCGACACGACCATGAAGTCGGCGCGCGCGCCGTCGCATTCGGGGCAGGTCCAGTGATCGGGCAGCGCGGAAAACGGCGTGCCCGGCGGGATCTGCCAGTAGTCGCAGCCGTCCTTGGGGTCGTAGATGTGCCAGCAGATCTTGCATTCGAGCCGCGCGTCATCGGTCAGCTTGGAGGCATCACCGCCGTAGCTGCCCGCAAAGAAGTGGTCGCTGGAGGGCGCCTGCGCCATCGCTCAGGCCCTTTCCTCGATGTAAATGGCAAGGATTTCGGCCAGCCGTTCGGCGCTGTCGGCGAGGTCCTCGCGCGCGGCAAGCGCGACTTCGGGGATCGGGCTGACCTCGATCGAGTTGAGGATCAGGGTGTCCTGCGAATTATAGTAACGCACCCACCAGGTATCGCGCGTGCCGGTGGCGTGGATGCGGCAGTTGCCGTACCCGCGCGAAAGGATGACCAGATCGCCCTGGCCCAGCACCTGCTTGAGGAACACCAGATCCTCCTCGGTGTGCGGCAGGAGCGAGAGGTTGATGCTGTGCGCCCCCTGCCCCGCGTCGCGCGCATGGGGGACGTGTTCGTTGATCTCGACCACCAGCGCGGGCGCGTTGAAGATGTTGGGCCCGGCGCTCTCGGGCAGCCTGGCGGCGTCCTGCGCCTTGAGGAAGGTGCGCGCGAGCAGCGCCTGCGGGAAGGCCCCGATCTCGGCGTAATCGGCCACCACACGGTCCATCGCATCGCATTCGCGCACGCGCCAGACACCGGCAAGCACCGATTCCTGCGCCTGCGCGTCGGCGCCGCAGACCACCGAGACTTCGCCTTCGCCCAGCAGCTGGTCAACGAACATCAGGTCCTCGCCCGAAAGATGGGTGAGATCGACCCGGCCACCCTCGCCGCCCGCCTCGGCGCGGCGCAGCCCGGCGAGGATCGCGGCAACCGCCTCCAGCGCAGGTCCATGCCCCTCGGCCTGCTCGGCCTCGGGCACGTGGGCGGCGGAAAAGGTCGTCATGCCGCTGGGCATGACCATGTAGTCAAGCGTGGTGCCGTCGAAGCTTTCGGGCTGGCTGCCGGGGCCGACGAGCGCGGGCATGCGCGGGGGTTCGAAGGATGACATGATCAGGCGCTCCTCAGCGGCTCTCGCCGCAACCGGCGGGCAGTTTGAAGGCGGGCGGAGCGCTCGGCTCGCGCCCGAGGATTTCGGGAATTTCGACGAGGTAGTCCGACCAGTCGCGGATCCCCTCGATCGCGCCGAGATAGCCCCCCTCGCGCAGGAAGACGAGCGCGGGAAAGGCGGTGAAGCGGTAGCGGCGCTGGATCTCGCGCTCGTGCTCGCGCGCGCAGACCAGCACGCGGGCATGGCCTTCGAGCGCGGCGTCGAGTTCGGGCAGGACCACGGCAACGTCGTTGCTTTCGGCCAGGCGCCGGTGATCGCCGCAAAGGAACAGGAGAACCAGGGGATAGGCCGCAGCCTCGGCGTCGAGCGCTTCGGGCGTGACGACCGGATAGCGGTGGCGCGCGATGATGCCATCGAGCAGCGGCGAGAAATCGGGTTCGGGGGTCATGACAGCACGGCTCCGTCGCGCAGGTGGGGGGGCAATTGCGGTTCGCGGTCGACGAGGTCGGGGAACGCAGCGGCGATATCCGCCTCCTGTCCGTTCATGATCGCCTCGAGCGCGGTGAGCGCGGCAAGCGAGCGGCGGGCCGCCTCTTCGTCCATCTTCTCGCGCGCGGCGCCCAGGAACGTCATCAGCCAGTCCCCCACGGCCACCTCGCCAACCAGCAAGGTGTCGATCAGGACCTGCGTGCCGCGATCCTCGCACAGCGCGTGCCCCGGGCCCTCGATGGCAAGGACGCGCACGGGAACACCCAGGCACATCAGCGCGACTCCCCGGCGCCAGCGGCCGGAACCTGCGCCACCAGCTCGGCGATCTCGGCGTCGAAATCGGCAGGCGGGACGAAGCCGCCGGTGGACAGCACGCGCTCGTCGCCATGGCGCGGCGCGCTGGCCGCATCGGGGCGTTCGGCTTCGTAGCGTTCGAGCACCATCTCGAGACAGCCGATCCCCTGCTCGTCGGCCAGCGGACGGGCGCGGCGCACGGCCTTGATCCCGAAACCTTCGAGGTATTCGAGCGCGAGGGCGATGGCCGGCTCGATCTTGTCACGCACTTGCGGGCGCAGCGAGCCGCCGTAGTCCTCCAGTTCGACCGGCTGGACGCCGATGAGCAGCTGGTGGACGATCGGATCGCCCAGCACTTCGGCCATCATCAGCACTTCCTGAAAGCCGGTCTGGTGCAGCGAGACCTTCTTGGCGCCCAGGAACTTGGGCACCTCGTCGCCTTCGACGCGCTTCATCGTGCCCGGCTCGAGCCCGTAGTCGACCGCGTCGAACACCACGAGCACGTCGGCCTCGCGGATGGTCTGGATGAGGTAGAGCCCCTGGGTCCCGCCGTCGAGCAGACGCACGTTTTCGGGAAATTCCCAGTGGCGGTGGAGGTGTTCGACCGCGCGCACGCCGAAGCCTTCGTCGGCCCACAGCAGATTGCCGATGCCCAGCACGAGCACGGACGGGGTCTTGTCACCTATGGCAGCCATGTTTTCGCTTTCTCCCGGCATCCGGACCCGACCAGCGGCGGCGGCCACAGTAAGCGCCGCGCACACACTGGAAAGTCTCTTGCCAGATTTCATCACTAGCCTTGATAGCAAGGCACGTGCCAGTTCCTTTCCAGTCGTACCAACGCGCTGAAATCCTTTGCCGCACGAGCCTGCGGTCAAATCGAGTTCGCGAAACTGAAAAGAAAGTATCCAATATGGAAAGAGATTGCTGCAATCGATCTTTCCATAGCAGCAGAACGAAGCGCCGGCGCTTCGCGAAAGGCCAGGCTTCCCGCTCAGTGACGGGGGCGCCCCCCTTCGAAGGTCTTCCAGCCAGACACCATCGAGGAAATGCTCGAATGGCGGCTGAGGATGTCGTCGCGCACCGCGGCGTAGATGTGCACGATAACGAACGAGACGATCACCCACATGCCCAGGTGGTGCCAGGTGTGCACGTCCTGGCTTTCGCCGAACAGCGGGATCACCCAGCTGGTGAACAGCGTGTGGATCACGCCCGGCCCCTCACCCTCGCCATAAAGCGCAAGGCCGGTGACCAGCATGAAGACGATGCCCCACACGAACAGCAGGTGGATCGAGATCTGCGCCAGCGGATTGTGCCCGGCATATGTCTTCGCGCTCTTCTTCATGAGCATGTAGCACTTGAGTTCGTAGAAGACTTCCTTCCAGAACGGTGCGCGGGTGACCGGAATGAAGAACAGCTCGCGCGCGTGAACGTTGCCCACGAAGGCCCAGTAGACGCGCAGCGCAAAGCCGACGAGCAGGATCTGCCCCGAGACGAAGTGGACGAAGCGGATCTTGCCGAACAGGAAGTGCGCGTAAGGCTCGCCGCCGATCGCGGGCAGCGGCTTGCCGATCAGGTAGCCGGTGACGCACAGCGCCAGGATCGCCAGCGCGTTGATCCAGTGCCACAGGCGCACCGGCGCCTCGTAGACGTAGACCGACTGGACGCGCTCGGCCGGAGCGGGACTGCTGGCCATGAGGAACTCCTCCCGTTCCCGACGATCAGGACAGCGCGAGCGCGAGACCCGCGCCGCCGATACCCAGCCCTGCGATCCAGCGTGCGGGCGCCGAAGCGAACAGGCTCGAGCCCATCTTCCAGCCCAGCGCGTGGAGCACGCCCGAGGCGATCAGGAAACCCGCGAAGAAAGTCGCCACCGCGCCCGTCGTCTCGGCGCCGTGGGCCTGCCCGTGGACCAGCGCGAAAAGCCCGATCATCGCAAGGCCGACACGGTTGGACACCAGCGGCGCGGCCAGCAGCAGCGCGGAGAAGACCAGCAGCGAACCCGCGATCAGCGGCTCGACCATGGCGATCGGCCCGGTGAGGAGGCCCAGCACGCCGCCCAGCGTCAGGCAGCCCATGAACACCGCCGGGGCCTGCCAGGCCTCGCTCGGCTTGCGGGTCGCGGCCCACAGGCCCACCGCCAGCATCGCCAGGAGGTGGTCGAGCCCGAGGAAGGGATGCGCGAGCCCGGCCGAAAAGCCGCTCTCGAGGTGGCCGGGATGGGCCAGCGCGGGGCTTGCCACGAGGCCAAGCGCAAGCGCACCGGCCGTTGCGGCGGCGCGCGGGGAAGTGGGAAGGCGTTCGAACATCGTCATCATTCCTTTTCTCAACGCACCTGAACCTTGGTCAGCTCTTCCCCGTCGGGGCCCATCACGTGGGTCGAGCAGGCCAGGCACGGATCGAAGCTGTGCAGCGTGCGCAGGATTTCCACCGGCTCTTCGGCCCGTTCGACCTTGGTGTCGAGCAGCGAGGCTTCGAAAGTGCCGATATTGCCCTCGTTGTCGCGCGGGGTGCCGTTCCAGGTGGTGGGCACGACGCACTGGTAGTTCTCGATCTTGCCGTCCTTGATGCGGATCCAGTGCGCCAGCGCGCCGCGCGGCGCCTCGGTGAAGCCCACGCCCTTGACCTCGCTCGGCCAGGTCGCCGGATCGAACTTGGCGGTGTTGGCGGTCGCCACGTCGCCCGCCTTGATGTTGGCGATCAGCTTGTCGACGAAGTAGAGCTGCGTTTCGGCGGCCCACTGCGCCTCGAGCGCGCGCGCGGCGGTGCGGCCCAGCGTCGAGAACAGCGCCTCCATCGGCAGGCCGAGCGCGGAAAGGCACCCGTCGACCTGCTCCTTGATGTCCTTGCGACCCTGCTGGTAGCCGATGATGTAGCGCGCCAGCGGCCCCACTTCCATCGCGTGGCCGCGCCAGCGCGGCGCCTTGATCCACGAATACTTGGCGCCCTCGTCCAGCTCCTCGATCCGGGTCGAGGTGCCCTTTGCCTTGGGACCCAGCACGTAGTTGGGCTCGGTGATCCCGTCCCAGGGGTGCAGGCCCTTGCTTTCATCGGGGTAGGAATACCACGAGTGCGGCACGAATTCCTGCACCTGTTCGGGATCGGTGAGGTCGACCGGGTGAATGTCGGTCAGCTTGCCGTCGACGATGGCGCCGTGCGGCATCATCAGGTTGGCCGGGCTGTAGTCGTTGGCCCTGTCGGGAATGTCGCCATAGGCCATCAGCGCCTTGTTCGACAGGCCCGCACCGTAGAGCCAAGTCTTGTAGAACTTGCCGATCGCGATGACGTCAGGAACGTAGACGTTCTTGACGAAATCGATGCACTTCTGGGTGATCTTGCGCACGTAATCGAGCGAGACCATGTTGATCGGCGCGCCCGCGGCCATGTCGCCATCGATGTTGATCGCGCACGGCACGCCGCCCACCAGCCAGTTGGGGTGGATGTCCTTGCCGCCGAAGATCGTGCGCACGGTCATGATCTCGCGCTGGAAGTCCAGCGCCTCGAGGTAGTGCGTCACCGCCATGAGGTCCGCCTCGGGCGGCAGCTTGTAGGCCGGGTTGGTCCAGTAGCCGTTCTTGAACGGGCCAAGCTGCCCGCTCTCGACGAACTTCTTCAGGCGCGTCTGGATGTCGCGGAAGTAGCCCGGCGAGGAGTTGGGGTGGCTGGGCGAGACCATCTGCTGCAACTCGCTGGTCGCCTTGGGGTCGGCCTTGAGCGCGTTGACCGGGTTGACCCAGTCGAGCGCGTGGAGATGGTAGAAGTGGACGAGGTGATCGTGGACCTGCAGCGAGAGCTGCATGATGTTGCGGATCGAGTTCGCGTTCTCGGGAATGGCGATGCCCAGCGCGTTCTCCACCGCGCGCACCGAGGTGAGCGCGTGGGTGCCGGTGCACACCCCGCAGATGCGCTGGACGAAAGCCCAGGCGTCGCGCGGATCGCGGCCCTTCACGATCACCTCGAGCCCGCGCCACATGGTCCCGGTGGAGACCGCGTTGCGGATCACGTTGTTGCTGTCGAGATTGACCTCGCAGCGCATGTGCCCTTCGATGCGGGTGACGGGATCGACGACGACGCGCTTGCCCGAATTGTCGAGTGTGTAGCCGTTAGGCGTGGCGAGCGTGACCATGCTCAGGCGTCCTCATGCGTATTTTTGGAAGTGTCGGAGGAGGGTGCGTCCTTCGAACGCGCGCGCTTGACCGCGCTCGCCGCGGCGTGGGCGATCACGCCGGCTCCCACCAACCCGGCCGCCGCGCCGCCGATCTGGTCGGCGTTGGCCTCGATCCCGAAGCCGTTGATGTCGGTCAGCCGGTCGTAGAAACTACCCTTGTCCCAGAAGCCGTCTTCCGAGCAGCCCAGGCAACCGTGGCCGGCCTGGATCGGGAACGACAGCCCACCGTTCCAGCGCACCGTCGAGCAGGCGTTGTAGGTCGTCGGGCCCTTGCAGCCCACCTTGTAGAGGCAGTAGCCCTTGCGCGCGCCCTCATCGTCGAAATGCTCGACGAACTGCCCGGCATCGAAGTGCGGCCGACGGTAGCACTTGTCGTGGATGCGCTGCGAATAGAACATCTTCGGGCGCCCCTGGTTGTCGAGTTCGGGGAAGCGGTCGAAGGTGAGGATGTAGCTGATGACGCCGGTCATGACTTCGGCGATCGGCGGGCAGCCGGGCACCTTGATGATCGGCTTGTCGGCAAGGCCCGGCACCTTGTGCACCGGGGTCGCCTGGGTCGGGTTGGGCCTTGCGGCCTGGACGCAGCCCCACGAGGCACACGAGCCCCAGGAGATGATCGCCTTGCAGTGATCGGCCGCTTCCTTGAGCTGTTCGAGGAACGGGCGCCCGCCGATGATGCAGCTCATGCCTTCCTGGTTGAGCGGCGGATTGCCTTCCACCGCGAGGATGAAGTTGCCATCGTACTTCTCGATCGTCTCGGCGATGATCGCCTCGGCTTGGTGTCCGGCGGCGGCCATCAGCGTATCGTCGTAGTCGAGGCTGATCATCGAGAGGATGACATCCTTGGCCAGCGGATGCGCCGAGCGGATGAAGCTTTCCGAGCAGCAGGTGCATTCCAGGCCGTGGAGCCAGAGCACCGGAAGGCGCGGCTTGGTCTCCATCGCGTGGCGGATCTCGTCGGCGTGGGCCGGACTGAGCCCCAGGGCTGCGGCCGTAAGCGAGCAGAACTTGTTGAAACTGCGGCGGGTAATACCCTGACGCCGCATCACGTCATAAAATGTTTCGGTTGCCATTCGGCCGCCTTCCCCGGTTCTTCGAGTTACTCGGTGAATTCCTGTGTCCGGGCTTATTAGCAAGAGGCGTGCCAAAGACCGCAAAGAGCCGATTTTCCCGCCCCGCCCTCGCCGTGGTGGAAGCGGGCCTTCCAGGGTGGAAAGCAAGATCGCACCCCTCCGATCGACGGCCTCCGGTGACGGCCCTACGGAGTTGTGCGGAAGAGCGCGCACACGGCGCGTCCACCACGTTCCTCTATCGCTCGATGCGTCACAGGCCTTGGGGAAGGACTTGCGCAGCCATGAGCGGCTTGGAAACGTTACTTATCAAGGCCAAGGGCGCGGCCAAGCGCGGCGATGCCGATGCCGCCCGCGCGATCTATCACGACGTCCTGCAACGCCACCCCAACAACACGCGCGCGCGCGCCGCGCTGCGCGCGCTCGACGAACCGGCCGGAACCCCGGCGCAGCACCGCTTCGATGCGCTGGTCAGCGCCTATCGCGACGGGCGCATGCAGGAAGCCGCGCAGGAAGGCGCCCGGCTCGCACGAGACTTTCCCCATTCGCACGGAGTGCAGAACCTCTATGGCGCCGCGCTGCTGGCGATCGGGGACAACCCGGGCGCGCGCGACGCCTTTCGCGCCGCCATCGCCGCCGATCCCAACGCCTATGCCAGCTACAACAACCTGGCCATCGCGCTGCGCCGCGAGGGCGACGAGGACGCCGCCGAGGCGACCTACCGCGAGGTCATCGCGCGCGCGCCGGTCTATGCCGATGCGCGCTACAACCTCGCCAACCTGCTCGAACAGGCCGGGCGCGACGAAGAGGCCGCGCACTACTTCGCGCAGGCCCTCGCGATCGATCCGGACTATGTCGATGCCTACTACAACCTGGGCAATCTCAATGCGAAGCTGGGCCGGCGCGAGGACGCCATCGCCTGCTACGAATGGGCCATCCACCTGCGCCCCGACCATGGCGATGCGATCAACAACCTGGGCGGCGAACTGCTCGCGCTCGACCGGATCGATGCCGCGCTCGACTTCTTCGAGCGGGCGCTGGTGATTGCGCCCGGCAACACCAAGGCCATGGTCAACCGGGGCAAGGCGCTGATCCTCAAAGGGCGGCTGCCCGACGCCGTGGCCTCCTTCCGCGCCGCCCTGCTGCGCGAACCCAACGACGCCTCGGCCCGGCTCCAGGCGCTGTTCGAGGAAGCCCACATGTGCGACTGGCACGCGCGCGGCGAATACGCGCTGACGCGCCTGTCCGACGTATCGGCGGTGCAGCCCTTCGCCTCGCTGCCGTTCTGCGACGATGCGCTGCACCAGTTCGAGCGCTCGCGCGCCTGCGCGCGGCGGATGTTTCCGCCTGCCCCCGCAACGCTTCCAACCCCCGCCCCGGCCCCCGACGGGCGCATTCGCCTGGGCTACTTCTCGGCCGACTTTCATAACCACGCGACCCTGTATCTGATGAGCGGGCTGTTTCGCGAGCATGACCGCGAACGCTTCGAGGTCCGGCTCTACAGCTATGGCCCGCAGCGCGAGGAAGACGCCTGGCGCGCCCGGCTCAAGGGCGAGGTCGACGCCTTTGTCGAGATCGGCGCGATGACCGACGAGGACATCGCCGCGCGCGCCAGGGCGGACAACCTCGATATCGCGATCGATCTCAAGGGGTACACGCGCGGCACGCGCACGCGCGTCTTCGGGCACCGGCTGGCGCCGGTCCAGGTCAGCTACATGGGCTACCCCGGCACGCTGGGACACGCCTGCATGGACTATTTCATCGCCGATGCCATCGCCTTGCCACAAGGCGGCGAGCGCGCCTTCAGCGAGAAGATCGTGCGGCTGGCGGGGTGCTACCAGGCCAACGACAACACCCGCACCATCGTACCCGACAGCGGCGGGCGCGCCGCGCATGGCCTGCCCGAAACCGGGTTCGTCTTCGCCAGCTTCAACCACACCTACAAGATCTCGCCCGCCGAATGGGACATCTGGATGCGGCTGCTCGGCGCGGTCGAGGGCTCTGTGCTGTGGCTGCTGCGTTCCAACCCGTGGGCCGAAGTCAATCTCACGCGGGAAGCCAGGGCGCGCGGGATCGATCCGGCCCGGCTGGTCTTCGCCCCCGCAATCGCGCACGGCGAACATCTGGGCCGGCTCGCGCTCGCCGACCTGTTCCTCGATACCTTCGCGGTCAACGCGCACACCACCGCGAGCGATGCCCTGTGGGCCGGGCTTCCCGTGCTCACCCGCTGCGGCGATCAGTTCGCCGCGCGCGTGGCGGCCAGCCTGGTCACCGCCGCGGGCCTGCCCGAACTCGCCACGACCAGCGCGGCCGACTACGAAGCCGTGGCGCTCGCCCTCGCGCGCCACCCCGAACGCCTTGCCGAACTGCGCGCGCGGTTGGCCGCCAACCGGCTGACCTGTCCCCTGTTCGACACCCAGGCCTATACCCGCCGGGTCGAAAGCGCCTTTGCCACGATGCACGCGCGCCACGTCGAAGGCCGCGCGCCCGAAGCCTTCGACGTGGATTAGAGCTCCACACGCCGCGTTATCCCGATCGCCTCGAGGAAGGCCGCATCGTGGCTCACCACCAGCAGCGCCCCGGTAAAGCCCACCAGCGCCTGTTCGAGCAGTTCGAGCCCCGCAATGTCGAGATGGTTGGTCGGCTCGTCGAGCACCAGCAGCCAGGGCGGCTCGCCGCCGCCCGCAAGGCAGGCGAGCCCGGCGCGCAGCCGCTCGCCCCCCGACAGCGTGTCGACCGCCTGCAACGCCCGTTCCCCGCGAAAGCCGAAGCGCGCCAGCGTCGCACGCGCGGTCTCCTCCGGCTCGTGCGGGTTGGCGCGGCGATAATTGGCAAGAATGTCGCCCCGGCTGTCCAGCTGCCCCAGATGCTGGTCGAACCACGCGATCCGCCCTGTGCCGCGCTGCACGCGGCCCGCCGTGGGTGCCAGATCGCCGGTCAGCAGCCGCAGCAAAGTCGACTTGCCCACCCCGTTCGCACCGGTCAGCGCCACGCGCTCGGGGCCTGTGAGCGTCAGTGTCCAGGGGCCGAAACGCCGCCCCTCGCGCTCGAACACGAGCTCCTCGCAGGCAAGCACCCGCGCGCCCGAGGGTACCGCCGGCGAAGGCAGGCGAATCGCGATCGGCACCAGCACCTCGACCTGCTCGCGCGCCGCGGCGAGCCGCTCCGACGCTTCGCCCTGCTGGCGCTCGGCCAGCTGGTCGAGCCGCGCGCCGCTGTTCTGGGCCCGTTCGGCCTGGCGCCCGAGCAGAATCGTCGCCTGCGATCCTCCCGCCGCATAGGCCCGGCCCGCCTTGTCGCGCCCCTGCTTGGCTTCCTTGCGCGCCTGCGCCTCGCGCCGCAC
>NZ_JALHLF010000259.1 GCF_022832435.1 Novosphingobium organovorum | reverse complement strand
GCTGCTTTGAAATGGGTTGATGCGGCGACTTTGGCGCGATTCAAGCTTGGGATGAAGACCGGCTTTGTTGCACAAATCGACTACAGGGTAGCAGTTGGCCTTTGATCGCATTGAACACGCGACCCGCTGAGTCTGGGGCCTTCCGAGCGCAGTGAAGCGGCCCGGGATGGCGACGCGGATTTGCATTTCAGCGACTTGGCGATCAAAGTCTCGTGCCATGATCCGTTCGCCCAGCAGCTTGAGCGAACGATTTCATTGCGGGNGATCCGTTCGCCCAGCAGCTTGAGCGAACGATTTCATTGCGGGCGGCAACGCCCGGCGTGCTCTTGGGCCAGGCTTTTTGCATTGCTGCGGGCGGGTATGATCGCACAGGCATCGCGCGCGGCAATGGCTTCGTGACAGGCTTTGGTGTCAAAAGCGCCATCGGTGCTGACGGTCGCGATAGCTTGGTTGGGTGGTATCTGCGCCAGCCGTTCGGGAAGCATGGGCGCATCGCCAACCCGGCTCCCGGCCCCTTCGATGGCGTGGATTTCAAGCGATCCGGCGTCCACACCCAGGTCGACCTTTCGCCACTGGCGGCGTTTGGACGCACCATGCTTGCACCTGCACCATTCCCCGTCTCCAACAGCCTTGATGCCCGTGCTGTCGATCAGCCGATGCAACGGTCCGGAACGGGGCTGGCAGGGGATCTCGACAAGCAAGGTCTTCTGC
>NZ_JALHLF010000258.1 GCF_022832435.1 Novosphingobium organovorum | reverse complement strand
GGCAGCGCCGCGGCGGTGGCCGAGGCGCTGGCCGGGCGGGCTTCGGGCCACCGCACCTTGATGCGTCTCCACCGCGAGGCGATCTACCGCTTCGTCCATTCCTATACCGGGCATGAGGCCGACGCGCTCGACGTGACGCAGGAGTGCTTTGTCGCCGCCTTCCTCGCGCTGGCCCGGTACGATGCGCAGCGCCCCTTTCGCGGCTGGTTGCTGCGCATCGCGCTCAACAAGTGCCACGATTGGGCGCGGCGGCGCACGGTGCGCCGTCTGTTCACGTTCGCCGCGCCGCTCGACGAGGCGGCGGCGCTGGCCGATACGGGCACGCCCGATCCCGAGGCCGCGCTCCTCTCGCGCCAGGAGGTCGCCCGGATCGAGGCGGCGATCGCCGCCTTGCCGGGGACGCTCAAGGACCCGCTGCTGCTCTGCACGCTCGAAGGGCTGAGCCAGGACGCGGCGGCGCAAGTGCTGGGTATCAGCCGCAAGGCGGTGGAGACGCGAATCTACCGCGCGCGGCAAAAATTGTCGCAACGGCTCGAGGGATAGCCCGCCCCGGCGCGTAAACGGGGCATGAGGCAACAGCACATCTTCGATCGCCGCCGGTTCCTTTCGCTGTCCGGCTCGCTTACGGGCTCGCTGGCCGGGGGGCTGGCGCTGTCGGGCCTGTTCCCGGCCTGGGCGCGGGCGGGGACGGCCGGGGTCGCCCCGGCGACGGGC
>NZ_JALHLF010000257.1 GCF_022832435.1 Novosphingobium organovorum | reverse complement strand
ACGGCCCCGCAGGGTGACGGTGAAGGCGCGCGTCGTGAAGCTTTCTTCGGGCAAGGTCCAGGGCGTCGCCGCGCACGTGCGCTACCTTGAACGCGACGGCACCGCGCGCGATGGCGAGCCGGGGCGGTTCTACTCGACCTTCAGCGAGGATGCCGACGCCAGGGCCTTCCTCGAACGTGGCGGCGAGGACCGTCACCAGTTCCGCCTGATCGTCTCGCCCGAGGACGGGCCCGCCTTCGAAGATCTCAAGGGCTTTACCCGTGACCTCATGGCCAAGATGGAAGAGGACCTTGGCACCACACTCGACTGGGTCGCCGTCGATCACTTCGACACCGGTCATNCTCAAGGGCTTTACCCGTGACCTCATGGCCAAGATGGAAGAGGACCTTGGCACCACACTCGACTGGGTCGCCGTCGATCACTTCGACACCGGTCATCCGCACAGCCATATCCTGATCCGGGGCGTGACCGAGGACGGCAAGACGCTCAACATTGCGGGCGACTACATCGCCCACGGCATTCGCCATCGCGGCTCGCAGATCATGACCCGCGCGCTCGGCCCGCAAAGCGAGATCGAGGTGCGCCAGCAACTCCAGCAGGAAGTGGATGCCGAGCGCCTGACCCGGCTCGACCGCACACTGCTCAGCCAGGCCAGGGACAACACGGTTGATCTGGGCAAGCCCGATCCCGCGCAGCCCCACGATCCGCACTACCAGCAAATGCTCGTCGGACGGGCCCGCGT
>NZ_JALHLF010000256.1 GCF_022832435.1 Novosphingobium organovorum | reverse complement strand
ACGGCCCCGCAGGGTGACGGTGAAGGCGCGCGTCGTGAAGCTTTCCGCAGGTAAGGTCCAGGGCGTCGCCGCGCATGTGCGCTACCTCGAACGCGACGGCACCGCGCGCGATGGTGAGCCGGGCCGGTTCTACTCGACCTTTACCGAAGACGCTGACGCCAAAGCCTTCCTTGAACGCGGCTGCGAGGACCGGCACCAGTTCCGCCTGATCGTCTCGCCCGAGGACGGGCCAGCCTTCGAAGACCTCAAGGGCTTTACCCGCGACCTCATGGCCAAGATGGAAGAGGACCTTGGCACCACGCTCGACTGGGTCGCGGTCGATCACTTCGACACTGGTCACNTTCGAAGACCTCAAGGGCTTTACCCGCGACCTCATGGCCAAGATGGAAGAGGACCTTGGCACCACGCTCGACTGGGTCGCGGTCGATCACTTCGACACTGGTCACCCGCACAGCCATATCCTGATCCGGGGCGTGACCGAGGACGGCAAGACGCTCAACATCGCGGGCGACTACATCGCCCACGGCATTCGCCATCGCGGCTCCCAGATCATGACCCGCGCGCTGGGCCCGCAAAGCGAGATCGAGGTGCGCCAGCAGCTCCAGCAGGAAGTCGACGCCCAGCGCCTGACCCGGCTCGACCGCACACTGCTCAGCCAGGCGAGGGACAACACCGTCGATCTGGGCAAGCCCGATCCCTCGCAGGGCCACGATCCGCACTACCAGCAAATGCTCGTCGGACGGGCCCGCGT
>NZ_JALHLF010000255.1 GCF_022832435.1 Novosphingobium organovorum | reverse complement strand
GATGGCGCCGCGCGCGAGGCGCTGGCGCGCTACCGCGACCGGCTGGCGCGCGCGCTCACCGTCGTCGCCAACCTGATCGATCCGGAGGTGATCGTGCTGGGCGGGGGCATGTCCAACGTCGATGCGCTCTACGAAGGGCTGGCGCAGGCGATTGCCGCGCGCAGTTTTTCGGGCGCCTGGGCCGGGCGTGTGGCGAAGGCGCGCTGGGGGGACAGTTCGGGCGTGCGCGGCGCGGCGCTGCTGTGGAGCCGCGAGGACGTGCTGGCTGTTTCGTGACGGGCGCTTTTGCCCACCCCCGACCCTTCCCGCAAGCGGGAGGGGAGAGCCGGACGGCAGGATTGCGCTATGGCGCCTTTCGCAGCGCGCAGATGTCCCGTTCCAGCCCGGCGATCGCGCGCGGGCCTTGTGGGGTGAATTCGAGCGTGTGGGCCGTGTCCCCAAAGCGTGGCCAGCGCGGCAGGCCGGCGCCGTTGGGATTGCCGCTGCGCGCAAAATTGGCCCAGTAGGCGGCGAGCGGGGCGGGGCTGTCGGGCGCGGCGCCAGCCTCACCCAGCACGAAGCGGATGTCCGAGCCATGGGTGACGGGGGCGCCGTCCGGCCCGTCGAGATCGAACTGGTAGTGCCAGGTCGGTGCGCCGCGCATCGCCTCGCGCAGGGCCGCGACGTGGAGCGAGGGGCAGCGGAAGGTCAGGTCGTTGGCAAGCTTGAGCGCGAGGTCCTGGGGCGGCGTGCCGCCGGGCGCGAGGCCGAACAGCGCCCGCGCGGCGGCG
>NZ_JALHLF010000254.1 GCF_022832435.1 Novosphingobium organovorum | reverse complement strand
GCCCAGCGCCGCGCAGACGCGCTGGCAGGTCGGCGCCGCGCCCTCGCAGGCGCTGCCCGGCAACGCGCCCGGCTTACCGGCTTTCGATGTGACCTTGCTGCGCCAGAAGGCGGGCCCTTGCGGGCTCGACTGGCGCCTGGAGTGGGACCGTGACCAACGCCAATTCCGTGACCGATGCGCCGCGGCCATCACCACGCCTCGACCGACCCGAGAGGCCGTCCGCGCCCGCAGCCCGGCGCTATCTGGCGCTGTGGTTGCCGTTCCTGCCGACCGACCGCTTCCGGATCGAACGCGCGCCGCACCCGCAGGCGCGGGGGGCGAGCCGCTCCGGGACGGGCGGCGCGACGCCGCCTGAGGGCGCATTTGGCGAAAGCGCCAGCGCCGAAGGTGCCCCGCTGGCGCTGGTGGCCAAGGTGCGCGGGGGGCTGCGGCTGCTCGCGCTCGACCAGGCGGCGCTCGACGGGGGGCTCGTGCCGGGCATGACGCTGGCCGATGCCCGCGCGATCGAGCCCGAACTGCACGTTGCCGAAATGGACAGCGGCGCCGACCGGCGCTGGCTCGAACGGCTTGCCGCGCGCTGCCAGGACTGGAGCCCGCTGGTCACGCTCGCCCCGCCCGATGCCATCGTGCTCGACATTGCCGGGGTGGCGCATCTGTTCGGCGGGGAAGCCGCGCTCGTCGCGCAGATCGAGGAGGTGATCGGCGCGCTTGGCGTGACGCTGCGCCTTGCCTGCGGGTCGACCGCCGAGGCGGCGCAGGTGCTCGCGCGGCATGACCCCGGACACGCCGCACCCGAGGAGGAGCGCGCCG
>NZ_JALHLF010000253.1 GCF_022832435.1 Novosphingobium organovorum | reverse complement strand
GCGCGGCTGCTGCTGGTCGGCGGAGGGCCTCGCGCCGAGGCGCTGCGCGCGCAGGCCGAACGTTCGCCCGCGGCCCACGCGATCCGCTTCGTGGGCCGCGTGCCCCACGCCGAGGTCGAGCGCTATTATGCGCTGTGCGACGTGATGGCCTATCCGCGCAAGCGCAGCCGGCTGACCGATCTCGTCACGCCGCTCAAACCGCTCGAGGCGATGGCCCAGGGCAAGCTCGTCGCCGCGAGCGACGTCGGCGGGCACCGCGAGCTGATCCGCGACGGCGAGACCGGGGTGCTCTTCGCGCCGGACGATCCGGAACGGTGCGCGCAAGCCCTTGCACAGCTTCTTGGCGCGCGCGATAGTTGGCCGCACTACCGGCAGGCGGGCTTCGAGCATGTGCGAAACCGGCACGATTGGGCGATCAACGCCCGGCGTTATCGAGTCGTTTACCAAATGCTGTCACCCGTTGTTGCTGAACAGGAACCTTCGTACGCAACCTGAACTGCGCCCGGACGTTCCAAGAACACCTAGTTTCGGGGTAAGCCAGTGGCCGACAACACGCGCAGGAACCAGGGCGCCAAGCAGCCCATCAGCCAGCATCCGTTGTTTCCCGCCATTGTCGCCCTGTGGTGCGGCGCGCTCGCGGGCCTGTGCAGCGTCGCGCTGCGCCCCGCGCTGATCGAACAGGCGATCCTCGCCACCGGGCTCGATACGCTGGTGCCGATGGCCGCACCGCCGCTGGGCGCCACCTTTCGCATTCTGTTCGCGCTCGCGATGACCGGTCTGGGCGGTCTGGGCGGCGCGCTGTTCGCCCGCCGCCT
>NZ_JALHLF010000252.1 GCF_022832435.1 Novosphingobium organovorum | reverse complement strand
GCGCTGCCGCGCGCGGCGACGGTGCGGACGGCGGGGTCGCCGGGGTGCCGCGCATCGCTTCCAGATTGCTCTGCGCGCTGGTTTCGGGCGCCGGGGTTGCGGGCGGCTGCTGGGCCATGGCCTGCGTGTTGGCACTGACCCGCGCTTCGAGTTCGGAGAGGCGGTTCGAGTTCTGCTCAACCTGCGCGGTCAGCCGCGCCATCTGCGTTTCGACCGCGTCCATGCGGGTCAGCAGATCGGTCAGCGGCGTGCTGGTCGGGGTCTGCACCGGCGCGGGCGTGGCCCCGGCGGCGGGCGGGGTGATCTGCGGCTCGAAGAAGGTCCCGTCACCGCCCGGAAAGACCTTGCGCTGAAGCGCGCGCACTTCGGATTCGACCTTGCGCAGACGCGCATCGGTGTTGTCCTGCGCGAACACCGGCGCTGCGGTCCCGGCCAGCAGCGCCACCGCCACCGCGCTCACCACGGGCAGGCGCGCCAGACGGCGCAGGCGAAGCCGGCTCGGGCTCAGGCCCTGGTTCGAACGAAACGCATTCATCGCCAAATCTTCTCCATCACTGGGGCCCCTGCCGCCCGAAGCCGGCACCATGGCCAAGGCCGCGCGAACGAGGGATTAACCAGGGGCGATACCCCGCTCTGCTTGCCGCAGGCCACTCACGCTGTCGAGGGCGGCCTAGTTGGAAGTCGTGGATACCGCCTGCACCACCGGGGTCGAGACCATCGCGGGGCCCGAAGCGGCCGGAGCCTGCGACGCTGCGGGTTCGACCGCCGGGCTCGCCTTGGCGCGCGTCGTTGCCGCGGTGCCGCCCGCGGGCGCGTGCATTCCCGAACCTGCACGCCGCACGGCCGGTGCG
>NZ_JALHLF010000251.1 GCF_022832435.1 Novosphingobium organovorum | reverse complement strand
CTGCGCCGCGCTGGTCGCGGGCGCCTGCGTGCTGGCCTGGCCGCAGGTGCGCTTCTGGATGACGCCCGAGCAGACGTATGCGACGCGCCCCGGCCAGATCCTGCGGGTCACGCTCGCGGATGGCTCGCGTCTCGTGCTCAACGGCCGCAGCCGGCTCAGCGTGCGGCTGGCGCCGGACCGGCGCGAGGTTCGGCTCGAAGCGGGCGAGGCGCTGTTCGACGTGTACCACGATGCCGCGCGCCCGTTCAGCGTGGCGAGCGCGGAGGGCACGGTGAACGTGCTGGGCACCCGCTTCGACCTTGCGCGCAACGCCGGCTCGCTCGACCTCGTGGTGGAGCGCGGGCTGGTGCGTTTCGCGGGCAACCAGCCGGGCGTCAACGCCGTCGATGTCGCCGCCGCGCACCGCGCCAGTCTCGTCGACGGGCGGATCGCCCCGCCCGAGCGCATCGCCCTGCAGGACTACGAGGGCGACTGGCGCGAGGGCTGGTTGCAGGTCTCCGACATGCCGCTCGGCGCGCTCGTCGCGCGGCTCCAGCGCTGGAGCGCGAAGCCGATCGAGGTCGACGATCCGGCTCTGCTGCGCGTTCGCGTGGCGGGGCGCCTGCGGCTCGACGATCCGGCCCAGCTGCTCGAGAACCTGGGCGTGCTGCACGGCTTCGCGGTGCGCACCACATCGCGTGCCTATGTCCTGGACCGGCCCTAGACGAACCCGGAACACCGCGCGCTGCATTGCCCTTGCCGTCGCGGCCCCGTTCCTGCCTGTTCTCGTACTGGTGCCCGGCGCGCAGGCCCGTGACGGCGCTGCGGCGCGGCGCGCCGGACCGCTTGGCGTGGCGATCCCCGCCGGACCGCT
>NZ_JALHLF010000250.1 GCF_022832435.1 Novosphingobium organovorum | reverse complement strand
GGCGAGCGCGGCGCTGGCCGAGCGAACGCGGGTGCGCAACTGGTCGACCTCGCTTGCGGCCATCGCCTCGTCGCCGGTCAGCCCGGCCACGCGGTCATAGTCGGACCGGGCCAGCGCCAGCGCGCTTTTCGCCGAGGCGACGTCGGCCTCGGCTTCGGACAGCGCGGCGCGATAGGGACGCGCGTCGACGGTGAACAGGACCTGGCCCTGGCGCACGGTGTCGCCGTCCTTGAAGTGGATCGCGGTGATCGCGCCCGAGACGCGCGGGCGCACCTCGACCGTCTTGCTGGGGGCGAAGCGGCCGACGTAATCATCCCACTGGGTAACCTCGCGCACCAGCGGGGTGGCGGTCTGGACGCTGGGGACGGGCATGGCGACGGCGGCGGCCTTGTCGCTGTGCAGCGCTTTCCAGCCGAGCCCGGCCAGCGCCATCGCGATGGCCGCGCCGATCACGTAGGTGCGGGGTTTGAAACGGCGCGCGGGCGCGTAGGAAAGCGCGCTTTCTTCATGGCCTGCGGGCGAAGGCGCGCTGGCCGCAGTGTCGAACGTGGAGGGAGCGTTCACGGGAAGATCCTTTAGAGGGGGGCGCTGCGCGGCGCGCTGCGCTCGCGGGCAATGGTGTCGACGACCAGGCCGATCTGGTCTTCGCTGAAACCCGCCGCCTCGGCGGCCTTCAGCGCGGAAGCGGGGAGCAGGTACCCCTTGTGCCAGGCCTGCACCGCAAGCCGGCGCAGCGCTTCGAGGCGTTCGTTGGCGAACTTGGGCGAGGGCGGATTGGGGCCGAACACGAAGCGTTCGAGCCAGCCGCGCCGGCGCGGTTCGCGCAAGCTGTCGAGCCCGTCGCCGCGCGCCAGCGCGACCACGCGGCGCTCG
>NZ_JALHLF010000025.1 GCF_022832435.1 Novosphingobium organovorum | reverse complement strand
GCCTGCGCGGCGCCTGCGCGAGCGGCGCCCTGGTCGGCGCGCTGGCGCTGATGCCCGCCGCCGCCCAGGCCCAGAGCAGCGACGACAGCACCGAGACCTCGGCCAAGACCACCGTCGATACCAGCGCGATCATGGTCACCGGCCGCCGCGTCTCCGAGGCCGACGAGGCGATCGGCACCGGCAAGGTAACCAACACCGTCGCGGTCACGCGCGAGGCGCTGCTCTCGGCTCCTTCGGGCATTTCGGGGCTCAAGATGCTCGAGACGCTGCCCGGCTTCAACGTGCAGACCGACGGCGCGCTCGGGCTCTACGAATTCGGCAACTCGGTCCAGACCCGCGCCTTCGCGCTCGACCAGATCGGCTTCGTGGTCGACGGTATCCCGACCGGCCGCTCGGACGCCTTTGGCGGCAGCCCGGTGTTCCGCTATGTCGACAACGAGAACCTCGCGCGCGTCGAAGCCTCGCCGGGTGCGGGCGACGTCTCGATGCCCAGCTACTCCTCGCTCGGGCCGATGGTGCAGTATGTCTCGATCGAGCCGCAGGACGATCCGGGCCTGTTCGTCTCGCAGAGCTTTGGTGATTTCAGCATGAAGCGCACCTTCATCCGCGCCAGCACCGGCAAGGTCGGTCCGTTCAAGGCCTATGTCAGCCGCACCAAGCTCGACAGCGACTTGTGGCGCGGCGCGGGCACGGTCAACCGCGAGCACTGGGAAGGCCAGCTCCACGCCGACCTTGGCGGCGGCAGCTGGGCGCGCTTCAAGTTCGTCTCGAACAAGTTCCACGACTACGATTCGCCCACGGTCTCGCGCGCGACGCTCAACTGCTCGAGCGGGATCACCGACGATGACGGCAACTGCGGGCGCTATTACGGCTATACCGGCACGCTCTACGACTACGCCGAGACGACGTCGGGCGTGAAGTATTCGAACAGCGAATACACCAACTACTATGGCCTGGCGATCAACCACCGCAACGACAAGCTCTACGGCGGCACGCTGCACGGCGAAATCGCCAGCAACGTGTGGGCCGAAGCGACCGGCTACTACGAGGACAAGGCTGGCTACGGCGTCTCGCCCGACAGCTACGACAACAGCTATTCGATCTACTCGGCCGAAGCCGCCGCCGGGCTCGACGTGGTTGCGCCCAAGGGCGTGCAGTACGGCCTGTCCGGTGTGAGCGGCGATCGCTACGGCATCACCGCCAAGATCCACGCCGAACTGGGCGCGCACACGATCGAGGCGGGCATCTGGGCCGAAGAGGACAAGTACCACCGCACCCAGGCGCGCTACAACACCACCGACGGTTCGCCCGCCAGCGCGGCCGACCTGTCCGAGGTGGTCTATTACCGCCGCAACTACCACTCCAAGCGCGAGACCACCCAGCTGTTCATCAAGGACCGCATCGCGCTGTTCGACGACAAGCTCGACGTCGACATCGGCATCAAGTCGCTGTTCCTCGACTACAGCCAGCGCGGCTACCGCAACTACGCCGACTACTACCGCTCGGTGAACGGCAGCTACGTCGCTGGCTGGGGCCCGCAGTTCAACAGCGCGCACTACAAGGACGCCTTCCTGCCGAGCGTGGGCCTGCTCTACCACCTCGACACGCGCACCCAGATCTTCGCCTCCTACGCGGAGAACTACGCGCTGCCCAAGGGCATGGACGACATCTACGCCACCGCTTTTACCGACACGGCCGACACCGTCCCCGCGCCCGATCCCGAAAAGGCCCGCAACTTCGAACTGGGCATCCGTTCGAGCCAGGGACAGTTCTTCGCCTCGCTGGCGGGCTACTACACGATGTTCGACAACCGCATCCAGTCGATCACCTCGATCCTGCCCGGCTCGTCGGGCGCGACCGAGAGCTTTTATACCAACGTCGGTTCGGTCGAGGCCTACGGTGCGGAACTTTCGGGCTCGTACAAGCCCGCCTTCCTCAAGGGGCTGGCTTACTTCAACCTCAACGTGACCTACAACAACGCCACCTTCAAGGATGACCTGGTCACCGCCAGCACCACCTACGCGATTGCCGGCAACAACATTCCCGACAACGCCAAGTGGCTCATCTCGGGCGGCATGACAGTTGAACCGGCGAGCTGGCTGGTCGCCAACATCTCGGGCAAGTACACCGGCAAGCGTTACGCCGACTACACCAACGACTACCCGGTCAAGGCCTACACCGTGTTCAGCGGCTACGTCGACATCGGCGATGGCTGGACGATGGGCCCGCTCAAGACGATCAAGCTGCGCGCCAACCTCGACAATATCTTCGACAAGCAGGCGATCGGCTATATCTACTCTGCGGTGTCCTCGGACGGCTACTTCCGTCCGCTCTCGCCGCGCACGTTCCAGATGACCCTCTCCGCGGAGATCTGAGCCTCATGGCCCTTACACGTTTCCCCAAGTCCCTCCTGGCGGGAGCAGCTATGCTGCTCCCGCTTCTCGCCGCCAGCACCGCAGATCCCGCAAGCGCCGCCGAAAAGGCCACGCTGGCCGAGGCCACCGCGCTGCAAAAGTCGCTCGTCACGCTCGACACCCACCTCGATACCCCGGCCTCGCTCGACCTGCCCGGCTGGTCGATCATGGACGACCACGACGTCCACGCCGACTATACCCAGGTCGACGTGCCGCGCATGGTCAAGGGCGCGCTCGACGGCGGGTTCTGGGCGATCTACACGCCGCAGGGCCCGCTCGATGCGGAACATTTCGAGGAAGCGCGCGACTTTGCGGTCAAGCGCGGGCTCGCCATCCGCACGATGGTCGCCGCCCACCCCGAGACCTTCGGCCTCGCGCTCGAAAGCGGCGATGCGGCCAAAATCAAGGCGGCGGGCAAGCGTATCGTCTTCATGTCGATCGAAAACGCCTATCCACTGGCGCAGGACCCCACGCTCGCCTCGCTGTTCTACGCGATGGGCGTGCGCCTGATGGGCTTTGCGCACTTTCGCAACAACCAGTTCGCGGACAGTTCGACCGATCCCGCTGGCCCGAAATGGCATGGCCTGAGCCCGCTCGGCAAGGACCTGCTGGCGCAGGCCAACAAGCTGGGCATGGTGGTCGACGCCTCGCATTCGAGCGACGACGTGCTCAACCAGCTGATCGACCTGTCGACCACCCCGGTGCTGCTCTCGCACTCGGGCTGCAAGGCCGTCTACGATCACCCGCGCAACGTCTCGGATGACCTGCTGCGCAAGCTCGCCGCACATGGCGGGGTCATCCAGATCAATTCCTTCGGCAGTTACCTGCGCGCGGCCAAGCCCAACCCCGAGCGGCAAAAGGCGATGGGCGCGCTGTTCGCCTCGATGCACGAAGGCGAGGAAATGACCCCCGAGGCCTATCAGGCCCTGCTCGCCAAACGCCGTGCGATCGATGCGCAGTACCCCGATACCGACCGGCCGACCTATGCCGACTTCGAAAAGCACCTGCTCCACGCGCTCGAGGTCGTCGGGCCCGATCACGTGGGCATCGGCATGGACTGGGACGGCGGTGGCGGCGTGGCCGGGCTCGAGGATGCCAGCGGCCTGCCGCGCATCACCCAGACCCTGCTCGACCACGGCTACTCGCGTGAGGACATCGCCAAGATCTGGGGCGGCAACGTGCTGCGCCTGCTGGCCAAGGCCGAAGCCGCGCGCCAGAAGTAAGAGCCTGATCCCCAAGTCGCCGGGCGGCGGTTCCGGTCAGGAGCCGTCGCCCGCCCCCTCCCCCGCGTGGTCCGGGCGCACCGGCGCAGCATCGCGCAGGACATGCGCCGCCCACGAACCTTCGCAGTAACCCGGTACAGACGGATCCGCGCGTGGGCTGTCCGGACACGCGCGATCCCGGGACGACAGGTCGACCCGCCAATCCTCGGGCCAGACCCGCAACGGGTAGTCGCGATCCGAGCGCCAGCGCGCCACTTCGTCCGCCCACTCGGGACCGCGCGCCAACCCCGGCAGGGCAAAGCCAAAAGTCAGCGCTCCGGAGGCAACCATCAGGATCGTCAGCACACGGAACACCCCGGCGCAGCGCGTCCCCGTCCGCTCGGACAGGACCACGATACCGCATCCCATCAACACCAGCGGCACATAGTTGTATCGCTGCGATGCCGCGACGAGAAACGCCGACCCGGGCGCAAGTGGCAACATTCCAAGACCGAACGACACCCCCGCCAGCAGCAGCCCCGATACGATCAGCCAGAACGCCGGATCACGCCGGTCTCGCAACGCCAAGCCAAGGAGAAGCGCAAAGTAGGCGCCGCCGCCCAGCGCCAGCGACCACCACACGATGCCGTGCCCCGCCGCCGCGCGATACGCCGCCGCGCCCAGCACGCTTGCCACCGGAGCCGAGAACAGCGGCATCACGCCCAGGCGCAGGGCCAGCAAATCGAGCAAAGTCACCGGGTCGAGCGAATGACCACGCAGCGGGCTTTGGATGAAGAACAGGCCGAGCTGGAGCGCCGCCCCCACGCTGAGCGCAGCGCTCTGTTCGATCCTGCGCGTCGATTTTTCGACCAGCGCGCGCAGTACGAAAAGGGGCAGCAGGACGATCGTACCAGGGCCGCACAACGGGCCAAGCACGAGCAGCGCGGCGTAAAGCCCCCGCCGCCAGCCACGTTCGGGCGTGTCGAAGGCGAGGATCAGCCCTGCGCACAAGGTCAGGTGAAACTGGATGTGCAGACTGTTGGCAAAGACTTCCTCGGTCATCGGGCTGATCGCCATCAGCAAAAGACACACGATCACCGCGCGCCGTGATTGCAGGCCGCGCCCCTGCGCGCCAAGGAGCAGCGCGGCCGGCAGCACCTGAAACGCCGTGGCGATCGCCATCGTCACGTAAGGCGCCTGCTCGAGCCCGAGCACGCCCCGGCGCACGAACTGGACCGCCAGCAAAGTCGCCGCGTTCGCGCCAAGGTTGAGATAGCCCGCGAACGAGCGCCAGAGCGCCTCGCCCACCGGCCGGTGCCAGCCATAGGCAAAGAAGATCGTGCCTTCCTCGCTCAGGAACCGCCCCCCGCTCCAGGCATGCCGCAGCCGAAAGACGATGAGCGCAAGAAAGACGCCCAGCAACGCCGCGCGGGTCGCTGTGGACAGGACAACGCCGCTCCGATCCCCCGTCGAGCGGCCACCCCCAGGCCGCTCCCAGCCGCGTTGCCGCCAACGCCGCAAAGCCTGCGCCAAGCCCCGGAATACCAACTGCCTTGCCCCCTCATCGATTGCCCAGGCTGCCACGGCGCGGGCGCCTACGCTCCCCCCAAGCCTACCCGCGAACGTCGCAAGGCGATAGCCTCTCCCCGCCGCCACCCGCAGAACTTGGTCTGGCCTATCTCGCGACTTTGCCACCCACATCATCACGGGTTTCCTGCCCTCTCGCCACCACATCCGCAGCAGTTCGAGCAGCTGGGGCGAGAGCATGGCATTGCGATCCTTGCCGCCCTTGCCCTGTTCGACCCGGATCAGCATGCGCGTGCTGTCGATATCGTCGACCTTGAGGTGGGCAACTTCCGACACACGCAGGCCCGCGCCAGATCGCGGCGCCTGAGCGTGACGTCATCCAGGAAGCGCAGCGCCGACACGGCGGAGTTGATGGTGCTCGGCCTGACCCCGCTCTCATGCTGCATGAGCTGGAAGCGGCGAAGATCCTCGTCCGTTGCCGTATCGGGAGGGCGCCTGAGGAGGCGCCTGAGGAAGGCCGCCAGGCGCTTCACATGGCGCACATAATCCTTCTGGGTATGTGGACCGAGCCCCCGCATCATCATGTCGTGCTGCATCCGCTGGCGCAGCGGGCTGATCGGGGCGGTAGTGATCGAGACAGTCATGGCACGTTGCGCTCCGTTAAAGGAACTGCCAGCCTCGCCCCGCTAAAGGCCTGCATATACCACGCCACATCGCCCCACGCGCCCCTCCCGCGCGAGCGGGTTCGTGCAAGGGCGCACGGCAGCATTTCGGCACGCACCCCGTTGCGGGCGGTGTGATACGCCGACCCCGTCCGGCTAGATCCCTTCCGCCAGAAAAGCCGCAGGTCCGGCTTCATCGGCTTTGCGATCAGCTAATCGCATCAAGCGCTCCGGGTTCTGGCCTGAGCGCATGTTCGGGACCGGCCGGTGCGTGCAGATCACGCGGACCTTCTCACGCCTATGCGATCGCCGCAGCGATGCGGATTGTGGTCTTCCGGCAGGCCTGGCTGGCGAGGAAGCCGATCGCCGAGAGCGCGCCTCCGGTGAAACCAGCCACGCTGAAGGCGATGATGACCGGCTGCGCGCCTTGCGCGATGGCGCGGGGATAGCCGCCGATTTGCTTGACGAATTGTGCCATGACCGGTGTCTCCTGTTGCTGGAGAGGCTTTAGGCGCGGTGCGCTATTCCTGGCATTCGGATAAAGTCGTCCCGGCTTTTCCAAAGAATGAAAAAGCCGGGTGTGGCGATGACGCCAGCATCCGCACCGACCAGGCCCCGAACCGGATCTTTCATGCGCGTGAGGCAAGCCGGCGTGCCCCGGTCCATGCCGGAGGCGGCTATCCGCCCGACAAGGCCTTGAGTTCGACCAGCCGGACCGCCTTGCCCCCGGCAGGGGTCATGACCGCGCGCAGCTTTCCGGTGCGCACACCGCCCGCAAGCGCAATGCGCGTCACGCCGTTGGGCAGCGCTCGCGCCTGCCCGGCATCGCTCCAGCCCCCATCGCGCCAGACCTGGATCACCACGCGCCCCGGCGCGCGGATTTGCCCGCCGTTGTCGAAGAAGGCCAGCTCCACACTATCAAGCGCGACCTCCTTTCCAAAGTCGAGCGCGTACCACTGCGCGCCCTTCCCCGGCTCGGACGTCCAGCCGTTGGGCAGTTCGGGATAGAACCAGAGCCGCCCGTCGATCGCGTCGTGCAGGTTCTCCGCCTCGGCCCCGCTCGATGCGCTGGCCTTGGGGTAATCGCCGCGCACCAATTGCACCGCGTGATCGATCGGGCGGGCGATCGGCCCGTCCGCCTTGCGCGCGAGCGGCACGGTGATGCGCCCCAGCGTCTCGCGCCGGGCGACGACCGCGCCGTCGACCGAAACCCTGAGCCCGGCCCCGGCGTGATAATGCGTTCCGTCCGCATCCCAGGTCACCGCGATCTCATGGCCATGGTAGGGAATGCGTTCGGCGTGGAACCAGGCCAGCGCCTGCGGATCACCCGCATCGGGCAGCAGCGGGTTGATCTCCAGCACGTCATCGGCGCGCGCGCGCAGGCCCACCACGTCGCTCAGGATCAGATCGTTGTAGCCCGAGTGGAAATAGTGGTGGCTGCGGGCAAGCCCGACGATCGGCTTGCCGGTGGCGGGATCGTAGTCCTCTTCCAGATCGAGCCGGTCGCCCTGATAATGCAGCTGGGTGTACTGGCGCAGCAGCCGCATGAACGCGCTGCGGGTGACGGGTCCGTGGTCCGTGTAATGGTCGAGCAGGTTGGCCATGCCCATCAGCACCTGCGTGGTCTGGTAGGGCCAGACCGGACCGTTCCACTGACACTCGCGCGCCGTGCCTTCGTAGCGGTACTGGCGCATGTAGTATTCGTAGCCCGGCTCGACCGTGCGCATCCCCGCCTCGCCGCCGAGCGAGGCCGGGTCGAGCAGGTGGCTCCACGCCTGGGCGTAGGACGCGCTGTCGGGCGCGAGATCGAAGGTCCAGGGCAGATAGCCGACCAGTTCACGCGCGCGGATCAGGTCCCAGTAATGAACGTAGGCGTTGTCGACCTTGAAGCGGTCGGTGAAATGACCCAGCTTGGGATTCCACAAGTCCTCGACCATGCGCGCGCGCAAGTCCTTGGCTTTGGACGTGAATTCCGCCGACAGCGCAGCGTCTCCGGCAAGCCCGGCGATCTTCGCGATCGCCTGCGCGTTGGCGACCATGTAGCTGTTGATCGAGGGGCGGAAAGCCTCTCCCCCGGTGAAGCCGTCCTTGCCGCCCGATGCATCGATCGAGGAGACGGTGTACTCGGTCGCATCGAGCAGCGGCTCGACCCAGTAAAGCCCCTTGGACCAGTCGTAGTGGTCCTCCCAGAGCCCGTAGATGTGGCGCATGACCTGGAGGTGGCGTTCCACCGCGGCCTTGTCCCCGTCGACGAGGTAGCGCCCCCAGACCGAGTCCGCCATGTAGTCGGTAAAGTGGCGATCGTTGCCGCCCTCGTACATGAAGTTGATGTAGTCGTCGGCAAAGCGCCGGTCGTTGAGCCAGCGCCCTTCGGCGATGTGAAAGCCGCTCGCATCGTTGAGACTGGCGTAGGGTTCGCGCTGCCAGCCCACATCGTCGGCGAATTCGGTAGTGACATAGCCCTTGTCGCCGAGGTCGCGCTGGTGCGCGCGGTAGATCGACCAGCGGTAGTAATAGACCGCATCGATCCGGGGGTCGGCGCTTTCGAAGTAAGGGATGCGGTCCTGATACCAGGGCGCATCGTTGCCGAAGCGCTGGCGGGCGATGGCGCGGGTGTCGAGATGAACCGGCTCAGCCATGGCGGCGCGCGGCGCGCCACCGCCGGGCGGCGGGGCATCACCGGGCGGTGCGGCGCCGATCAGGGCGAGCGCCACGATCCCCACTGTCACGAGGAGACCCGCTGCCCTGCCTTTGCGCCGTATCATGCCTGCTGCCAACTCCGATAAAAAGCGAGACGGCCGTTTCCCGAAGCGTTCTGGAGAGGAATGCGAACCCCGCGAAAAAACGGCCGTCTCTGGAAGGACCCGCGAGGAGCGCCGAGGCGCCCCTCGCGGGTTGACGAAACGATTACTGGAACGTGAAGCGCGCGCCGATCGCGAAGGTGCGCGGCACCAGCGCGGTTTGCAGATTGTCGGTCTGGGCGCCGCCCGCGCTGCCGTACTTGTAGTAGCTTTGCTGCATTTCCTTGGTGAGGTTGCGCGCATCGAAGGTGAGCGCAATGCCGTCCTTGATGTCGGCGGTCAGCTGGAAGTCGAGATAGCCCGACGACTTGTACCAGACCCCGATCGGGTTGGCGAAGAGCCGGGCCTCGTTGTTGTGCAGGAAGGCCTGGCGCCACACGTAGGAAAGACGCGCGCCGATCGGGCCGCGCTCGTAGGCGAGCGTGGCGTTGTAGGACAGCTTCGAGACGTTGAAGAAGGCCGACTGGGTGTAGCCGGTGATGTTGCCCAGCTCGTCGGTCTCGGGGATCGACTGGTTGGAATCGAGCACCGTCAGGCTGCCCTGGAAGCCCAGGCCATCCAGAACGCTGGGCAGATAGGTCGGGAAGTAGGTCAGGCCCACCTCGACCCCCTTGAGCACGCCGTTCGACGCGTTGGCCGGACGGGTGATCGAGAAGTAATCGGTCGCGCCCGCCGAAATCCCGTTGTTGGGGATGTATTCGTAGCTGCTGATCGGCACGACCAGGCCCGAGATCTCGCGGCGAAAGCCCGTCACGGTGAGCGCGCTGTTGCGCTCGAAATACCACTCCAGCGCGAGGTCGTAGTTCTTCGAATGCGTGGGCTGGAGCGTCGCCGTACCCGCCGAGCCGCTGCCGTAGCCCAGGTTGGTGAGATCCCCCGTCAGCGAATAGGTCGGGTTGATGTCGGTGAAGGCCGGACGGCGCAGCGTCTCGCCGTAGTTGAAGCGCAGGCGCACGCTCGGCGTCACTTCGTAGCGCAGCGTGAAGCTGGGCAGGAACTTGGCCGATCCGGTCGACACGGTGGTCTGCGCGAAGTTGTCGTAACGGTCGTAGAAGTCGTAGTTCGTATCGACATTCACATAGCGAACGCCCGCCTCGATATCGAGCGGATTACCGAAGATCGACACTTGCGCGTCGGCCATCAGGTAAGCCGACATCGTGACTTCCTCGATGTTGAAGGTCTTGCCCAGCGAAAGCTCGTCGCTGGTCGGCAGACCGTAGAGCGAACGCACCGTATCGGCGTTGTTATAGAGCCACGAGCCCTTGACGTTGACCCAGCTGCGCGGAACGTCACCGGCGCCCGAGAAGAAGCTCGAGTTGGTGAAGTAGGCCGCATCGCCCAGCGTGGTCATGTTCTGCCCCAGCGCCACCGCGTCCTGCGTGCGAATGTAGCTCGAGGCCTTGCGGTCATCGACGCGCAGGCCCGCCTTGACCTTGCGGAAGAAGCCGTCGTGGAAATCGTAGTAACCGTCGAGCTGGCCGGTGACGGCGTTACCCTGGTCGCGCCCCGCGTTGTCGTAAAGCTCGCCCACGGTCCACACCGAAGGATCGGTAAGCAGGCTGTCGTCGGAGAAGTGGTAGGAGGGAATGCCGCCACCCGCATTGAAGTCCGCGGTGATCTGGTCGGCCACGCGGAAAGTACGCATGGCGATGAACGCGGTCTTGTAGGTGCTGGTCTGGTAGCTCAGGTCGCCGGTGATCTTGCCGTCGCCATCACCCACGTCCCACTGGCCGTTGAGGTGGTAGATGTAGCTGTCGGTGCTGGTCTTGGTGTAGTCGCCCGAGTTGAAGCCATAGACATCGTCGACGGTGCGGCTCTTGATGATGTTGGTGCCATCATAGACTTCGAAGTCACCGGGGTTGCCCCACCAGTCGACGAAGCTGAACATCAGGCTGTTGTAGGTCGACCCGCGAAAGCCGGTGTAGAACATTTCGGCGGTGTAGACCGAGCTGGAATTGGGCGCCCACTGCAGCGCGACATTGAAGGCCGGGCGCTTGCGTTCGCCATAAAGATCGGACGAGAACACCGCATCGCGCGAAAGATAATAGGGCACGTCAACGCCCTTGATGTTGAGCGTCGAGCCCGATGCCGTCGGCAAGCCAGCATCAAGGCCGGGCTCCCAGTTTTCGTTGTTGTTGCCGGGAAAGATGCGCTCGAGCGGCGAAAAGCCGGAGCCCGTCGGCGGATTTTCGGTCGCAAACGGCACCAGTGCGCCCGCGGTCGCGGATTCGGTGCGGTACTTGGCCTTGGTGTAGCTGGCGTTGACCAGCAGGCCGATCTCGCCGATGCCAGTTTCCCAGCGATCCGAAATCAGCAGCGCGCCGCTCGGGTTGTAGGTCTTGGCGATCTCGTCGTAAGTGCCGCGGATCTGACCCGAAACGGCGAAACCGTCAAAGTCGAACGGACGGCGGGTCCTGACGTCGATCTGGCCGGCAAGACCGGTCTCGAGCTGGTCGGCAGCGCGGGTCTTGTAGACGTTGACCGCCTTGACGAGGTTAGCCGGGATGTCCTGCAGCGCGAACGACTGGCCCGAGGAAGTGAAGACGTTGATGCCGTTGAGCGTGGTCACCGCATCGGGCAGGCCGCGGATGGTGACGGTCTGCGCCTCGCCGCTGGCGCGGTCGGTGATCTGGATGCCGGTGACGCGCTGGAGCGCTTCGACGACGTTGTTGTCGGGCAGCTTGCCGACGTCTTCCGACACGATCGAATCGACGATCTGGACGTTGTTCTTGCGCGTGTTGAGCGCGCCCAGGATCGAGGCGCGAACGCCCGTGACGATGATTTCCTCGGCGCTCGGATCAGCCTTGGGCTTGTCCGCCGTCGCTTCGGGTTGCGTCTGTGCCTGCGCCGCCCCGGCCACGCACAGGGCGATCAAAGACGCAGTTGTAGTGACGAATACCTTAGAGCCCTTCATGTGTCCCTCCCGAATGCAAACCGGCCTTACCGGTCTCTGTCTGGTTCATCACGCCCTCGCATCCGGACCAGGGTTGCGAGAAAGCGCGAAAGCCGCACCGCTGGTTTTGTGACCACCCAGCAAGCTGACTCTGCATCCAGTACTTATTTGTCCTACTAATTACCAGCAAATCCTCGCCCCGCTCCGCAAACAATTTGCCCGCCAGCGCGCCAAAATTGGCTAAATATCTCGATTTGAACACAAAAAAGGCCCCACAAGGGAGCCGATAAACGCCTACAAATACGGTCTTGGAAAGCGCCCCGCAAACCACCCGAGAGCACGCCGCAACCGCGCCGTTCACCCGCAGATGGCGGGCGGCGTGACCGGAACCCCGCAAGGCCCCGGCCACACCGACCCGGTCAGAACTTGAAACGCGCGCCGAACTCGAACGTGCGGTCATAGGTGCGCGTGTCACGCGGGGTGTCGCTGTAGACGCCGTCGCCGTTCAGCCCCTTGAACCGGTCGTGGTAGGTGCGATCGGTGATGTTGGTGGCGTTGAAGGTCAGCGTGAACGCGGGGGTAACGTCGTAGCTTGCCGAGAAGTCGAGCTGGCCGGTCGGATCGGTCATGATCGTCCCTGCCTGATCGCCGCCAGAATTATAGCTGACCACGTAGCTCGAACGCCAGTTGTAGGCGAGACGCGCCGAGATGCCGTACTTCTCGTAGATCGCCACGGCGTTGTACGACCAGTGCGACACGTTGACGATGCGCTGGCGCCCGCCGTTGAGCGGATCGTCGGTCTTGCCGTCGCTGTACGTGCCGTTGAGCTGGACACCAAGGCCGCTGAACGCGCCGGGCAGGAAGTCGAAGAACTGCTGGTAGGCAACTTCGGCCCCGGCCAGGTAGCCGTTATGCGTGTTGCGCGGACGGCTGACGAGATAGTTGTTCCCATCGGTGCCAAGCTCTTCGACCGAGTAGGTCTGGATGTAGCCATCGATGGTCCGGTAATAGCCACCAACCGTGAACGACGTCGACCGGCTCGGGTAGAACTCGAGGCTGGCGTCATAGGCGGTCGAACGGATCGGCGTGAGGTCCGGGTTACCGCCCGAACCGCTGCCGTACACGCCGTTGTCTCCGGTCGCGCCGCTCGGCGAATAGCTGACCAGCGGGTTGAGATCGGCAAACTGCGGACGAGTGAGCGTCTTGCCCCAGGCCAGGCGCAGGAACAGCGTGTCCGACAGGCCCACCTTGGCGTTGATGCTGGGCAGGATGTCGAGATAGTTCTGGTCGCTGCTGACGTCGTAGCCGGTCAGGCTCTCGACCGTGTTGACCACGCGCGCGCCGCCCACACCGGTGACCGGCATCGAACCGATGTCGAAGCCGTATTCGAACGAGCCGTAGAACGCATAGGTGTCTTCCACGTCGGAGAAGGCGTTCGCCGGGTCATAGGCGCGCGCGCCGTCGGCCTGGCCGAACAGTTCGCGGATCGTGTCGGTGTTGTTGAGCAGGTAATTGGTGTCCATCACCAGGAACTGGCCGATCCCGGTCGCGCCCTTGACCAGCCCCGTCGGCGAGGTGGTGTAGGCGTCCGAGGAAAGCTGGTCCATCGTCACCGCATCGGTAATGGCGATGCCGGACGAGGTGGTGGCCTGCGAATCCACCGTGCGGTGGGTGTAGCGCGTGCCGATCTTGATGTTCTTCAGGAACGGACCATCGATGTCGAGACGCATGTCGCCCCGCCACGCCCACTGCTCGCTCACCGCGACCGAGTGGTTGTCGAACAGCGTGCGCAGCGTGTAGTTCGACGGGTCGGTCATGTCGACGCCGGTGATCGAAATGTGCGGCGTGCCACCGTTGTCGTTGTCGATCGTCATCGACGGCGCGTTGAACGAGGTATCGACGATGACGTTGCGGTTCTGAAGCTTGGAGTGGTTGTAGGTCAGCTCGCTCGAGAACACGGCCTTGCCCGTCGTCCACTCACCGCCAGCGTTGATCTGGTAGCTGTCGGTCTGGTCCTCGTAAGCCTGCTTGCTGGTGAGCGTGTAGGCGTTCGTGGTGGTCGTACCCGAGGACAGGAAGTCGTAGTCGTCGTAGCCCGTGGTCGAGGTGACCGTGCCCCCCTTGGGCAGCGCGATGAAGAAGGTGTTGCTGTAGCGGTTCTGGTAGCGGGTATACATCCCGTCGACGTGGAACGAGAGGTCCGCGGACGGGTTCCACTGCAGTGAGGAATTGATGCCCAGACGGCGGCGATCGCCGTCGCTGTAGATGCCCCCGACGGTATCGGGGATGGAGCGGCCGTAATAAGGCGCATCAGTGTTACAATGATCGGCCGTATCTTCTACGCAGTTCGACACGTAATTGAACGCGTCCTGGTCCTGGTACTTGCGGCGGTTGTACGAAGCGGCAAGCAGGAAGCCCACTTCGCCGATGCCGGTTTCCCAGCGATCGCTGACCAGCCCGCTGGCGACGTAGCTCTTCTTGTCCGACTGATCGCTGTAGATGCCGCGCACACCGCCCGCGACGGTCAACCCGTCGAAATCGAACGGACGGCGCAGGCGCACGTCCACCACGCCCGCAACGCCGCCTTCGACGATGTCCGGGGTGCTGGTCTTGTACACGTCGACGCCCGCGACCAGTTCGGCCGGAATATCGGCGAGCGAGACCGAACGCGACGTGCCGGTGAACGCCTCGCGCCCGTTGATGAGCGTGGCAACGTCGGACAGGCCGCGGATCTGGACCGAGCTGGCTTCACCCGCCGCGCGCTGGATCTGCACGCCGGTCACGCGCTGGAGCGCGTCGGACACGGTGTTGTCGGGCAGCTTGCCGATGTCCTCGGCAACGATCGAATCGACGATGTTGACCGAATTCTTCTTGATGCTCTGCGCGCCCATCAGCGAGGCGCGAACGCCGGTCACGATGATTTCAGGGGCGGTGGGCTCGGCGCTGTCGGTGGTCGACGCGGCGGCGGCATCGGCGCCAGTGGTGTCCTGCGCGTGCGCGACGCCGGCAAGGCTCAGAGCGAATACGGATGCGGTGCAAAATGCAAGTGGCTTGAACGCCATACGACCCTCCCAGGTTAAGGCGCAGCCGTTACCGCGCCGGGTTTCGAAGGGCTGATTATTTGTCGGAGTTATTTGTTGCAAGGAAAAAGATGTAACGGAACGTACAGTTTTCTCATGCGCAGGAAAAGCGTGTCCTTTGAGCATCATGCCCGCAGAGGCATGCAACCGATGGCACGCCCTGCGGGCAATCTTGTCTGAGTTTTGGTAAACTTAAATCAATCTACCGACCACACCGTGGCCGACTCACCGACCTTGGCCAGCACGATTCCCCCGGCTTTCGCGGCGAGCGCCATGCCTGGCTGTGCAACCGAAACGAAGCGCACCCGGTCCTGCCCGAGCTCCTGACGCAGGAAGCGGTCGCTCCCCGCACGCCGGGCCCCTTGCGCGATCGCCCCGAGCGAACAAGCGCCCGCGCCATCCGCGACGATGCACTGGTCGCGCAACAGGATCGGCGACAGGCGCACCGAACCATCGCCCGCATCGATCGAGCGGATCTGCGTCTGCGGCAGCGGCTTGCTGCCGCTCAGCAGTTGCGTGCCTTCGTGAGCAAGGTAGCCACCGGCGTTGAAGAGCCGTTCGGGCAGCGCGCCGTTGCCCACCGGAACACCGAAGTCCGGCATCCCCTGCGCGTCGAAGTAAAGCCGCTGGACACGGGTGTGGCGGTCGGGATTGAACAGCGGGTCGCCCTCGATCTCCTTGTAGTCGCGGCCATGGTAGACGAGCATCGGGCGGCCGCGCTCATCGACCGTGAAGTCGTTGTGGCCCGGACCATAGACCGAAGTCGCAACGCAGGTCTGGAACACCGGGTGCTGTGACTTGGTCCAGTTTGCCGCGTCGAGCAGGTCCGCCTCGGCGTCGATCGAAAGCAGGCCGAGGCAATAACGGTCGTCGGTCGCGCTGGCGGAGTAGGTCATGAACAGCTTGCCCGCGTGTTCGATCACCGCCGCGCCCTCGTTGACCTTGAAGCCCCGGATTTCCCAGTCGAGCGTGGGAACCGTGAGGCGCGTGGCGGGGCCCGCCAGCGTCAGCGGCCCGGCCATGCGCGCAAGATAGAGGTTCGAGTTGGTCTCGATCCCCGGCTCGCGCTGCGCCCAGACGAAATAGCGCACGCCGCGGTGCACGAAGACCTTGGAATCGAGGTTGAAGCTGTCCCACGGCGCCTTGAACTCGCCCAGCACCGACCAGCTCCCGGTCATCGGGTCGGCCCCGTCGCACTGCACCGCATAGGTGCGGATGCGGAACACGTCCTCGCCGCCACCCGAGGGGCCGGCCGCGAAATACATCGTCCAGGTGCCGTCGATGAGGTGCAGTTCGGGGGCCCAGATGAAGCCCGAGAGCGGGCCGCTGGCCTCGTGGTGCCACAGCACGCGCTCCTCGGCGGTGGTCAGCCCTGCCAGCGTCTTCGCGCGGCGCAGGACCAGCCGGTCGTACTCGGGCACCGAGCCGGTCATGTAGTACCAGCCATCGGTGTGGCGGAAGATCTGCGCGTCGGCGCGGTTCTTGACCAGCGGGTTGATCGGTCCCTCGAGCGGGTTGGCCGCCGGCTTGGGCGCGCCTCCCTGTGCGAGCATCGGCCCCGGCCCAGTCGTGCAGGCGACCGGCAGCAGGGCCGCGCTTGCGGCGAACGTCCGGCGCGAAACGGCAATCGACATGATGTCCTCTCCAGTACTTTGTAAACAGACCAAAAAATGACACCCCGCCCGCAGCGAGCGGGGTGTCAGTTGGTGGATAGTCAGGTGTGGGGCACCGGCCAGCCGTCCGCATCCCAGGTCAGCGGCGCAAGGCGCAGCGTGGGCGCGCCGTTCGCTTCGCGATCGTAGGCGTGGTAGACGAGCGTGGTGGCGCCCTTGGCATCGGTATAGGCGCCGACATGGCCAGGGCCGCGGAAACGGTGCTTCTCTTCAAGGTCCGCGCGCAGCAGGATCGTCCCCCCACCCTGCATCATCGAACTGCCGTCCTTGCCCAGGTACGGCCCGGTGATCGTCCGCGAGCGGCCCATGACCGTGTAGTAGGTGCTGTTCACGCCCTTGCAGCAGTAGTCGAACGAGGCGAGCAGGAAGTACCAGCCATCGTGCTGGAGGATGAACGGCGCCTCGATCGGATCGGGCGCACCGGCGGGAACCGGGCGCTGCGCAATCGCATAGGGCTCGGCGCCGGGCCAGGGCTTGCCGGTCTTGGGATCGAGCGGGAAGAGCTTGATGCCGCTCCAGAAGCTGCCCAGCGCCAGCCACTGGCGCCCTTGCGCGTCGACCACGAAGTTGGGATCGATCGCGTTGAAGTCATCGCCGGGCATCGACTGCACGACAAGACCGTGGTCGGTCCAGTGATACCCCTTGGCCTTGGGGTCGAGCGTGGGGCTCGTCGCCAGGCCGATCGCCGAGCGGTTCGAGCCGAAGGTCGAGACCGAATAATAGAGCCGGTATTCGCCGTTCACGTAGGAAATATCAGGCGCCCAGATACCCTCGGTGCCGGGGACCGCCTTTTGCGTCCAGGCGGGAAGCTGCGAAAACAGGGGGCTCGCCTGCTCCCAGTGGATCAGGTCCTTCGACGTCTTGACCCCGATGTACTTGCCGATGGTGTTGTAGACGTACCAGGTATCGCCCTCGCGGATCAGCACCGGATCGTGCGCGGGGACGAGCGCGCCGGTCAGCTTGTCGTTGAGCGACAGCGGGTCCGGGCTCTGGGTACCGGCGTGAACGCTCCCGCCCACAGCCACCAAAGCCAGGCCCGCAAGGCACGACAGGGCACAAAGACGACGCGCCATGCCCATCAGCCTTCGCTGGCGGCCCAGGCCGCAACGAGCGCGCGCGCCTTGACACCCACGCCCTGCGCATCGTCACCCGGCTTGTAGAGGCTGCCGCCCACACCGATGCCGAAAACGCCCGCCTGGCGGTATTCGGCGATATTGGCCGGGCCGACCCCGCCCACGGCCCAGACGCGCGTGGTCTTGGGCAGCACGTCCTTGATCGCCTTGATATAGGAGGAGCCAAGCACCGAGCCGGGAAACAGTTTCAGATCGCGCGCGCCTGCGCCGAGCGCGGCGAAGGCCTCGGTCGGCGTCAGGAAGCCGGGCAGCACGTCCATCCCCAGTTCGAGCGAACGCGCGATCACCGCGGGATCGACATTGGGAGAGACCATGAAAGTGCCCCCTGCCCCCGCCAGTTCCTCGGCCAGATCGGTGCGCACAACGGTGCCCCCGCCGATCGCGGCGCGCGCGCCCACCGCCTCGACCAGCGCGGCGATCGAGCCGGCCGGATCGGGCGAATTGAACGGGACTTCGATCAGGCGGATGCCCGCCTCGACCAGCGCCTCGCCGATCGCGGCCACTTCGTGGGTCTCCACGCCGCGCAGGATCGCGACGATGGGCGCCGCTCCGCTTTCAAGGACATCTTCGATTTTCATGCATTTGCTCCGGTTGCCAGGGCCAGGCCCGCCAGCGCGGCGGCCTCGCCGTCTATCCGCCGGACCATCGCCGTGGCCCGCGTCAGCGCCGTTTCATAGAGATCGACAATGCCCTTGTCGCCAATCAGCACGACCGAGGCCGAGAGCCCGGCTTCGGCGGCGACTTCGGTGCCGATCAGGAGGCCCGAAATGTACCCGCGCGACCATTCGCGCGACCGGGCGTCGAGCAGACGCGCCGCGCGCGCCTCGAACAGCGCGCCGCTCAGCGCCTCGCCCGAACGCGACAGGCCGCGCGCAAAACCCTCCTCGAACACGCCCTCGCCCGGCGTATCGGGCCCGAGCAGCGTCGACTGGCTGGTGAGCAGCGCGAACAGCTCGCCGGTCGGATAGGTGCGAAAGCCCTGGAGCACGCCGTCGTTGACTTCGACCCACTTGCAGTGGGTGCCGGGCAACACGATCAGATGGCGCCCCACGGCCAGGTCGCCTTCGAGCGCCATGGCCCCGAAAATCTGCGCTTCCTCGCCGCGCATCACATCGGGTACGCCGCCCTCGGCGTGGGCACAGACCCCCGCCAGGACCGTGACATCGAGCCCACCGACGCGGGTCCGGCTGGGCCTCGCCAGCCACGCGTCGCGGTCCGCCGGGCACGCGACGTAGCCCGCATCGACCAGCGCGCCTCTGGCGCCCGCCATGCCGCACAGCACGACATCGTCGATCGGCCCTTGCGCCTGCCACACCGCGAGCCGCTCGGCGAGGACCTGGGCCGGGACGGCGCAGAGCGCCCCCGGCCCGTCCTGCCGCGCGGTCACGACGCCCCCTTCGACCCGATAGAGCCGAAGGTTGGTCGTGCCCCAGTCACCCAGAACGCGCGCGCCGCTCATCGCAGTGTAAGCGCCACGATCGACTTGGCCGGAAGCGTGACGACAAGCTTGCCGCCCTCGATCTTCGCGCCCTCGAACGCGACCGGCTTGACCGCATCGGGGTTATCGAAGGTGTTGTGCGCGTTGATCGCACCGGCGGTGAGGATGGTCCCCGAAACGCCCTGCCCGTTCACCCCGTCGAGCGCGATGGTCACGGTGTTCGACTGCTCGGGATCGAGGTTGGAAAGCGCGACATGGATCGCCCCGTCCTTGGCCTTGACCGCCGAACCGCTCACCGCGGGAAGCGTGAACTTGCCCTTGGCGTAGTACGGCGCATCGATCGAAAGCGGCAGCACGGTCGCGTCCTGCCAGGGCTTGTACATGTCGTAGACCCAATACGTCGGGGTCTTCACCATCTTCGAACCATCGGTCAGGATCATCGCCTGGAGCACGTTGACCATCTGGGCAATCGCGCTCATGCGCACGCGGTCGGCGTGCTTGGCGAAGATGTCGAGCGTGGTCGATGCGATCATCGCATCGCGCAGCGTGTTCTGCTGGCGCAGGAAGCCCGGATGCGTATCGGGGTCCTGCTTGTACCAGGCGCCCCATTCGTCGACCGCCAGCATGACCCGCTTCTTGGGATCGTACTTGTCCATGATCGCGCTGTGCTTGGTGATCAACTCGTCCATGCGGTTGGCTTCGAACAGCGCGTCGGCCCATTCCTGCTCGCCGAAGTTGACCGGATCGGAATGCGGCGGCCAGCCGCCTTCGGGCAGCACGTAGTAGTGCAAGGAAAGCCCGTCGACCATGTTGCCCGCAATGCGCATCATCGCCTCGGTGAAGGCGTAATCGTCGACATTCGCGCCCGAGGCGATCTTGAGCGTCCGCGTGCCGTCGGGAACCTTGACGAAGGTCGCATAGCGGCGCGTGACGTCGGCGGCGTATTCGGGGCGCATGTTGCCCCCGCAGCCCCACAGCTCGTTGCCGATGCCGAAGAAGGGCAGCGCGTAAGGCGCCTTGTGGCCGTTCCCGGCGCGCTCGTCGGCAAGCGTACCGGCGGGCGCGGTCATGTATTCGACCCATTCGGCCATTTCGCGCGGGGGGGCATCGCCCACGTTGCCCGAGACGTAGGCCTGCGCACCGACAAGGCGCAGCAGGTCGAAGTATTCATCGGTGCCCACCGTGTTGGGCTCGGTCACGCCGCCCCAGTGGGTGTTGACCTTGACCGGACGGTTCTTCTGCGGGCCGATGCCTTCGCGCCAGTGGTACTCGTCGGCAAAGCAGCCGCCCGGCCAGCGGATCACCGGCACGTTGAGCTCGCGCAGCGCCGCGATCACGTCGTTGCGGAAACCGTCGGTGTTGGGGATCTTGCTGGTCTTGCCGACGTAGAGCCCGCCGTAGATGCCATTGCCCAGATGCTCGGCGAACTGGGTGAAGATTTCCTTGTGGTAGACCGGCCCATCGGCGTCCGCCTTGATCGTCGCCGTGGTCGGCTGGCCATCGGTATCGGCATGGGCGGTGCCCGTACCGATACCGGCCAGCGCGGTGGCGCCCAGCAAGGCCGCCACCGCCGCGGTGCGCAAAGTCTTGATCATCTCTCGTATCCCCTCCCTGGGAAAAATCAGTCGTGGAATTCCTCGACGCTCTGGCGCTTGCCACGCAGGAACGCGTCGGCCACCAGCCGCAGCGGGTCGAGATCGACGTCACTGCGCCCGCCCCGGATGAGCGTTGCGAAACGGGCGTAGAGGCCGGGGTATTCCATGTCCTCGTTACGCTCGACCCCGCTCGGCAGGCTGAGCACCGCGCCGCCGTTCGACAGCTTGAGCTGGCCCGCGTCGGTCTCGACGATGATGTCCCACGACTGCGGGCCGACCTGGCGCCAGTCGAGGTCCATGTGGATCGGCGTACCGGCGGTATCGCGGAACTGGATGTCGGCCGCGATGGGCGCGGCGCGGTTGGCCGGAAGGCTCAGCGTCGCGGTGTTGAGAAACACCGGGCTCGGCATGATGTGAGTCAGGATCGAAAGCGCGTTGATGCCCGGATCGAACACCCCCAGGCCGCCCGGCTCCCAGATCCAGTCCTGGCCCGGGTGCCACTCGCGCACGTCTTCGCGCCAGATGATCTTGACGTCCTTGATCACCCGCTCGGACAGCCAGGCGCGCGCGGGGGCGACACCGGCGGCAAAGCGCGAGTGCCACGAGGCGAACAGCGAGGTACCGACCTTGTCCGCCCGCGCGGTGAGCGCGACGACTTCGGAGAGCGTGGCGCCCGGCGGCTTTTCGAGGAAGACGTGCATCCCCGCCCTGAGCGCGCTCACCGCAAGCTCGTAGCGGACCTGCGGCGGCGTGCACAGCGAAACCGCGTCGACCCCGGTGCTGCTTTCGAGCAGTTCGTCGAGCGTCTTGAAATGCGGGATACCCGGCTCGCCGCCATGGTTGGGGCTGACCGTCGCGGCGAGGTTGAAGTTGGGATTGCCCGAAATCGCGGGCAGGTGCTGGTCACGGGCGATCTTGCCCATGCCGACGACGGCAATGCGGATCGGATCCATCGCTCAGAGCGCCTTGACCGCAACGCTGCGCGCCTGAGCGCGGGCCAGCGGGTTGGACACGGGCAGCGCGAAGGGCGCGGCGCTGATCTCGAACACGTCGCCTTCCTCAGTCGTCACCCCGTCCGAGAAGGACAGCGTGGCGGTGCCGAAGAAGTGGACGTGGATGTCGCCCGGACGGCAGAACAGGTCGTACTTGAAGTGGTGATGCTCCAGGTTCGCGAACGAGTGCGACATGTTGCCCTCGCCCGAGAGGAACGGCTTTTCCCACAGGGTCTCGCCGCCGCGTACGATCTTGCTCGTGCCCTCGATCTTTTCGGGAACCTCGCCCAGCAGCAGCTCGGCGCCAAGCGCGGCCTCGCGCAGCTTGGAGTGCGCCAGCCACAGGTAGTTGTGGCGTTCGGTGACGTGGTCGGAAAACTCGTTGGCGAGCGCCAGGCCCAGGCGATAGGGCTGGCCGTCGTTGCCGATGATGTAGATGCCCGCCAGTTCGGGCTCCTCGCCGCCGTCCTTGGCGAAAGCGGGCATGGTAAGCGGATCGCCCGGCCCCACGAGCTGCGAACCGTCGCCCTTGTAGAACCATTCGGGCTGCTGGCCTTCGGCGCCCGGCGCGGGCTTGCCGCCTTCGAGCCCCTCGAGGAACATGCGCATCGAATCGGTGACGTTTTCACCCGAAGCGGCGGCCTGGTGCATCTTGTTGCGCCCCTCGGCCGAGCCGAGGTGGGTGAGACCCGTGCCGGTCAGCAGCACGTGCGCGGCATCGTCGTGATCGATCGGTGCGAGCAGGCGGCCCGCCGCCTGCTCGGCCGCGATGTCTACGCTCGCCCCCAGGCCGCACGCCTTCGCCGCTTCGGCAAGGCTGGTGCCCTGCTCGATCGCCTGGAGCGCAAGCGCGCGCACGCTGGTGGCGCCATTGAGGAAATGCGCAGCGTCCCCTTCGGCAAGAATGACGGAACGGGTGCCATCCTCGGCACGGTGCTGGAGCAGGCGAAGGTAAGTCATGGATCTCTCCCAGGTCCGCAGCGCGCCAATTGTGGGGCGGGCGCGCTGCGGAAAAACGACGATACGGGTTTGGATGCGGGTTTAGTTGGTGGTCAGTTTGCCATCGATCAGGCGCGGCGCGCCGTCACCGAAAGCGGCGTCGCGCAGTTCCGGCGGAAGCAGGCTTTGCGACAGGTTCTGGTAGCTCACCGGGCGCAGGTAGCGATCGATGGCAAGGCTGCCGACAGAGGTCGTGCGCGCGTCGGTGGTCGCCGGGAACGGGCCACCGTGGACCATCGCGTGGCACACTTCGACGCCGGTCGGCCAGCCGTTGACGAGAATGCGGCCGACCTTGCGCTCGAGCGTGGGAAGCACGGCGGCGGCGATGGCCTCGTCAGCATCTTCCATATGGATGGTCGCGGTCAGCTGGCCTTCGATCCCTTCGAGCAGGGTCTTGAGCTCACCCGCATCCTTGCACACCACGATGACCGAGGAGGAGCCGAACACCTCTTCGCCCATCGCCTTGTCGGCGAGGAACTTTTCAGCGGTGGTCTTGAACAGCACCGCGCCGCCGGTGGTCTCGCTGCCCGGCTCGCCGCGCGCGATTTCCTCGACGCCCGCGTTGGCCGCAAGCTTGGCCACGCCATTGGCATAGGCCGCCGCGATGCCCTTGGTCAGCATGGTCTGCGGCTTGGCCGCCGAAACGCCGCCCGAAGCCGCCGCGACGAACGCGTCGAGCCCTTCACCCTCGATCGCGAGGACGAGACCGGGGTTGGTGCAGAACTGGCCCGCACCCATGCACAGCGAACCGACGAAGGCTTCGCCCAACGCAGCACCCTTGGCCTTCATCGCTTCGGGCAGGACGAGCACGGGGTTGATCGCCGACATTTCGGCGTAGACCGGGATCGGCACCTCGCGCGCCTGCGCCAGACGAGTCAGCGCCAGGCCGCCCGCGCGCGAGCCGGTAAAGCCGACCGCCATGATGTTGGGGTCCTGCACCAGCGCGCCGCCCAGCTCGTTCGAAGGGCCGACAAGATGCTGGAACACGCCTTCGGGAAGACCGGCATCGGCCACCGCCTTGGTGATCGCCTGCGCGATCAGGCTGCCGGTGATCGGGTGCGCCGGGTGGCCCTTGACCACCACCGGGCAGCCCGCGGCCAGCGCCGAGGCGGTGTCACCGCCCGCGGTCGAGAAGGCGAGCGGGAAGTTCGAGGCGCCGAACACGGCGACCGGACCGACCGGGATCATGCGCAGGCGCAGGTCCGGACGCGGCAGCGGCGCACGGTCGGGCATCGCGGGGTCGATGCGCAGCTGAAGGAACTGGCCCTTGCGCACGACATCCGCGAACATCCGCAGCTGACCGCAGGTGCGCCCGCGCTCGCCTTCGGCGCGGCCACGCGGCAGGCCGCTCTCGGTGGTGTAGGCTTCGATCAGCGGCTCGCCGAGCGCCATGATCTCATCGGCGATTCGCTCGAGGAACGCAGCGCGCGTCTCGAGGTCGAGGGCACGGTAGGTATCGAACGCGGCCCCCGCCTTGGCGCAGGCAACAGCGACATCCGCGGGCGTGTTCACCGCGAACGCGTCCCCATGCGGCTCGCCCGTAGCAGCGGCAATGGAACGAAATTCGGTCATAGAAAGTCTCCCTATTTACTCCGACATATTCCGTGCGATCGGGAAACGCAATGTTTGTCGTTCCTTCCGATCCACAGGACGTGTAGGCTGCATCTGGGAGGTGACATTTTCTGTGACAATCGGAAAAACTATGAAGCTGGACGAAACGTCCAAAAAGCCAGATGAGACACGCGGCCCCGGACGGCGGCTCCACGGCGCGATCGCCCATCGGCTCGGTACGGATATCTTGTCGGGCAAATATGCGCCCGGCGATGTGCTTTCAGGCGAAGTAGCCTTCGCCGAGGAGCTCAAGGTCTCGCGCAGCGCCTATCGCGAGGCGATCCAGGTGCTGACCGCCAAGGGACTGGTTGCCAGCCGCCCCAAGGCGGGCACGCGGGTCCTGCCCCGCGATCGCTGGAACCTGCTCGATCCCGACGTGCTGGGCTGGGCCTTTGCCGGTGAACCCGACATCGAGTTCGTGCGCTCCTTGTTCGAACTGCGCGCGATCGTCGAACCGGCCGCCGCGCGCTTCGCCGCCGCGCGGCGCGACAAGGACGATCTGAAGGCGATGAAGGAAGCGCTCACCGCGATGCGCCGCCACACGCTCACGACCGACGCCGGGCGCGCGGCCGACCGCGATTTTCACAACGCGATCCTTGCCGCGACACGCAACGACGCGCTCAAGGTGCTGAGCGCCTCGATCGGCGCGGCGGTGAACTGGACCACCCAGTTCAAGCAGCGCTCACGCGCGCTGCCCCGCAACCCGATCCCCGACCACGTGCGCGTCTACGATGCCATCGTGTCGGGCGACGGCGCAGCGGCGGCCGAGGCGATGAACGTGCTCGTCGATCTCGCGCTCGAGGATACGCGCAGCGCCATCGAGGACCGCGACAGCCTCCCCCCCGTGGGCGCCAGCGACGCCCTGACCGGGAGCTGACCGGAGAGGGCTCGGTTCCCCAAGGAAAGGCACGCCGGCACGATTCACGACGAGGGCAAGGGGCACCCGCCTCTTGCCCTCATCTGTTTTACCCGCCCTGCCCGCGCAAGGCCGCACGAAAAAGCCCCAGAAAAGATCGCTCTTTTCCGGGGCAGCATGCTCGAGGATAGATGAGCACGAATTCGGTTCGGGTGGATCAGTCGAACGGGTTCTGGTCGTCCACCACAAGGTCGGGTTCGGCGTGGGTCACCTTCGAGCCCCACAGCGCGTAGAACAGCACGTAAAGCTCGCAGGCCGCGGTCAGCAGGAACGATGTCTGCAACCCGTAGTTGTCCGCGATCCAGCCCTGCACGATCACCAGCGCACCGCCCGCGATCGCCATGACCAGCAGGCCCGAGCCTTCCTCGGTCAGCGGGCCGAGCCCCTTGATGGCAAGCGTGAAGATCGTCGGGAACATGATCGAGTGGAACAGGCCGACCAGGATCAGCGACCACATCGCGGCGGGGCCCGTGGCGAACGTCGTCACCAGCATGACCACGAAGGCGCCGACCGAGAACACCGCCAAGACCTTGCCCGCATCGAAGCGCTGCATGATCGCCGAGCCCGCGAAACGGCCGACCATCATCCCGCCCCACAGCAGCGAGAGGTAATTGCCCGCCGCTTCGTGCGTCATGTTGCCGATGTCGGGGCGCGAGACGAAGTTCACGAAGAGGTTGGCCACGCCGATTTCGGCGATGAGGTAAATGAAGATCGCCGGAATGCCGAAGACCAGGTTGCGGTGCTTGAACAGCTCCGGGTTGATGAGGTGCGAGCGCTTTTCCTTCTGCGCCTCGCCACGGGTAGACTGCATGGCGGGCAGCGGGAACTTGGCGATGATCACCGCCAGCACCACCAGCACGCCCGCGACGAGCGCGTAAGGCAGGATGACCGAATGCGCGTCCGACAGGCGCTCGGCTTCGGTCAGCACCGTACCGGCCGCCGCCGTGCCCGCCTTCGAGCGGCCCAGGATCAGGTAAGCCCCAAAGAGCGGCGCGAGCATCGTACCCGCCGAATTCATCGCCTGCACCAGATTGAGGCGCGAGGAGGCGGTTTCCGGCTTGCCGACGACCGCGACGTAAGGGTTGGCGGCCACTTGCAGCAGCGTGATGCCGCTGGCGATCACGAACAGCATGACCAGCGTGACGCCGTAGGATGGAATGCTGGCCGCCAGCATCATGCCGAGCGCGCCTGCGGCCATGATCAACAGGCCGATCACCAGCGACTTCTTGTAGCCCACCCATTCGATCAGCTTGGCCGAGGGGATCGAAGCGAAGAAGTAGGCGATGAACCACACCGATTCGATCAGCGTCGTCTGCGTGTAGCTGAGGTCAAACACGCTCTTGAGGTGCGGCAGCAGCGTGTTGTTGATGACCGTGATGAAGCCCCACATGAAAAAGAGGCTGGCCAGCAGCGTCAAGGCGGGGCCATAGCGCACGCCCGGCGCCTGCGGCTGCGCCAGCGCGGCGCCTGAAGAAGTTCCAACTGAAGGCATGTCCATCCTCTCGTCACATGCTGCCGGCAACGCGTGCGACGCGATCCGGCTTGCGCTCTTTCTATTTGTCGGACTATATGCAGCCACCGGCCACGTCAATGGCCGACAATATTACACATAGCCAAAATTCAGCAGACGAACGGGAGCCAGGATTGTGAGGAATATGACCAGGACATTCATGTCGACAGCCCTGTTGGCCCTTTGCGCATCCGTCTCCATGCCCGCGCTCGCGGCGGATGCATCCAAGCAGGCGGCCGGCACGCTCAAGGACGGCACCCAGGTCACCGCCGTCACGCTGAGCGCGGGCAACGGCGTTTCCGCCACGATCCTGACCTATGGCGCGACCCTGTGGAAGTTCATGGCCCCCGACCGCGATGGCAAGGTGGCCGACATCACGCTGGGTTATGACGACCTGCAGTCCTACCAGGACAAGCCCAACTACTGGGGCGCGACGATCGGGCGCTACGCCAACCGCATCGGCAACGCGACCTTCACGCTCGACGGCAAGACCTACCACCTGCCCGGCAACGACCACGGCCAGTCGCTCCACGGCGGCGGCAAGGGCTTCGACGTGCAGAACTGGACGCTCGAATCGATCAAGTCGGGCCCTGAGGCGAGCGCCGTCTTCACGCTCACCAGCCCGGACGGCGATTCCGGCTACCCCGGCACCGTCAAGGCGCGCGTGACCTACTCGCTCGACGAGAAGGGCGATCTCAAGATCGAATTCGACGCCTCGACCGACAAGCCCACGATCATCAACATGACCAACCACGCCATCTTCAACATGGCCGGCGAAGGCTCGGTCGATGGCGCGATGGACAACGTGCTGACCGTCCCGGCCAGCCACTACACCCCGGTCAGCGCCACGCTCATCCCCACCGGCGAGCTGCGCGACGTGGCGGGCACCCCGTTCGACTTCCGCGCGGGCAAGGCGCTCAAGCTCGCGGTGCGTGACGGCAAGGACCAGCAGATCGTCTACGGCCGCGGGGTCGATCACAACTTCGCGCTCGACAAGGGCGTGACCAAGACGCCCGAACTGGCAGCCAAGCTGGAAGATCCCGCCTCGGGCCGCGTGCTCGAAGTGCTCACCACCGAGCCCGGCGTCCAGGTCTATTCGGGCAACTTCCTCGATGGCACCTTCATCGGCAAGGAAGGCCACCTCTACCGCATGGGCGACGGCATCGCGCTCGAACCGCAGCTGTTCCCCGACGCGCCCAACCACCCCAACTTCGCATCGGCCCGCGTCGATCCCGGCAAGCCCTACAAGCATGTCATGATCTACCGCGTTTCGGTCGACAAGTAAGCGTCCAGACATCCACAGGGCAAGGCACCATGACTGACGAAACCAAACCCAAGCTGCGTTCGCGCGCCTGGTTCGACAATCCCGAGAACATCGACATGACCGCGCTCTATCTCGAGCGCTACCTCAACTTCGGCATCAGCCTGGAGGAACTGCGTTCGGGCAAGCCGATCATCGGCATCGCCCAGTCGGGCAGCGACCTGTCGCCGTGCAACCGCCACCACCTCGTGCTCGCCGAACGCGTGCGCGAAGGCATTCGCGAAGCCGGCGGCATTCCGATGGAGTTTCCGGTCCACCCAATTCAGGAAACCGGCAAGCGCCCCGGCGCCGCGCTCGACCGCAACCTGACCTATCTCGGCCTCGTCGAGCTGCTCTACGGCTACCCGCTCGACGGCGTGGTGCTGACCGTGGGCTGCGACAAGACCACCCCGGCCGCGCTGATGGCCGCGGCCACCGTCAACATCCCGGCGATCGCGCTGTCGGTCGGCCCGATGCTGAACGGCTGGCACAAGGGCGAGCGCACGGGTTCGGGCACGATCGTGTGGAAGGCGCGCGAAATGCTCGCTGCGGGCAAGATCGACGACGAAGGCTTCATCAAGCTCGTCGCCTCCTCGGCCCCCTCGACCGGCTATTGCAACACCATGGGCACGGCGACGACGATGAACTCGCTGACCGAGGCGCTGGGCATGTCGCTGCCCGGTTCGGCCGCGATCCCGGCCCCCTACCGCGACCGCCAGGAATGCGCCTGGCGCACCGGCAAGCGCATCGTCGACATGGTCCACGAGGATCTCAAGCCCTCCGACATCCTGACCAAGGAGGCGTTCCACAACGCCATCCGCGTCAACTCGGCGATCGGCGGCTCGACCAACGCCCCGATCCACCTCGCCGCGATCGCCCGCCACATCGGCGTCGACCTGCCGCTGACCGACTGGGAAGAGATCGGCCACAAGATCCCGCTGCTGGTCAACCTCCAGCCGGCAGGTGAATACCTCGGCGAAGACTATTACCACGCCGGCGGCGTGCCCGCGGTCGTCGCCCAGCTCATGGGCCAGGGCCTGATCCACGAGGATGCGCTGACCGCCAACGGCAAGTCGATCGGCGACAACTGCCGCGACGCGACGATCGAGGACGACAAGGTCATCAAGCCGTTCGACCAGCCGCTCAAGGAAGAGGCCGGCTTCATCGTCATGACCGGCAACCTGTTCGACCAGGCGATCATGAAGACCAGCGTGATCTCGGACGATTTCCGCGCGCGCTACCTCTCCAACCCCGATGACCCGGAAGCCTTCGAAGGCCCCGCCGTGGTGTTCGACGGCCCCGAGGACTACCACCACCGCATCGACGATCCGGCGCTCGGCATCACCACCGAGACGCTGCTGTTCATGCGCGGCACCGGCCCGATCGGCTATCCCGGTGCGGCCGAAGTCGTCAACATGCGTCCACCCGCCTACCTCATCACCGAAGGCGTGGGCGCCCTGCCCTGCATCGGCGACGGGCGCCAGTCGGGCACCTCGGGCAGCCCCTCGATCCTCAACGCCTCGCCCGAAGCGGCGGCGATGGGCGGCCTCGCGCTGCTCCAGACCGGCGACCGGGTGCGCATGGACCTCAAGAAGGGCCGCGTCGACGTGCTCATTTCGGACGAGGAACTGGCCCAGCGCCGCGCCGATCTCGAAGCGCGCGGCGGCTTCCCCTACCCCGCCTCGCAGACGCCCTGGCAGGAAATCCAGCGTTCGATGGTCGGCCAGCTCAACACCGGCATGATCCTGGAAGGTTCGGAAAAGTTCCAGCGCATCCACCAGACCCTGGGTCTGCCGCGCAACAACCACTGATCGCCCTTGCCCGGCGGCGGCATCGCCGCTGCCGGGACAGGTCGGGAACGAAAAAGGGCGGCTCTGGGGCCGCCCTTTTTTTGGTCATTTCGCCTCCGAAAGTCGCAAGCACCACCCCAAACGGTTCAGGCGTCGATCACCGCGCTGATGCGGTGAAAGAACGGGTGGTGCGGCGAGGCGCCGTGCTCGATGTGGCGAAACATGCCATTCTCCAGGTGGGCCAGTTGCGCCTCGACCGCAGGAACGCGTTCGCCCTCGCGAATGTCGATGTGTGCCCGCAAGGTGCCATCGAAGTCGAGCGTGATGTGCCGCGCATCGGGGAAGGTCCCCTTCAGCGTATCGCGAATCCCGGCAAGGCGCAGGCTCACGCCAGCGTCTTCTCCGCCGTCACGCACCGCACTGCCTGCCGCTGCCGTTTTCGCCCCGGAGGGATCTTCCATGCCTTTTCCTCATTCGATTGCGATAGGGACAACTGCATAACCCAGCTGCGCGCCGTGGCAAAACCGAACCGTGCACGCGCCGCTAGTGCGGGCCGTAACGCTCGGCCAGATAGGCTGTGGTATGGCGGCCCAGATCCTCGCCGTGGCGCCCTACCCAGCCGTCCGCCGCCTCGTATCCCGCCTTGTGGAGCTGCTGCAAAAGCTCCCACAACGGGGTCATCTTCGATCCCGCGGGCATCGCGGCGAGCGTCGCCTCGTCGTGGATCTCGTGGACGCGCAGCTTGCGCAGCCGCGCCAGCAAGCCCTTGCCGAAGGTCAGCAAGCCGACCTCGTTCTGGATCATCACCAGCCCGCGCATGTCCTTGATAAGCGTCTGGTTGAACGACAGCTCGGTCAGCCGGTTGGAGATGTCGGCGGCGACGCGCGGGGTCTCCTCGCGCGACATGGGGTTGATCGTGACCAGCATCAGGTCATCGTTCGGACTGTTCTGGACCAGCGGGAAGATCGGCGGATTGGCGCTGTAGCCGCCATCCCAGTAATCCACCCCGTCGATCGTCACCGGCGGGAACAGCAGCGGCAGACAGGCCGAGGCGAGCAGGACCTCGGGCGCCATCTCGCGGTTCTCGAAGATGCGCGCGCTGCCGGTGCGCACATCGGTCGCGGAAAGGAACAGGCGCGGCGCCGCGTCCGAGCGCAGCGCGGCGAAATCGACGTGCGCCTCGAGCACCTCGCGCAGCAGGTCCTGCGCGCGCGCACCCATTTCGGGCGAGCTGGGCATCGCGACGTTGCCGAACATGTTCGACCACATCGCCGAAATCGCCTCGAAGGCCATCGGAAAGGCTTCCATCATCGGCAGCAGCGGGCCGGCCTCGCGCCCCGAACGGTGGATCGCCTTCCAGAACGCCTCAAGCGCGCGCCCGGCGCCTTCGCGCCCACCCGTCACGAGCCCGCTGGCGAAGACCGCCGCGTTAATCGCCCCCGCGCTCGCCCCGCTCAACGCCGAAATCCAGATCCGCTCCTCCTCGAGCAGACGGTCGAGCACACCCCAGGTAAAGGCCCCATGCGCACCACCGCCCTGCAAGGCGAGGTCGAGCCCGACTTCACGCGATACCGTCATCCATGCACCTCCTGCCTACGCGCGCCGGGCCCCGACGAGTGGGTTGCCTGTTGCACGAGGCGAAACGAAGAGTAACGCGCGCGGTGCCCGCCGACAATCGTGCGCTCTTCTCGGATAGCTTTGTGTATCCTTGAAAACACATCGGTCCTTCAATGTGATAGACAGGCAAATCAGACAACGTAAAGGCACCCCGACGCCCTTGCAAAAGGCGCGCATCAGTAGGATTATCCCGTAGTGGCTCCGCTGCATTTAGGTGAATTTAACCGTCAATGACCCAAACATCTGCGATGCGGAGCGACACGCCACTTTTCAACCACAAGGCCTTGTGGCCGATTCTCGTGGCGTCGACGTATTTCCTGTGCGCGGTTGCCGCGCTTCACCTGACCGACGGCAGCGACGGACTGGCCACGGTCTGGCCGGCAAGCGGGGTCTCGATCGCCGGACTGCTGCTGGCGCGCAAGGCGCAGCGCCCCCTGCTCGTCGGCGCCATCGCGCTAGCCAGCCTGGGCGGCAACTGGCTGAGCGGGATGCCCGCGCTCGACTCACTGTTCTACACCATCGCCAACGTTGCCGAAGCGGTGATCGGGTTCCTGTGCATCCGGCACATCAACCGGCATGGCCAATCGATCTACAACCCGCTCGCGGTGCTCGAATTCGCGGTGGCGGCCATGCTGACCGGGGTGCTGAGCGCGGCCACCGCCGCGCTGCTGACCGGCGCCGGGCTGGGCCTGATGTTTGTCTCCTGGGCCACGACGGTGACGCTCGGGATCATGATAGTGGTCCCTCTCACCCTCAATATCTTTACCGAATTCAAGGGCCTGTCGACCATTCCTCGCAAACAGTGGCTGCTTTCGGGACTGGTCTTGCTCGCGGTTGCGCTGATCAGCCTGGTGGTCTTCAACCAGACGACCTACCCGCTGCTGTTCCTGCCGCTGATGTGCGTGATCGTGGCAACCTACCTGCTTGGTCCGAACGGCGCGATGGTCAGCATCCTGCTCATCGCGGTGATCGGCTCGAGCAAGACGCTGGGCGCGGAAAGCGGGCCGATCCTGCTGATGCGCCACTCCGATCCCGCGCTCGCCACGCTGTTCCTGCAGTTCTACCTGTTCACCCTGCTGCTTTCCGCGCTGCCGCTGGCCGCGCTGCTGGGCGCGCGCGAACGCATCCTGATGCAGGTCACGCGCGCCAAGCGCTGGCTGGAGATGTCCGAGCAATTCGCCCATGTCGGCCACTGGCGGCTCGACCTTGTGAACAACGATCTGTTCTGGTCCGACGAAGTTTTTCGCATCCACGAACTGGATTCCAGCCAATCGCCTCCGCTCGAGGGGGCGCTTGACTTCTACCACCCCGACGACCGCGCGCTGGTCCAGCGCCAGCTCGAGGCGCTGATCGAATCGACCCGCCCGTTCGATTTCGAAGCCCGCCTGATCACCGCGCGGGGCGAGAAACGCTACGTGCGCAGCCAGGGCGAGCTCGAATTCGACGCCAAGGGCAAGCCGATCGCCATCTTCGGCATCTTCCAGGACGTGACCGAGCGCGCGCTCGCCACGCTGCGGCTGGCCGAGGCGCGCCAACTGGCCGAAGAACAGGCCGACTTCGCGATGGTGCTGGCCCAGACCGATCCCCTGACCGGTATCGCCAACCGGCGCAACGCGCTGGGAACGCTCGAAATGGAGCTTAAGAAGGCGCGCGAGAACCAGACCCCGCTCAGCGTCGCGATCCTCGACATCGACCACTTCAAGACCATCAACGACCAGTTCGGCCACGCCATCGGCGACACGGTGATCCGCAAGGTTGCCGAACTGTGCACGCGGATGATCCGCAATTCGGACCTTGCCGGACGGATCGGCGGCGAGGAATTCGTGCTTGTCCTGCCCGGCTCGGATGCCGAAGCGGCCCGGATCGTGGGCGAACGCGTGCGCCAGGCGATCGAAAGCGCGCTCTGGCCCGCGCCCGGCCCCGAACAGGTCACCGCGAGCATCGGCGTCGCCACGCTTGCCGGGGCGACGAACGCACAGGACTTCCTCAGCGAGGCCGACAAGGCGCTCTACCGCGCCAAACGCGAAGGACGCAATCTCCTGCGCGTCGCAGCCTGAAACCAGGCCACGGCGCACAGGAGACCAACAGGGACCTTTGCAAACCCGCCTTTAGCCTAACCGGGGTTCACGCCACGCAGAGCGGACGCATCTTCGCTTCGGCCTCGCGGTCGGCGACGAAGGCACTGGTCAGCCCTTCGGCGCGCGCCATTTCGAGGATGCCCGCAGTACGCGGACCGATCGCGACGACCCGGCCGCGCACGTCGGCTTCGCTTTCGCCCAGGTATTCGGCCGCAACGTTGATGATCCCGCCCGCGTTGACCACGTAATCGGGCGCGTAGAGGATATCGCGCGCGCGCAGCACTTCGGCGATCTCGGGCGTGGCGAGCTGGTTGTTGGCCGCGCCGCACACCAGAGCGGCCTTGAGCACACCCAGCACCGCCTCATCGAGCGCGCCGCCAAGGGCGCAGGGTGCGAACACGTCCGCCGTCACGCCCGCGATGTCCGCGATCGAGGCGACCTCGGCCCCGAGCTCGCTCGCCAGCGCCTGCGCGCGCTGCGTATCGATATCGGCGAGCACCAGCCGCGCGCCTTCGTCGGCAAGCAGACGCGCCAGGCGCCCGCCAACATTGCCCACGCCCTGGACCGCCACCCGCGCCCCGGCGAGCGAGCCGCCGAACCGGATCGCGGCGGCAGCCTTCATCGCCTCGAACACGCCCAGCGCCGTCCAGGGCGAGGGATCACCGCCCGCAAAGCCCGGCCGCGCGGTGCGCCCGGCGACGTGCCGCGTGGCGTGGGCGATGTTCTCCATGTCCTCGAGCCCGGTGCCCACGTCCTCGGCGGTGACGTAGCGCCCATCGAGCCGGGCCACGGCGCGGCCGAACGCTTCGAACAGGCGGCGGCGGTCGAACTCCCCGGCCGGGCGGCGCAGCACGGCCTTGCCACCACCCAGCGGCAGTTCGGCCGAGGCGTTCTTGTAGCTCATCCCCTCGGCCAGACGCATCGCGTCGACCATCGCGGCTTCGGGCGTGTCGTAGCTCCAGAAACGGCAACCGCCCGCCGCCGGGCCGCGCGCGGTGGAGTGAATGACAATGAACCCGTCGAGCCCGGCTTCCTTGTCCTCAAGACGGATGCACTCTTCGGGTACCGAGCGGGTTGTCGCTGCGACCATGACTTCACTCCTTCAGTTCAGAGGCCCTCTAATGCACCTTTCGCCGTGGAAAATCTTTTCGCATTCTGGCCCCTTTGCCCCGATTTTTGGATGCATTGACCTTTATATCGCCCTATTGTGGTCAATATGACCGAGCTTGACGCATACGAGCGAAAAATCCTCCGCGAACTCCAGCGCGACGCGAGCCAGACCACCGCGCAGATCGCCGAAAAGGTCGGGCTATCCTCCTCGCCCTGCTGGCGGCGGATCGACCGGATGGAGCGCGAGGGCATCATCCAGCGCCGGGTCGCGTTGGTCGATCGCGAAAAAGTCGGGCTCAACGCGCACGTCTTCGTGCAGGTCAAGCTCAACGCCCACGGCCGCGCCAACCTCGACGAATTCGCCGCCAAGATCCGCGACTTTCCCGAGGTGCTCGACTGTTACGTGATGATGGGCGCGATCGATTTCATGATCCGCGTCGTCGCCGAGGACATCATGGCCTACGAGCGGTTCTTCTTCGGCAAGCTGTCGCAGCTGCCCGGCGTGCAGGAAGTCAATTCAATCGTCGCGCTTTCACAGATCAAGGCGACGACCGAACTGCCGATCTAGTGGATTGATTTTGCCATTTGCATCCCCTGACGGCTGGGATGGGCCTGCAAATGGCAAAAATCGTAAAATCCAATAGAATCAAATGAATGCTAGTGGTTCGAAGAGATTCTGACATTTCNGATGGGCCTGCAAATGGCAAAAATCGTAAAATCCAATAGAATCAAATGAATGCTAGTGGTTCGAAGAGATTCTGACATTTCAGCGCGCCCTATCCGATAGGGTATCAAATGTCAGAATCGAACCACTAGCATGGCGATGGGGAGAGCCGCGAGCCCCTTCAGGCCGCTTCGGCAACCCATTCGCGGCGCAGATGCGGCCCCGCAATTCCCATCAGCACCGCAGCGACCAGATAGAGGACGAGCGCGAAAAGCATCGACATGCGCAGCGCCTCATGCCCGTAGAGCGGGGTCAGCGCGCTCGACAGCGCGCCCAGCGCGTAGATGCCCCCGCCCAGCCCGATGAGGTTGTTGATCAGCAGGAACAGCGCTGAGGCGGTCGCCCGCGCGGGCGGCTCGACCAGATGCTGGATCGCCGATGTCACCGGGCCGAGCCAGACATAGGCCAGGGCCTGGGGCACGAGGAACAGCGCAAAGGCGATCATCACGTGGGAAGTCCAGATGCCGCCCGCGAACAGCGGCACGGCGACGACGTAGGCGCAGGCCGGAACCCAGCCGTAGAACGCGCGGTCCGCGCCCCCTAGCCGGTCGGCCAGCGCGCCGCCAAGCAGCACCCCCGCGGTCCCGCCGATCAGCAGCACCGCGCCGAAGAACCACGAGGTCTGTTCCAGATCGAGCCCGAAGCTGCGCTGGAGCAGACTGGGCATCCAGAACGCCAGGCCATAGCCCAGCATCGAACTCGACGCCGCGCCGAAGCTGAAGAACCAGAACGCCTTCTTGCGCGCAAGCAGGCGCGCGACGGTGGAGAGCCTGGCCCGTTCGTCCCCGGCGCCGATCGTCGGCGCGCGCGGCCGGTCGCGCACCACGAGCTTGAACAGCGGCGCGATCAGCACCCCGCACAGCCCCACCACGAGGAACGCCGCGCGCCAGTCCACCCGCGCCGCCACCCAGGCCCCCGCAAGCACGCCGGTCGCCGATCCGATCGGGATGCCCAGCGAATAGATCGAAAGCGCAAAAGCCCGCCGGTGGCTGGGGAAATGATCGCCGATCACCGCATAGGACGGCGCCACGCCGCCCGCCTCGCCCACGCCCACGCCCAGACGAGCAAGGAAGATATGCCAGAACCCGCTCGCCAGGCCACAGGCGGCGGTGAACGCGCTCCAGCACACCAGCGAACCGGTAATCACCCAGGAACGGCTGGTGCGGTCCGCCAGCGAAGCCAGCGGCACGCCCAGCACCGAATAGAGGATCGCGAACGAGGTCCCGCCAAGAAGCCCCATCTGCGCGTCCGACAAGCCCAGTTCGGCCTGGATCGGAGCGGCTAGGATCGAGAGAATCTGCCGGTCGACGAAGTTGAAGATGTAGACCAGCAACAGCATCGCCAGCACCCGATTGGGCGAGACGCCCGAAGCAGCCTTGCGCGTGGCATGAGCGGAGGCGGAGGCGGGAGCCGGGGCTGCGGGTTCGGACGAAGTGGCCATGGTCAGCCCAGATGCTCCTTCAGAAAGGCCAGGATGGCGGTCAGCGCCGCCGGTTCGTCCAGGATCGGAGCGTGACCGACGCGCGCGATCTCCACCGCGCTATAGGGCCCCGAATGGCGCTGCGCCATCTGCGCGAGCGTCGCGCGCCCCAGCAGGTCCGACAGCGCACCGCGCACGACCAGTACCGGCAGCGCATCGAGCGCATCCCACAAGGGCCACAGGTCGGACGGCACGACGCTGGGCTCCTCCCCCGCGACGCCTTGCGCGATGGCCGGGTCGTAAGCGAAGGAAACGCTTCCATCGCTGTTCTGCGTGCAGGTGCGCCGCGCGAAGGCCATCCATTGCGCCGCGCCGAAATCGGGAAAGGCCGCCGCGTTGATCGCCCGGCAACGCGCCGCCGCCTCGGTCCAGCCAGTCATTGCGGTGCCGGGCCCGACATAGCCCTGGATGCGCGCCAGCCCTTCCGCTTCGAGCACCGGGCCGATGTCGTTGAACACCATGGCCGAGGCAAAGCCCGGCCGCATCGCCTGCATGACCAGCGCCATGAGCCCGCCCATCGAGGTTCCGACCACCGCGCACGACGCGATGCCGAGCCCGTCGAGCAGCGCGAACATGTCGGCGCAATAGACTTCGGGGCGGTACTGCGCCGGGTCATCGTCCCACTGCGAAAGGCCGCGCCCGCGCTGGTCGGGGACGATGAGGCGATAGTCACCCGCCAGATGCGCGACGAGCGGCTCGAAATCAGCGCTGTTGCGCGTCAGCCCGTGCATCAGCAACAGCACCGGCGCGCCCGTGCGCGTGGCCGGATAGTCGCGCGCGACCAGATCCAGCCGCCCGCAGGCGCTGCGATAACGGTGGAGCGCGTAGTTCATCGGGATCGTTTCCTTCTTGCATGTTTTCCCGGCAACCCAATGGCCGGCCCGACCCGGATCGTCCCCGCCAGGCCGGACCGGCCAGGGCCGCCTTCGCCCCGCCCCAACGCCGCCCCCTCGCGCCGCGTTCCGCGCCGGCGCGAGGGGGCGAGCGATCAGAACGCGAGCGAGGCGGTCACGAAAACCTGGCGCGGGTTGCCGTAGAACGCGGTCAGCGTGCCTTCGGTGCCCAGCGTCGAGGTCAGTGGCTCGACCAGTGTCCCGGTCAGCGCATCGGTCGCCATGAAGGTGTAGCCCGAGGTCTTGTAGCGCTTGTTCGTCAGGTTCTTGCCGTGCAGCCCCACGCTCCAGCGCCCGCCGGGCGCGGTGTAGACGATATTCGCGTCCAGCAGCGCATAGGCGCCCTGATCGAGATAGGGGTTGGGCACTTCGAACTGGTAGGTCTTGCTCTTGAACGAGACCGTACCGCTGAGCGACAGCTCACCCGGCCCCATCGGCGTATCGTAGCCCAGCGTACCGCTGCCGGTCCATTCGGGCGTGTTCTGGATCTTGCGGTACTTCGACACGTCGGTCGGCACGCTGGCGATGTTGGCGATGTATTCGGTGTAGCGCGCGTTGATCCAGCCGAGCGATCCGGCGAAGGTAATGCGATCGCCGGCCCCCGCCACATCGCGCGCGAGCGTCGCGTTGGTTTCCAGTTCGACACCGTCGATCTTGGCCTTGCCCGCGTTGGTGATGATGCCGCAGAAGGTCGGCAGTCCGCCCACGGTGCAGCCCGCCGAGCCGGGAATCTGAACGTCGGTATAGTCCATGTGGAAAGCGGCCAGCGCGACGTAGAGATCGCCGTGCATCAGGTTGCCCTTGTAGCCGATCTCGTAGCTGTTCACGCTTTCAGGCTTGAAGCTGAGGTAATCGGCCACTTCGGCGTCGCTCGGCACGCCGCTCGCGTTGCTCGTCGGCGCGTTGACGCCCACGCCGCGCGGGTCGAACCCGCCGCCCTTGAAGCCCTGGCTGAAGCCGCCGTAGATGTTGTGATCGGGCGTCGGCTTGAACGACAGCGAGACGCGCGGGGTGAACTTCTTGAACACCGCAGAACCGGTGAAGTCGGTGCTGGGCGAACCGTAGGCGATGCCCGCCCCGCCAAACACCGGCGAACCGCCGCCGAGGTAGTTCTGGCGCAGGATCGAGGCGCTGCGCTTGTCCCAGGTATAGCGCCCCCCCGCCGAAAGGCTGAGCCGGTCGGTCAGGGCCAGCGTGAAATCGCCGAACATCGCCCAGGTGTCGGTATCGACGTCGGCCTCGGTGAACGCGGTGAGCCCGGCGTAGACGTTGAAGATGCGCACGTCGAACTGGGTGTCCGCGCTCGCGGTCAGGTAATAGAAGCCGACCAGCGCCTGGAGCGCGCCGCCGTTGTCGTACTGCAGCTGGAATTCCTGGCTGAGCTGTTCGTTCTTGTAATAGGCCGGAACGTCCAGATCGACCGCGGGCAGCGCGTCGAAATCGATCGGCGAGGCGCTCGAATCCTTGCGCCAGGCGCTGATCGACTTGACCGTGAAACTGTCCGACAGGTCCGCGCTGGCGTTGATCGCAAAGCCATAGGCCTCGACGTACTGCTTGGGATCGGTGAGCCCGCCTTGCGTGTTGTAGACGTTCTTGAGCACCGGGGTGTCGGTCGCGAAGCTGGTCACCAGACGGTGGCCGCCGCGCGCGTTCGAATTGTCCTTGGTGTAATCGCCCGAGATCTTGATCAGCACCGGCTCGCCATAGCCGCCCAGTTCCAGGCTCGCCCGGCCCGCCCAGATATCCTTGTTGTAGTTTTCCTCGCCCGTCGTCAGGTTCTTGCCAAAGCCGCCGCGCGACAGCCGGGCAACTGACCCGCCCACGCGAATGAGGTCGGTGAGCGGGGTCGAGGCGGTGACTACAAGGTCCGCCTGCTTGTAGCTGCCGAGCGAACCGCGCATCTTGAACGAAGGTTCGAGCGGCAGGTTCTTGGTTACGTACTTGACCGCGCCACCAATCGTGTTGCGCCCGTAGAGCGTGCCCTGCGGGCCGCGCAGGACCTCGATGCGCTGAACATCGTAGATGTCGAGCACGGCGGCCTGCGGGCGGTTGAGATAGACATCGTCGAGATAGATGCCCACGCCCTGCTCGAAGCCCGAGACCGGATCCTGCTGGCCAATGCCGCGGATGAAGGCCGAAAGCGTCGAATTGGTCCCGCGCGAAGGTTCCAGTGTGACGTTGGGGGCGGCCTGCGCGATTTCGGTGACGTCGAGCGCGCCCGACTTGGCAAGTTCCTCGCCCGAAAAGCTCGACACCGCGATGGGTACGTCGACCAGCCGTTCCTCACGGCGGCGGGCGGTGACGATGATCTCGCCGCCGGTGGCCTCTTTTGCAGCGGGGTCGTCCTCTTCCTGCGCGAAGGCAGGGGCCGAGAACGTAAGGCAGCCAAGCCCGGCCATGAGGGCCAGACCACTCGATTCGAAGCGACGGAAACGCGCCTTGCTCATTGCATTCACTCCCATGAACGTCTTTTTGTTGCCCTCTGCATATTGATAGTTGAACCGAGTTTCAACAACGAAGATTTGCCAAGCGCCACGCGACGCGGTAGCTGTTGCCCGGTGAGCACAGACACCCCGCCGTTTGACGAGCCCCCCTCCCCCGGCGTCCCTGCGATGGCGCCGGCCAGCGCCGATCCGGCCGCCGATCCCGTGGCTGTGACCTCCGACAAGATATCCGATAAGGCGCCGCGCACCGAACGCGGGCGCAAGACGCGCCAGAAACTGCTCGACGCGGCGGCCAGCGAATTCGGCGAGCGCGGCTTTCACGAAGCCTCGATCACCAGCATCACCCAGCGCGCGGGCACGGCTCTGGGCAGTTTCTACACCTATTTCGATTCCAAGGACGAGATCTACCGCGCGCTGGTCGACCACCTCAGCTCACGGGTGCGCGAAGCCGCGCGCGAATCGCGCCGCTCGGACCTCGAAGCGCTCGAAGCCGAACGCGTCGCGCTGACCAACTTTCTCAACTTCGCGGGCACCCACAAGGAAATCTACCGCATCATCGACGAGTGCGAATTCGTCGATCCGGCAACCTTTCGCACGCACTACGAATCGACCGCGCAGCGCATCTTCGAACGGCTCGGCGAAGGCGCCCGCAAGGGCGAGGTGCGCGCCGACATCGAGGAAGCGCACGCCTGGGCGATCATGGGCATGAACGTGTTCCTGGGCCTGCGCTACGCGGTCTGGTCGCAGGAACGCGACCCCGCCGAAGTCGCCGAAATCGCCAATTCGATCCTGCGTGGAGGCCTCCTCCCCAGACCCTGACAACCGCCCCCGGCGCGCGCGGCGTTAACCACCGGGTGCGCACGAATCCCGTGATGGGACAGTAAGATGGCAAGCTCTGGCGTTACGCCGCGATCTTTGCCATCGTGCGCTGTGATGCCCCCGGCGCCGGGGCCGTTACGGCGCGCTGCCAACCAGACCGGACACTCGTGAGTTCTCGCCTTTTCCTGCTTTCGGGCCTCGTCGCGCTGGCGCTGATCGGCGTCGCGATCGTGCTTGCCGCCGCCCCGCGCGGCGAACGCGCCGCCTCGCTGGCACGGGTCGATGCCGCGGGAGCCCAAGCCCGGCTCGACCATGCCGCCAGCGCCGCGCCCAAACCTGCGCCCTCCCCCGCATCCATGGTTCCGGCCGATGCGGGGCCTTTCGTGATCAAGCGGATCCTGCCGATCAAGGGGGCGATCAAATACGGCGAATGGCACTGGGACGAGAGCGGCGCCCCGCAAGGCCCAATCGTCATCACCGTCGACCTCGAGGCGCGCGTGCTATCGGTGTTTCGTGACGGGTACGAAATCGGCGCGAGCGCGGTGCTGCTGGGCACGCAGGACAAGCCCACGCCGCTCGGCGTGTTCCCCATCACCCAGAAGGACAAGGACCACGTCTCCAACATCTACACCGGCGCCCCCATGCCCTACATGCAGCGCCTGACCAACGACGGCATCACCCTGCACGGCTCGGACCATGTCCAGAAAGGCTATGCCAGCCACGGCTGCGTGGGAATGCCGGTGCCCTTTGCCGCCAAACTCTTCGCGGTCACGAAACTGGGCGACAGGGTCTATGTCACGCGCGGCAAGCGCGTGGGCCTGGGCGACGATCTCGAGGGCCGCTGAGACCCGGTCCCTGCGCGAACGGTGCCCTACATCGGCGCGAAGGCTGGTGGCGAACCCCGGATCGCCCCGGCCCAGTACGTACCGTCGTAAGCGTAGCCAGAGCGCGCGCCTGAGACCGGTTCGAGCGAGATGGCTGGCGGCCCTTCTCCTGCGCCCGCTTCTTCGCCGGCGTTTCCAGCGCAGTCATGATCGCCGCACTCGACCTGCTCCGTCGGGATCGGCACGCCCGGAAGCAACGCCACGCCCGCTTTGAGCTGGCAGAACCAGGCCGAACCCGAGGCGTAGCGCATGTCGAGCGCGATCACCGATCCGCTGTTTACCAGATGCATCACCATCGGCTTGTAAGCGATGCCCGGCCGGACGATGGGCTGCCGTGAAGCGTGCACATTGCCGACCAGCACCAGCGTCAGGTCATAATGGCCCCCACGCGCGGCCTCGGCAATGTTGCGGGCCTGCGCCGCCTCATGCGTGGCTTCGGGCGTGCTCTCGCCAAGGCTTGCGCCCTGCGCGGCGTCCTTGACGCCGTTGAACGCGACGACGCGAATAGCGGCTCCTGCGCTTTCCTGCGCATGAAGACGGATCAGCCCGCCAAGCACCGCCTGGCTGATGACACCCTTGCCCGTGCCCTTCCAGTCCGGCCCACCCAGCGCCGCCACGAAGCCGCTCTGGTCGAGCGCCCAGGCCGCCTGCAACCGGGCATCGAGCGCGGCGTCCATCTCGATCGCGACAAGCACCCGCTTGCCCTGCGCGGCCAGCGCACAGGCCGTATTTTCGAGGAATGCAGGCGCCTGAGCCGTGCCGTGCAGTTCACCCAGAACCACGAAATCGGGCCGACGCGCGGCGAGCGCCTCCCAGCCTTCGGGCAGGTGGCAGGCCGAACGGCGGCCATCTTCAGCCCCCCCGTCATGAGTCTCTGGCGCCTCGGCGCCGGCCGCACCGCCCGCCGCAGCGAGCAGGCCCGCAGCGCTCAGGCCCGCGAAGACCAGCCTCATCCGCCATGCCCTGCGCCGCATGGTCCCGAAACGCCCCTGTCTCACACGCACGCGCTCCCGCTGCCCGCAATGCGATCAGGTTAGAGGAAAAAGATCCGGGCTCAACCTTTGGGCTCGGGCCTTGGGCCAACCCCCTGGGTTCAATCCTCGCCCGAAGGCGTATCCAAGCCACGCCGGGCTGCGGGCGCCTTCACGGCGCGGCGCGGGGCCCTGGCAAAGCTCCAGCCGCCCGCGTTGGGGCGCACCACCAGATTGCCGATCGAGGCCGGACGCCCTGCGCAGAGCGTTTCGAACAGGCGCGCGATGGCGCTGCCGCGCGCCTCCTGCCCGTCCAGTTCGGCAACGAGCCGTGCCACCACGCGCAGCGCCACCGCGCGCGGCGCCTGCGGGCGATAGCGCAGCCCCATCGGCTCCTTCTTGATGCACGAGCGCCATTCGAGGTCGGCCATCCAGTCCAGTGCCGCGTCAGCGTCAGCCAGGTTCGCCGCGCTCTGGGCAATTGCCGGAACGTCGAGCCAGTCGGCCCCGGCGAGCGCCTTGCGCAGCCGCACCCGGTCGTAGTGATCGTCGCGGTTCGAAGGGTCCTGCGCTGCGACCACTCCGGCCTCCTCGACCACCTGCGCCAGCTCCGCGCGGCGCCAGCCGAGCAGCGGGCGCAGCAAGGGAATCGAGGTTTCGGGCACGCGCCCCAGCGCGCGCGCACCGGCCAGCCCGGCCACCCCGCTCGCCCGGTTGAGCCGCATGAGCAGGGTTTCGGCCTGATCGTCGGCATGATGCGCCGAAGCCAGCGCGGCCAGATCGCGCGCCTCCACCCAGCCCGCCAGCGCCGCATAACGCGCCTGACGCGCCATCGCCTGGACATTGCCTTCAGGAACCGCCACCGCGAGCACCGCGTGGGGCACGCCGATCCGCGCGCAGAGCGCGGCGACATCGGCCGCCTCGCGCGCGCTTTCCGGGCGCAGGCCATGATCGACCGTGGCGGCCTCGATCCGTCCGGGCAAGGCGGCTGCGGCGAGCAGCAACAGCGCCAGACTGTCCGGCCCGCCCGACACCGCGATCCCCAGCCGCGCACCGGGCTCGGCGATGGCCCAGTCCCACAGCGCGGCGAGATCGGCGTGAAGCCGCTCTACGCGCTGCGGATCGAGCCCGGCCAGCGGGCCTTGCGGGTCAGTTGCAGGTGAGCCCATTGCGCGTGGAGGCATAGAGCGTGCCCAGACGCCCGGCCGCTTCGGCGGCGTACGTCTGGCTGAATTCGGCCAGCGCGATGCAGGCGCGCTTGGTGTCCTTCATCTTCTTCATCGACACCGCGAGATAGAGCAGGCTGTCGGGGGCGCGGGCGCCCTGCTTGTCAGCCTGGTAGTTCTGCAGGAACCACTTGGCCGCCTCGCCCGGATTGCCATCGTCAAGCCAGGCGCGGCCAAGCAGGTTGCGCGCGAACGAGGCCATCTTGTGGTTCGGGTACTTCTCGAGGAAGGTCTTGAGCTGCTGGCGCGCCTCGGGGAAGTAGCCGGCATCCCACAGGCGGAAGCCGTAGCTGTACTCGTCGTCAGCCGGATCGCTGGTCTGCGGCTTGACGATCGCGGCCACCCCCGCGACGCGTTCGCTCGACGCCGGGGCGGGCGCGCTGGTCGCG
>NZ_JALHLF010000249.1 GCF_022832435.1 Novosphingobium organovorum | reverse complement strand
GCCCGCAGGCGTGGCCTGCGCCGAGCCGGCGCCCCCCTACGCGCAACTCTTGCGGGGCGCGCAGGATGCCCCCCGCATCGATGCGCTCGACGCTGACGTCGCGCGCGCGCAAGGGCTGGCCGAACAGGCACGGGCGAGACCCAACCCGACACTCAGCCTCTTCGGCGAGAACTTCGCGGGCTCCTCGCCCTATCGCGGCTTCGACGAGACGCAGACGACGCTGCAATACAACCATCCGATCGAACTGGGCGGCAAGCGCGCGGCGCGCATCGCCGCTGGACGTGCCGGTGTCGTGGCGGCCGAGGCGCGCAGCCTCGAAGGGCGGCTCGACTACGCCTGGGACCTGGCGCGGGCCTATGCCGCGGCCGAAGTCGCCGAGCGCCGGATCGGTATTGCCGCGGATGAGGTGGAGGAGGCACAGGCCGATCTCGTCCTGGCCCGTGCGCTCGTCAGCGCGGGCAAGGAGGCGCGCCTTCGCCAGCTTCAGGCCGAGACCGAACTCAACGCGCTTCAGGCTGATCTCGAAGCGACCCAGGCGACCAGCACCCTGGCGCTGGCCCGCCTGTCGGCGCTCGCCGGTCGGACCACGCCTTTCACGAGCCTCTCGGAATCGCTGCTCGATCGCCTGAACGCCAAGCCTGCAATGGGACCGGTCGATCCCTTGCAGAGCTTGAGCGTGCGCACCGCCGAGGCCGAACGCGAGGCGGCTTCGCGCGCGATCGAGGCGCAGCGGCGCATGGCAAGCCCGGACGTGACCGCGCAGATCGGGGTGCGCCGCTTCGAGCCGGAAAACGCCGCCGCGCTCGTCGCCGGGGTTTCGCTGCCCCTGCCGCTGTTCGACCGCAACCGGGGCAATATCGCCGCGGCCCAGGCCAAAGCGCGCGGCGCCGAAG
>NZ_JALHLF010000248.1:450-943 GCF_022832435.1 Novosphingobium organovorum | reverse complement strand
GGCGGCGGGACGGCGGGTCAGGGCCAGGCGCTGGCCCGGCGCCCAGAGGAAGCGGCGGATTTCGCGCCGCTTCCACCAGGCCATGCCCGAAGCGGCAACGATGCCCCGGTTGCCCGCCAGCGTGCGGCGCCAGTCGGCCAGCAGGGCAATGGTCGAAAGGATGTCGGCGGGCGATCCGGTGAAGGGATCGCGGTAGGCCGGGGCCATGAGCTGCGCGGCAATCCGCGCATCGAGCACGGCCGCATCCTCGCCCGGCAAACCATGGCGACCGGGCGAAACGACCTCGACATCCAGCCCCGCGATCCGCGCGAGCGCGATCCATTCGTCGTCGCCCTGCGCGATGAGGGTCTGCGCATGGTCCAGTAACGACCAGGGATCGACTTCGGGCCCGCCCGATCCGGCGGTGCGATCGATGACCGGCCCGCGCCCGGCAACAGGGGCCGGTGGCGCCCAGAAGGCCCCGCCCACCCGCGCGGCGCGGATCGCGGCGAAC
>NZ_JALHLF010000248.1:0-369 GCF_022832435.1 Novosphingobium organovorum | reverse complement strand
CGGCGAACAGCGCGCCGGTCTCGGGCCACAGCGAGGTCGGGACCAGAGCCGCCCCCTCCTGCGTCACCCGCGCGTCGGCGCCCGGAAACGGGGGCGCGCGCAGCAGCGCCGGAGCGCTCATGGCCGCAGCCCCCAGCCCGACACCCGCCACGCACCGGTTCGATCGCGATCGATCACGCCATAGCCGCCGGTCGGCAGCTTGAGCGTGCCCAGCCGCTCCATCGCCGCACCCAGCGCCGGGTCGGCGAGGAAGGCAAAGCGCGCCGCGCCATTGCTCGTCACCAACAGCACCGGCCCGTCCGCGCCCCCTTGCGCGAACAGCGCCTGCCAGCCCGCGACGCGCGCGGCGGCATCGATCGACCAGCCCTC
>NZ_JALHLF010000247.1 GCF_022832435.1 Novosphingobium organovorum | reverse complement strand
CGCGCTTTCACGCGTCGCGCGCACCAGCCGCACGATGTAGTCGGCCACGCTCTCGGCCAGCGTCACGGTGCGCACGGCCGCCGCCGCTGTCGCCAGCACCGCGGGCGATGCCACCGCCGCAACGCCCATTTCGGCGGGCGTGGGCGCGCCGCGGTTGGCGCCGAAGCGTTCGACGATGCGGCGCTCTTCCTCGATCGAGGGATAGTCGACCAGCTGCTTGAACAGGAAACGGTCGAGCTGGGCTTCGGGCAGCGGGTAGACGCCCTGGCTCTCGATCGGGTTTTGCGTGGCCACAACCATGAAAGCCTCGGGCAACGCGTGGCGTTCGCCGTCGAGCGTGACGCGCCGCTCCTGCATCGCCTCGAGCAGCGCGGCCTGGGTCTTGGGCGGGGTGCGGTTGATCTCGTCGGCGAGCAGCAGGTCGCAGAAGATGGCCCCGCGCGTCAGCGTGAACTGGCTGGTCTGGAAGTTGAACAAGTTCGAGCCCAGGATATCGCCCGGCATCAGGTCGGGAGTGAACTGGATGCGCCCGAAGTCGAGCCCGAGCGTCGCGGCGAAGCACTGCGCAAGGAACGTCTTGGCGGTACCCGGCGGACCTTCGAGCAGAACGTGCCCGCGCGCCATGAGCGCGATCAGCAGATGCTCGATCGTCTCGCCCTGGCCGACCACGGCCTTGCCCACTTCGGCGCGGATCGCCTCGGCCAGCGCCCGGACATCGCCAAGGCTCATCGTCGCCTCTGCCGCAACCTCTTCGTACATCGCACTATCACCTGTCATTGCGTGAGCATCCTCTCGAGCGCGTGCAGCGCGCGTGCGGTCTCCAGGATTTCATGGGGGCGCCGCGCTGCGCGCAGCCGCGCGGCAAGCACCGAGAACGGCGTTGCTTCGCTCGAACGGGCGGCCAGCGCGCGGTCGATCGCCGCTTCGGCCGCCGCCGGATCGAGCG
>NZ_JALHLF010000246.1 GCF_022832435.1 Novosphingobium organovorum | reverse complement strand
ATTTGACCTCGGGGCTGCAACGCCGGACGCGAACACGATCCGCACGTTCCGCGAGCGACTCACCAAGGCCGGGGCGCTGGAGACGATATTCGCAGACTTCGACCGGCAGCTGAAGGCACGCGGCTACCTGCCGATGGGTGGGCAGATCGTCGATGCCACGCTGGTCGCCGCGCCCAAGCAGCGCAACACTGAAGCTGAAAGGGCTGCGGTCAAGGAAGGCAAGACGGCCGACGCGATATGGCCGGGTCAACCCGCGAAGGCGCGGCAGAAGGATACCGATGCGCGCTGGACGCTCAAGTTCGCCAAGGCTCGGCCGACTGCCGACGGCAGGCCGCAACCAGACATCGCGATCCCGAGCTTTGGTTACAAAAGCAGCATCTCGATCTGCCGGGCCTTCGGCTTCATCCGCAAGGGCAAGGTCACCGATGGTGCGCGCTACGATGGGCGCATGCTGCGCGAAGTTGTCAGTGAGGACAACACCGCCTCGGATGTCTGGGCGGATACGGCCTACCGCAGCCAGAGCAACGAACGCTGGTTGAAGGCGCATGGCCGGGTCAGCCGTATCCACCGCAGAAAACCCAAAGGGCGGCCGATGCCAGCGAATATTCGGCGAGGAAACGCCACCAGGTCCAAAGTCCGCGCCCGGGTCGAGCATGTGTTCGCACATCAGAAGGCGAAGATGGGTCTGTTCATCCGTACCATCGGCATTGCCCGGGCCGAAGCCAAGATCACGCTCGCCAATCTGGCCTTCAACATGCACCGCCTGGTGTTCCACGAAACCCGGCACCCCACAGGATAGGTGTGCCTTGGCGTCGGGTGATCCGACAACTTTGGAAGGCCAGGCAACGAAATCCCGGAAGTGCGACGGGAAGCGGGGCCTCATGGCGTCAATCAGCCAATCACTCCGCAATCGACATCAAATCCAGCGGGTAAATGGAGGTGCCCA
>NZ_JALHLF010000245.1 GCF_022832435.1 Novosphingobium organovorum | reverse complement strand
GCGCTCGCCCCGCGCGTGGCGCGCTGGCTCCAGGCCGAGGCCCGCCCCCTGCTCGCCGCCGACCTTGCCCACTATTGCGAACGCGCCGGGCAGGCGGTACCCGCGCTGGCGCTTTCGAACGCGAAGCGGCGCTGGGGCTCGTGCGCGGCCAATGGCGCGATCCGCATCAACTGGCGGCTCATCATGGCGCCCGACTTCGTGCGCCGCTCGGTCGTTGCGCACGAAGTTGCCCATCTCGTCCACTTCGACCATTCGCCCGCCTTCCACGCCTGCCTCGCCCGGATCTTCGAAGGCTCGATCGAGGACGCCAACCGCTGGCTCAAGGCGCACGGCCGCGCGCTCCATGCGCCCTTCGGCTAGCGTTTCGCCGCGATAGCGCCTAAATAGCCCGCCATGTTGTTCTCCAAACGCACCGGATACTGGAAAGACGTCAGCCCGACGGGCATGTGGGCCGAGTTTCGCTTCGTCTGGAAGCAGGCGGGCCAGCACCGCTGGCGCATTGCCGCCGTCTCGGCCGCCTGCACCTTTGCGGTGTTCTACCTGATGGCCGGGCAGGAAGCGTCCGCCCCGCATCCCCCGCCCAAGGTGACCTGGATCTCGGTCCTGCCCGAAAACCGTTCGGACAAGGAAATCCTGAAGGAAAACATCGCCAACCAGAAGGCAAAGGAAACCCTCGCGCTCGAACAGGCCAAGCGCGACGAGGAAGTCCGCAACCTCTACAAGACGATCGGGCGCTGGTCGGGAATGGACGTCGACAAGATCGCGCGCCAGGCCGACGCCGAAAACGCTGCGGCCAAGAAGCGCGAGCTGGAAAAGGTCGGCAAGCCCAAACTGCCCAAGGGCGCGGTGATCCCGACGATGCCCGAAGCCGACTCGGCCGAGGCTGCGGCGGCCGCCGCCGCCGCGGATGCCCCTGCGCCTACTCCAGCGAACACCCCGCAGCCGTGAGCGAGGATCTGCGCTGGCTGGCCGGCGCCGCCGCGCTG
>NZ_JALHLF010000244.1 GCF_022832435.1 Novosphingobium organovorum | reverse complement strand
GCCGTTCGAGCCGCCGTGTCGCTGCGCGCATCAGCGCGGGCGCCTGCTCGGCCACGCGGGCGAGTTCGAGGCCGAGCGCCTCGATCCGGTCGGGGCGCACCAGTTCGGCCATGCGGCTGGCGATGAGCCGGGCGCGCATGGCGCCCAGCGCCCCGGACAAGTCGAAGCCCGGTGCGATCGCCGCGAGCACGCCGTCCATCGTCACCATCGCCTTGAAGATCAGCACCAGATCGGCGGGCAGGACGAGCCCTTCGTGGCGCAGCAGCGGGAAGAAATCGGCGACCATCGCGCTCAGCACCAGCGGCCCCTGACCATGGCGCTCGACCAGCCGTTCGGAGGCGACAAGCAGCCGTTCGCGCGGCACGTCGCCGGTTTGCGACCAGGTCGCCAGCGTGTCCGCCACCCCGGCCGCGTCGCGCCCGCGCAGGGCGAGGATGAAGCTCAGGAATTCGCTGCGACGGCGCTGCGAAATCGTGCCGACCGAGCCCAGGTCGATCAGCACCAGCCGGTCGGGCGCCTGGCACAGCAGGTTGCCGGGGTGGGGATCGGCGTGGAAGCGCCCGTTGACGAGCACCATTTCGAGCACCAGCCGCGCGCCGAGCGCGGCGATCGCCTCGGGATCGATGCCCGCCTCGCGCAGGGCTTGCGGATGGCGCGGCGCGGTTCCCGCAACGAAGTCCATCACCAGCAGGTCGGGCGCGCTGAGGTCCCAGTGGATGCCCGGAACCGCAACCTTGTCCAGCGCGGCGAGGTCCTGGGCGAGGCGTTCGGCGTTGCGGCCTTCCTGCGTGAAGTCCAGCTCGTCGAGAATGGCGCGCCCCAGCTCCTCGATCATCGCGCGCGGGGCGAGCCGGCGCAGCGCGGGGCTGTGCGCCTCGGCGATTCCCGCAAGCTGGCGCAGGATGCGCATGTCGGCCTCCATCCGCGCCGCGATGCCCGGACGGCGCACCTTGACCGCGACCTCGCGCCCGTCGGCGAGCCGCGCGCGGTGGACCTGCGCCATCGAGGCGGCGGCGAG
>NZ_JALHLF010000243.1 GCF_022832435.1 Novosphingobium organovorum | reverse complement strand
GCCCTCCAGCCTGCGCGTCCTTAAGGGCGAAGCGGGGCCTTACGCCGAGGCGCTGGCCCGGCTCGCGGCTTACGCGCGCGCCGAGGTGGAGGGCTATGGCCTGGCGGGCATGAGCGTGGCGGTGAGCGATGAGGCCGGTTTCGCCGCGACGCTTTCGATCGGCGAGGCCGAGCGCGAGAGCGCCACCCCGGTCGGCCCCGACCACCTGTTCGAGATCGGCTCGATCAGCAAGTCGATCACCGCGTTTTGCGTTCACGTCCTGGCGCACGAGGGGCTGCTCGATCTCGACGCGCCGGTGTCGCGCTATCTCGATGCGACCTCGCTGCCCGAAGCGCCGATCACGCTTGGCCAGTTGCTCAACCACGCGGGTGGACTGGCGCACGACGCCGCGCTCTATCCGGCAAGCCCTGACGCGCGGCTGTGGTGCGGCTTCGCGCCGGGCACGCGGTTTTCCTATAGCAACACCGGCTACATGCTGCTCGGGCTGGTGATCGAGGCGGTGACCGGGCGGCCGCATCCGCAGGTCATCGCCGAGCGCGTGCTGCGCCCGCTCGGCATGGCGGGCGCCCACGCGCACCTGATGCTGGCGGATCGCGAGCGCTTTGCGGCGGGCTATGTGCCGCTGCGCGAGGACAAGGTCGCGATGACCGGCGCGCCGCTGGTGCGCGGCCCCTTCCTCGAAGACGATTTCGCCTCGGGCACGGTCGGGGCCAGCGCGCGCGACATGGCGCAGTATCTGCGTTTCGTCATCGCGCTGGGGCAGGGCAAGGGCGCGCCGCTGCTGCCCGATGCGGCGGCGCGCGCCTTTCTGGCCCGCGCCATGCCCAACACCCAGTTCGGGCCGGGTTCGCTCTACGCCAGCGGCATCGCCACGGTTCGCGAAGGCGCGCGCACACTGCTCCATCACACCGGCGGGATGCTGGCCTTCAGCTCCTCGTTCCACGCCGACCCGGCGGCGGGCGTGGGGGTCTTTGCCAGCGTGAACACGCGGCTGGGCGATTACCGCCCGCGCGTGGTCAGCGCCTATGGCACCGCGCTGCTCGCCGCCGCGCGCGCGGGCAAGCCGCTGC
>NZ_JALHLF010000242.1 GCF_022832435.1 Novosphingobium organovorum | reverse complement strand
TTGGACGCCCACATCTGCGGAAACTTCGGTACCCATTGACAAGCGCGCACGGTGACTGCAACGCCTGCGTTTGCCATTGGCGGCTGCGCGCCCAAGTCGGGCGTTCCGGGGCCGAATTGACGAGCCAGGGAGCCGACCGACCGCTTTCCCGCGCCGTCTCGGTGGGACAGTAGCCAAGATGGCTGGTAAGCGGCCATCGCCTCGATTACGTTTCATCTGATGGCACTCTATTCAAATATCGAGGAAGTTTCTGCGTCGCCCAAATACGGCAGCACCGGGACGGCCGGTTGGGGATTCCACATGTGGACCGACCTCCTTGATGACGAAGCGCCCCATCGAAGAATATTGGAGCGCTTTGGCGTAGACCACCCGGAAGCTGGCATCGTTTTGCCCGAATATGACAGATACGAGGATTACATCGCATCTGATGCAAAGTGGGGCTCATCCTCCCTTTGGGTCTACTATGAGACTATTCTTAGCCATCTCTGGATATGGTCAGATGACCGTGAAGCGGTAGAGAGTTTCAGGGCGGAATTGCTCCGCTACGCGAGTTAATCGAAGGACGGCAACGGGGGGAATGTGGCGCTGGCCCGTATCGGGCCATTCAGCCCGTAGACGGGCTACGAGGTCGCCGTCGAAAGCCGCCGCTCAATCTGTAAGAGCAGGGTGCGACCTGCTTCCGTGGAAGCGATCAAGCAGGGGTCTTCCCACTCGTTTTGAAATAAGAACTTCTCGCCGCCGAACTCCATCGTGGAGTATGTGAGCCCCCGCTGGCTGGCGGCCTCACCGAACAGGTCGAAGATGGCTTGCCGCACCAACTCGACGTCGTCCGGTGCAAACTCCAGCGACGACGAGTGGCCATCGGAATGGGGAAGTAGCGTCACAGCCATGGCCTACTGTGAAGCGAATGCCGCCGGTTTCCAAGCCATTGTTTTCAAGGGGCGCGTTGGCGCCCACGCGCCCTTGTCGGTCGCTCAAGGGCCGATCTTGCGCGCCAGGAAGCCGTCTGTCCGGTTAGGCTTGTCGATCCGAACGGTCATCAGCCGGGATGGGTGGTTAGGAGACGTTGCCCAAAGCTCGACTGAATGCTGT
>NZ_JALHLF010000241.1 GCF_022832435.1 Novosphingobium organovorum | reverse complement strand
GCCGCCAGCCGGTCGAGCGTCTCGCGCACTGCGGCCACGCGCGCCGCATCGGGCGCCACTTCAAGCACCGCTCGCGCCGCATCGACGACGACCTCGCGCCCTTCCTCGAGCGTGTCGAGCGCCGCCCCCATCGCGACAACCATCGCCACGCCCATGCCTCCGGCGAGGATCGCGACGTGCGAGGTCGGCCCGCCCTTGACCAGCGCAATCGCAGCCAGCCGTGCGGTGTCGAGCGCCAGGAGCTGCGAGGGCAAGAGGTCTTCGGCAACGAGCACCGCACCTTCGGGCAGCGCCACCGGCTGTTCGACCTGCCCGGCGAGCAAGAGCAGCACGCGCCGCTCCAGATCACGCATGTCGTCGGCCCGCTCGGCCAGACGCGCGTCGCCCGAGCGCAGGAGCACGGCGACTTGCGGCGCGATGGCCGCCTGCCAGCCCTCACCCGCGCCCGCACCGTTGTCGATCGCCTCGTGCGCCGCGGCGCGCAGGTCCTCGTCTTCCAACATGGCGGCGTGCGCGCTCAGGATACCCTGCGCGCGCGGATCGGCGGCTTCACGCTCGGCAGCGATCCGCGCGACGAGTTCATCGAGCGCCGCGTCGAGCGCGGCGCGCTCGCGCACGGGGTCCCCGCAAGAGGGAGCAACCGGAATATCGGCCAGACGGTAGCGCACGATGCGCCCCGTTGCGAGACCGGGCGCGGCGCAGACACCGCAGAGTGCACCGTCCACCACCTGAGCGGCGGCCTGCGGGGCGGCGACGGGCGTGGCAGCGACGGGCGCTGCGGGGCGTTTTTCGCCCGGCTCGGCCTTTTCGCCCATGCCGCCCGCGATCAGTTCCTCGAGCGCGTCGAGCGCGGCGGCAGCCTCGCGCCCCTGCGCGTGGAGCGTCACTTCGTCCCACAGCCGCACGCCAAGGGCAAGGATGCCGACCGGGCTGCGCAAGCTGGCGGTACGCTTGTCGAATTCGATACGCACGATCGCCTCGAACCCGCCCGCCGTCTGGCGCAGCCGCGCGGCAGGCCGGGCGTGGATGCCATGACGCAAGGGGACGACCAGCGTGCGGGTCAGCGCCGGGGCATCGTCCGCAAGCGCGGCCGGCTC
>NZ_JALHLF010000240.1 GCF_022832435.1 Novosphingobium organovorum | reverse complement strand
CGACGCGCCTGGCCTCGGCGGCCCGGCCTGCGTTCCGGCCTGCGCGCCTGCGCTCCCCTCGCTCATGCGCGGGCCACCGCTGCTGTCCGATTGCACCATGCCCGCCGTTCTAGGCCGAACACCTTGGATATGGCGAGAATCTTTTGTGGCTAAGGCGCCCGCCGCCGCCCGCCGGGCGCGCTTCGGACCGGGCTCAGCCGTTGAACGGCGGGCGGGCGCCGAACAGTGCCGAGCCCACCCGCACGTGGGTCGCGCCGAGCAGGATCGCGGTCTCGAAATCGCCGCTCATGCCCATCGAGAGCTGGTCCAGCCCGTGATCGGCGGCGATCTTGGCGAGCAGTGCGAAGAACGGCGCGGGCTCGATCCCGACCGGCGGCACGCACATCAGGCCGATCACAGGAATGCCCGCCGTGCGCGCCGAGGCGAGCAGTTCGGGCACCTCAGCGATTGGGCAACCGCCCTTCTGTTCTTCCGCACCGATGTTGACCTGCACGAAGCAGGGCACCTGGCGCCCGGCCTTGTCCATCGCCTTGCCCAGCGCGCTCACCAGCGAGGGGCGGTCGAGCCCATGGATGCAGTCGAACAGCGCGACCGCATCGTCGGCCTTGTTCGATTGCAACTGGCCGACGAGGTGGAGCGCGATGCCCGGCGTCTCCTCGATCAGCGCGGGCCATTTTTCCTGCGCTTCCTGCACGCGGTTTTCGCCAAAGACGCGCTGGCCTTCTTCTATCAGCGGGCGGATGGCGGCGGCGGGATGGGTCTTGGAAATCGCGATCAGCTCGATCGCCTCGGGCTTGCGCTGGGCGATGCGCGCGGCCTGCGCGATACGCTCGCGAACGCTGGCCAAGGGAGTGAGATCGGCGGACGGGAAGACTGGCTCATTCATAAGCCGGTGCTATAGCGTCCCCGTGCCGAACCGCCAGCCATCGTTTGTGCCCCGCCTCTGGCTCGTCAGCGACGCGCGCAACGACTCCGCGCTCGAAGAGGCGCTGCGCCGCCTGCCGCGCGGGTCGGGCCTGATCTACCGCCATTACCACCTGCCCGGGCCCGAGCGCCGCGCGCGCTTTCGCCGCCTCGCCCGCCTCGCCCGGACCCGCGG
>NZ_JALHLF010000024.1 GCF_022832435.1 Novosphingobium organovorum | reverse complement strand
GCCCGGCGCGCACCAGCAGCGGATCGCCGGTCGCCGCGCGAAGGCGGGCGAGCGTGCGGCTCATCGTCGACGTGCTCAGCCCCAGTCGCCGTGCCGCGCCGGTCACGCTGCCTTCGGTGAGCAGCGCGTCGAGCGCGGGCAGCAGGTTGAGATCGATCGGGGCCATGCCCGCAGGGCTACGCCAGCCCCGCAGCGCTGACAAGGCGTTGGGCGCAACCTATAGTTGCAGGCCATGCGTCTGGCGCCTTGTCCGGCGCGCGGGCATTCGGGGGCCGTCCATTCGTTCTTGCAGACGGAAGCCCCACCATGAAACTGATCGGCATCGAAGAGCATTTCCTGACCCCCGACGTCGCGCAGGCCTGGCACGCCGTGGCGCTCGAGGCGCGCGATCCGAGCGTTGCCTACCACCAGGGCGCGATCGGCGCGCGTCTGGCCGATCTGGCGGACGACCGGCTGGCCCTGATGGACGAGACCGGGCTCGATACGCAGGTGCTTTCGCTCACCACCCCCGCGCTGCACGATCTGGGGCCAACGAGCGTCGGGCTGGCGCAGCGCATCAACGACGCGCTGGCCGAGGCGGTGGCGCGCCATCCCACGCGCTTTCAGGCCTTCGCCACGCTCCCCGTGAGCCAGCCCGAGGCCGCCGCGCGCGAGTTGGAGCGCTGTGTGCGCGAACTGGGCTTCAAGGGTACGATGCTGTGCGGGCGAGTGGGGGCGCATTCGCTCGACGCGCCGTTCTTTGCACCGATCTGGGACCGGGCCGAGGCGCTCGGCGCGCCGGTCCTGATCCACCCGCGCACACCGCCCGTCGCGGTGCGCGAGGCCTGCTATGCCGGGTTCAACCCCACGCTCGACGCGGTGCTGGCGACGGCGGGGCTTGGCTGGCACTACGAGGCGGGGCTCCAGTTCGTGCGGCTGGTGCTGTCGGGGCTGTTCGACCGTTTGCCGCGCCTTCAGGTGATCCTGGGGCATTGGGGCGAGCTGGTGCTGTTCTATGCCGAGCGGCTGGCGGTGCTCGACCGCTTCAGCGGGCTCGACCACCCCGTCGCGCATTACCTGCGCGAAAACCTTTACGTCACCGCGAGCGGGATGTTCTGGCCCGAATACCTCGCCCGCGCGGCGCGGGTGGTGGGGACCGACCGGCTGCTGTTCTCGACCGACTATCCCTACCAGTACCGCGCAGGCCGCGAGGCGCGTCGGTTTCTCGAGACCTGCGGGCTGGAGGGCGCGGCGCTGGCCGGTTTCGCGCACGCCAACTGGGAGCGCCTGTGCCCCGCCTGACCGCCCCGGCCTTCTTCTTCGGGCGAGCGCGGTTACACGCTCAGTTCGGCGGCCACCCGGTCATGATCGCCGAACACGCGCAGGTAACGCGCGATCTCCTCGGGCCGCCCGGTCGCCTTGGCCGGGTTGTCCGAGAGCTTGACCGCGGGCCGCCCGTTGGCGCTGGTGACCTTGCACACCAGCGAGATCGGTTCGAGATCGGGCGCACCGTCGGGATCGCAGCCGCGAAAATCGTTGGTGAGGTTGGTGCCCCAGCCAAAACTCATGCGCACCCGGCCGTGAAAGTGGCGGTAAGTTTCCTCGATCGTGTCGATGTCCATCCCGTCGGAGAAGATCAGCAGCTTCTCGCGCGGGTCGACACCCTGTTCCTGCCACCAGCGGATGATCTGCTCGCCACCCGGAATGGGCGGCGCGCTGTCGGGGCGAAAGCCGGTCCAGCCCGCCAGCCAGGCCGGTGCGCGCTTGAGGAAGGCGGTGGTCCCGAAGGCGTCGGGCAGCGCGATCAGCAGGTTGCCGTTGTAGTGCTGCTGCCATTCCTCGAGCACGCGGTAGGGCGCGTGCGCCAGTTCCTCGTCGCTGGTGGCGAGCGCGGCGGCGACCATCGGCAGCTCGTGTGCGTTGGTGCCGATCGCTTCGAGGTCGGCGTCCATCGCCAGCAGCACGTTCGAGGTGCCGATGAAGCGATTGCCGAGCCCTTCCTTGAGCGCCTCGACGCACCAGCGCTGCCACAGGAAGCCGTGGCGCCGCCGCGTGCCGAAGTCGGACAGGACGAGGTCGGGCAACTGGCGCAGCCGTTCCACCTTGTCCCACAGCTTGGCCTTTGCGCGGGCGTAGAGGATGTCGAGCGCGAACTTGCCGCGCCCCTGCATCGCTGCGCGCGCGCGCAGTTCGTTGACGATCGCGAGCGCGGGAATTTCCCACATCATGGTGTGGGTCCAGGGGCCTTCGAAGGTCAGTTCGTACTGCCCATCGACCTTGTGCAGGTGGTAGGGCGGGAGCTGGAAGTTCGCCAGCCAGCCGATGAAGTCGGGGCTGAACATTTGCGTCTTGCCGTAGAAGCTGTTGCCCGCGAGCCAGATCAGCTCCTTCTTGGTGAAACGCACCGAACGCGCATAGTCGAGCTGGGCGCGCAGTTCATCCTCGTCGATGATGTCGGCAAGCCGCACCGAGGTCGACCGGTTGATGAGCGAGAAAGTCGCCTGCACGTCGGGATGGGTGTGCTCGATCATCTGCAGCATGAGCAGTTTGTAGAAGTCGGTGTCGAGCAGACTGCGGACAATCGGATCGAGCCGGAAGTTGTGATCGTAGGCGCGCTGGGCGATGTTGGTGACCGTCATGCGGCAAGCTTTAGACGATTATGCGCGCGAAGAAACCGCGCGTGTCATGACTTGGCTGCATCGCGCCCTCGCGTTTTGCGGTACGCGCGGTGTAGGAGAGGCGCTGGCCGCGGGTCCGTGCCCGTCCTATTGAGAAGAGGTTTTCGATGCAGCGCTTCGTGATCGTGGTGGATACCCAGGGCGACTTCATGCTCCCCGATGGCGCGCTCTACGTCGCGGGTGCCGAGGCGCTCACCGGGCCGATGCGCGACTGGCTCGCCGGGCTCGAGCCCGCCGCTACGGCCGGCGTGCTGTTTACCTTCGACACCCATTACCCCGATGTCTACGCCGGATCGAGCGAGGCTGAGGCCTTTCCCATCCACTGCGTCCACGCCAGCGCGGGCTGGGCGAACCAGCTCGACGTCGCGCTGCTCGATCCCGCCATTCCCGCCTGGCGGATCGAGAAGGGGGTGTTCGACATGTGGGAGGAGAGCGGCCTGATGATCGAGGACGCGCGCCCGGGTGGGGCCAAGGGTGGGGCGCCGGTCCCGCGCGAGGCCTTCTTCGAGGCGCTCAGGCTGCGGGGCGTTACCGAGGTGACGGTGATCGGCGTCGCGGCCGATTACTGCGTGCGCTGGGCGGTCGACGGGCTGGTCGCGCGCGGCTTTGCGGTGACCGTGCCCGCCGCGCTGACACGGGGCATCGCGCGCCAGATCGAGACCGTGGTGGCGGATGATTTCGCGGGCGCGGCGGTCGTCGTGGAATGAGAAATACCCAAGGGGGGGAACCCCTTGGGTCCTTTGCTTAGCCCTTCGGCGTAACCCAGACTTCCACCGGCGTGATGAACTTGCCCGGCGCGGGCTTGCCGACGTTCACGCGGTCTGCGGTGACCTGCTCGCCGGTTTCGAGGTGGAAGGTCACCCAGGGCTTGGGCATCCGTTCGAACTTCATCTTCTGGATGGCAAGGCCGGTGGTCGAATTCATGATCGTGGCAATGATACTCATGGCCGCGCGGTTAGGCGGGGGCGCCCGGCCGCGTCCAGAGCGGGGCGGCGGTGTCCCACAGGCTTGTGCGCAAGGCGGCTTGCCGTTTGCCGGGCAATGGCCGATTTTGGCGGGCCGAATTTTGCAGGACGAGACACGACGATGAGTGTAGCCTTCCGCCGCGATGGCGACGAGGAGCATCTGGAACCCCGGTTCGAGCTGCCGATCCCGCCCGGCCCCAACCTCGTCACCGCGCGCGGGCTGCGGCTCACGCGCGAGAAGGTGGGGCAGCTCGAGGCGGCGCTGGCGGCACTGGATGACGAGGAGGCGATCAAGGCGGCGCGGCGCGAGTTGCGCTACTGGCGCACGCGCCTGGCCAGCGCGCAACTGGTCGATGCCCCCGATGGTTCGTGCGTCGCCTTCGCCTGCGCGGTCACCTTCCGGCTGAACGGGAAGGTGCGCACGATCGCCGTGGTGGGCGACGACGAGGCCGAACCGGCGGCGGATCGCCTGGCCTTTTCGGCGCCCCTGGTGCGCGCGATGATGGAGGCCGAAGTCGGCGAGCGGGTCGATTTCGCAGGCCGGAGCGAGGCGATCGAGATCCTCGCCATCGCGCCGCTGGAGCCCTGAGGCGCTATCCGCCGCCGGCCCCGGACAGCGGGCCCGACGTTAACCGAGCGCGGTAGCGGGCTCGGTCTGTCCTTCGTCCGTACCTTTGCCGTCTTCGAGCGCGGCGCTGCGCGCATCCTCGAGCGTGCCGATCGCCGCGGTGGCGATGCCGTTGCCCAGGATGTTGGTGGCGGTGCGGCCCATGTCCATGAACTGGTCGATCGCGAGCACGAAGGCGACGCCTTCGACCGGCAGGCCGAACTGGCTGAGCGTGGCGGCGACGACGACGAGGCTGGCGCGCGGCACGCCCGCGATGCCCTTGCTGGTGACCATGAGCGTGAGCAGCATGATGATCTGCGTGCCGAGCGGCACGGTGATGCCGTAGGCCTGGCAGATGAACAGCGTGGTGAAGGTCGCCGACATCATCGAACCGTCGAGGTTGAAGCTGTAGCCGAGCGGCAGCACGAAGCTGTAGACCCGGCGCGGCACGCCGAAGCGGTCAAGCTGCTCCATCAGCTTGGGCAGCGCGGCTTCGGACGAGGCGGTCGAGAAGGCGATCAGCAGCGGCTCGCGCATGGCGCGCAGCAATTCCTTGATGCGCCCGCCCAGGAAGCGTGCGCCAGCCAGCAGCAGGATCACCCAGAGCAGGCCGAGCGAGAGGAAGTATTCGCCCAGCAGCTTGGCGAACGTCGCCAGGATGCCCACGCCATGTTCGATCATCGCGCTCGACAGCGCGGCGAAGACCGCGAGCGGCGCGATCGCCATGACATAGCCGGTCACCTTGAGCATGAGCGCGACCATCGCTTCGACGAAGATCACGATCGGCTTGCCCTTTTCGCCGATGGCGCACAGCCCGAAGCCCAGGAACAGCGAGAAGACGACGATCTGGAGGATCTCGTTGCGCGCCATCGCGTCGGTCATCGAGATGGGGAAGACGTGGAGCACGAAACCGCTGAAGCTCAGCGCGTTGGGATCGATCCCGCTCGCGGTGTTGTGCAGCTGCAGGTTGAGCCCGAGGCCCGGCTTGAACAGGTTGACCATGACCAGGCCGATCGAGAGCGAGATCAGGCTGGCGGTCAGGAACCAGGTCATCGCGCGCAGGCCGATCCGGCCCAGGCCCGAACTGTCGCCCGCGTGGGCAATGCCGTAGACCAGCGTCGAGAACACCAGCGGCGCGACGATCATCTTGATGAGATGCAGGAAAATGTCGGCCGGCAGGTGCAACAGCTCGGCGGCCTTGGCGGCTTGCGGGGTATCGGCCCCCAGCAGGGCGCGGGCGGCGATCCCGACCGCGATGGCCAGGATGATCGAGATCAGGACGTTGCGGGTCATCTTGCCGTTCATGGCGTACTCACTGCGATGGCGGGCGCATGGGTCCGGTCAGGCAAAAAGCCAGCGCGGACACGGCGCTGCGGGAAAGTCATTGGCGTAGTGGCTGACGAGCCAACGGTTCGCGGCTGATGGCGACCGTGATCGCCAGGTCGCCGACGACGTTGACCAGAGTGCGGAACATGTCAAGCAGCCGGTCGACGCCTACCACCAGCCCGATGCCTTCGGGCGGCACGCCGGTCAGCGCGAGCACGGTGGCGAGCGCGGGCAGGCCGCCTGCGGGAACACCGACCGTGCCCATGCCGGCGAGCGTGGCGATGGCAAAGACCATCGCCTGCCGGTCGAGCGCGGTGTCCATGCCGAAGAACTGGCCGATGAACAGGAACGAGACGGTGATGTAGATCGTCGTCCCGCTCTGGTTGGCGACGGTGCCCATGCCCAGGATTGGACGGGCGATACGGTCGGGCAGGTGCAGGTCGTTCTCGGCCACCTTGAGCGCGGTGGGCAGGGTGGCGTTCGAGGACGAGGTGCAAAAGGCGATCAGCGCGGCCTCCTGCACGGCGTGGAGGAACACCGTGGGGCTGAGATCGCCGCGCATCCACACCACGATGAAGAAGGTGATGACGATCTGCAGCGCCAGCGCGGCCAGCACCACCAGTATATAGGCGCTGAGGTACAGCAGCAGGTGCCAGCCGAACATCACCATCATGTCGAACATGAAGCACCCCACCGCGAGCGGGGCGAACAGGGTGACGATCGACAGGACCTTCATGCCGATCGCGAAAACCTTGTCGCAGGTCGCCACGAACAGCGCGCCTTTGCCCTTGCGCAGCACCGGAATGAGCGCGGCGATCACGAACGAGGCGACGATGACCGCGAACACCACCCCGTTCGCCGACCGCAGGTTGGGCGCCAGACTGCGCAAGTTGTAGGCGATGTGCGGTACGTGCATCGAAAGCAGCTGGCGGCCCACGTCGGGCGGAATACCGTCGCCCGGACGGAACAGGTTGGCCATCGCCAGCCCGATCAGCGCGGCCGAGGCCGAGACCGCGAGCATGTAGGCCAGTGTGGTGGCCAGCAGGTCGGGCATCCCGGCGCTTTCGCGCAGGCGCGATGCCCCGCTCACGATCGCCGAGACCAGCAAGGGCGCGATCAGCAGGAACAGCGCGCCCAGGAAGATCTGTTCGACCGGGCGCACGAACCAGGTCAGCACTTGCGGGGTAAGGGTGTTGTCGGGGGCCAGGATCTTTACCGCGATGCCCCCGCCGCCGCCGAGCAGGAACCCGGCGAGCAACAGGAACTGAGGCCGCAGCCTCAGCCATCCCGTGCGCGGACGCGGCCAATCGGGCGCATCGGCTGGCGGCAGCGGGATTGAGGTTTCAGGACGCCTCATCTTGGCAATCGTCATCCTGTGGGCTGTTGTGGGCAGAGCGGAAACCCGGAAATAGGGTGCCGCGATCGGGTCGGTCCATCGACCTGTTTCATGCTTGCCGCACGAACCCTGTCAGCAAGCTGTCATATCGTCGAAATCGTGCAAATAAGGCGAGGTCACGGGCGGGCGGCGGAGCGTGTTTGCGGGCAGGAAATCGATCACCGCGCGCACCCCGCGACCGGCCTCGCCTTCCTCCAGGCGGATCGCTGCGCCCATCCTTTCGCACAGCGCGCGCACGATCGGCAGGCCCAGCCCGCTGCCGCTCGGGGCGTCGGGGCCGGGGGCGCGGTAGAAGCGTTCCCACACCCTCTCGCGATCGGCCAGGGCGATGCCGGGGCCATCGTCCTCGACCTCGACCACCGGGTGGTCCTCGCGCATCAGCACGCGCACGGTGACAGTGCCGTCGGGCCGGTTGTAGCGGATCGCGTTGTCGAGCAGGTTGGCGATCACCTCGTTGGCGAGCAGGGCATCGCCGCTCGCGCAGATGGCCGAGGATTGCGGCTCGAAACCGATGTCCATGCGCGCGGCGTCGGGATGGGTGACGCGTGTCGCCACGGTGTCGGCGGCGGTCTCGACGAGGTCGAAGGTGCGCAGGGTCTGGTCGGGGCCGGCCTGTTCGTCCATCCGGGCGAGCGCGATGAGCTGGGCGAGCAGGCGTTCGAGCGAATCGACCGCGGTGACGATGTCGGCCAGCGCGGTGGCCCCTTGCGGCGAGGACGGATCGTAGCGCGACAGCACGTCGGCGTGGACGCGCACGATGGCCAGCGGCGTGCGCAGCTGGTGGGAGGCGTTGGACGTGAACTGGCGCAGCGATTCGGTGGCGCGTTCGGTGCGCGCCATGAGGTCGTTGAAGGCGTTGGCGAGCAGGCGCGCCTCGAGCGGATCGGCGGGCGCGAGCGCAACGCGCACATTGGGGCGCGGATGGCGCCGCGCGTCGTGGATCTGCGCGGTGAGCGAGGCGAACGGGCCGAGCCCCCAGGTGATCGCGCCATAGAACAGCAGCACGCCGATCATCCCGATCAGCACCCCCGCGCCCGCTACGCGCAGGAAGTAGGTCTGTTCGTAAGCCCAGCGATCGTCGAGGAAGTCGGCGGCCTGGACGACGACCGGCCGATCGAGCCGGCGCAGCAGGCGAATTTCGGTTGCGATGCGCACCGGGCGGCCGTCGAGCGTGGCTTCGCGCAAGTAGACCGGCTGGATCACGCCGATGCTGTCGGCGGGGTTGACGTAGCCGTTGACGAGCACCGGATCGCGGTAGCTGCGCGGGAAACTGGCGGGTTCGTGGCGCGGTCGGCGGCTGGACGGATCGGCCAGGTAATCGGCCGGAGGGGCGAGCGCGGCGCGGCCCGACAGCAGGGTCTTGCCGTCGAAGACGCTGTAGATCGGGTGCGGCGTGCTGCGGCTGCGCAGCAGGTTGATGGCCAGCGGCACGAGGCTGGCGCGAACCGTGTCGTCGGCGGCGAAGGCGCGGCTGATGGTCGTGGCCGAGCCGACCAGGATGAGGTCGGCGGTGTTCGAGATCGTGCGGTGGATCATCCAGCAGGTGATCGTACCGAAGGTGATCGCGAGCGCGAGCAGGGGCATCATCACCGCGGCGGTCAGGCGGGCGCGCAGCGATCTCATCGCGATCTCATCGTGATTTCATCGTGATTTCATCGCGCGTGCGGCGCGCACGGGTACCGCGCGGTGCGGGCGCGCGTCCGGCAGGAGGTCGGGGGCATGCGCGGCGCGGATCAGTTTCCCTCGAGCATGTAGCCAAGGCCCCGGATCGTGCGGATCGTCGGGCCGTTGGGGGTGAGCTTGCGGCGCAGGCGGCCGACGTAGACGTCGAGCGCGTTGGGCGCGACGGCGTCGGAGAAATTGAACACCTCCGCGTTCAGGCACTCGCGCGTGACGACCTTGCCGGGGCGGCCCATGAGCGTTTCGAGCACCGCCATTTCGCGGCGGCGCAGCTCGACCACCGACTGGTCGAGCGCGACCGTGCGGGTCGAACGGTCGAGGCTGAGCGGCCCCACGCGCAGCACCGGATCGGGCGTGCCCAGCCCGCGGCGGATCAGCGCGCGGGCACGCGACTGCAGCTCGAGCGGGTGGAAGGGCTTGGAAAGATAGTCATCCGCACCGCGATCGAGCCCCTCGATGCGGTCGTTGATCGCCTGCCGGGCGGTCAGGATCAGGATCGGGATCTGGATCTCCTTGCGACGCAGCGTGGAGAGCACGTCGAGCCCGTCCATGTCGGGCAGGCCGAGATCGAGAATGATCAGGTTGTACGGTTCGCTCGAGGCGATCTCGATGGCTTCCTCGCCACTCGAGACGCAATCGAGCACAAAGCCAGCGGCGGCCATGGACGCTTCCATGCCACGGGCCAGGCTGCAGTCATCTTCGACGATCAGGATACGCAACAACTCACTCCCCTGCACGAGTTGCGGCATCCTCTCCCTGGAACTGGCTTGCCGGGCCCAGAGACCCCCGTTGACCCGGCGCGACATTATCGTTGTCGATTCGAGAGTGTTTCGATCGAACCTGTCACTAACCTGTCGTGCCCCAGCAATTTCTTTTTTTCAACCGCATATCGAGGTGACAGCTTCGTGACAGGTCCTGCACCCTAGCAAAACCCTGCAAGACAAGTTCGGAGCCAGTGCAGTTGCGGTTCCGATAACGCTGATCGTGTATCGCTGCGATCCTGTAACGGCGCGCCATGAGCGCCGATCGCGCGCTGACCGGCTTTCGCATACAAGAAAATAAAAAAAGAAAATCTGAAAGGGAGAGCAACAAGCGGATCACTTGTCCAAAAGATGGGGGCTGAACGATATGAAATACAGGGAATCGTCTTCAGTACTGGCACTCAAGATCGCTCTTTGCGGCAGTGCTTTGGGGTTTAGCGTACAACCGGTCATGGCGCAGACAGCGGCCAGCATCGCGATTACCGCCGATGCCGCTGTCGATGCGGCGGCCGAACCGGCGGGCAGTGAGGAGCCCAGCTCGGCAATCATCGTTACCGGTACCCGCACCAAGGGTATGTCCGAGGCGGAAAGCCCGGCACCGATCCAGATCATGGGCAGCGAACAGCTCGCCCGCACCGGCCAGCCCGATCTCGTCCAGAGCCTGGCCCAGAACCTTCCTTCGATCCAGGCGCAGTCCTTCGGGTCCGACATGCAGGCGATGAACCTGCAGATGAAGCTGCGCGGTCTCTCGCCCAACCACACGCTGATCCTGATCAACGGCAAGCGCCGCCACGGCACCGCGAACGTCGCGGTTTCGGGCGGTCCTTACGGTGGTGGCGCCTCGGCGGACATGAGCTTCATTCCGCCCGAAGCGATCGACCACATCGAAGTCCTGCAGGACGGCGCTGCGGCACAGTACGGCACCGACGCCATCGCGGGCGTCATCAACATCATCCTCAAGGACCAGGACCACGGCGGCTCGATCAACGGCACCGTGGGCAAGTACATGGATGGCGGCGGCGACACCTACAGTGTCTCGGCCAACGTCGGTTTCGCGCCGATCGAAAATTCGTTCGTGAACATCACCGTGCAGAAGAAGCACAAGGGCTTCTCCTTCCGCGGCAACTACGATCCGCGCGTCTACGGCACCACCACCGCCGACACCAACCTCGCCAACTACCCGGACATCGTTAACCAGTCGGACTACCCTTACGTCAACCGCATCGAGGGTGACCCCGAGGTGTTCCAGACCGTGGGCACGTTGAACGCGGGTTACAACTTCGGCGATTTCCAGATCTACGCCAACGGTTCGTACGGTCACAAGTACGCGCACGCCTACGAAAACTACCGTACCCCTGACCGCGTCGTCTACGACACCATCACCGATGCGGTTCCCGATGGCGTCGAATCGGGCGACCCGCTCTATTCGTCGGGCTTCTCGCCGCTCGAAGCGGTGCATGAGACCGACTACGCCGCCACCCTGGGCCTGAAGGGGCCGCTCGGTGCGGGTACCTTCGACATCGCCTCGACCTACGGCCATGACTTCGTGGGCGTCTACGTCGAGAATTCGGGCAACGGCTCGCTGCTGGCCGACACCGGCTACACCCCGACCGAGTTCCACGACGGCGACTTCAAGTCCTCGCAGTGGACCAACACCCTCGACCTCTCCTACCCGGTCGACATCGGCCTGTCCGAGCCGATGAACGTGGCTGGCGGTCTCGAGTTCCGTCGCGAGATGTACGGCATCAACGCCGGCGATGCGGCCTCGTACTACGGCAGCGGCGCGCAGTCGTTCTTCGGTTACAGCGAGAACGATGCGGGCACCTACCACCGCAACAACTTCTCGCAGTACCTGGATATCTCGTTCAAGCCGACGCCCGACTGGCTGGTCGACGCGGCGGTTCGCCACGAGCGGTACAGCGACTTTGGCGACACCACGGTGTTCAAGCTGACCTCGCGCTACGACCTGACCTCGACCTTCGCGGTGCGTGGCACGGCGTCAACGGGCTTCCGCGCCCCGACGCTGGCCGAGTCCTACTATTCGGGCATCAACGTGGGCCCGAACGCGGTCTCGGGCGTGCTTCCGGCGAACTCGGCGGCGGCAGCCTCGCTCGGCTTCGGTGGTCTCAAGCCTGAAAAGTCGACCAACTTCAGCTTCGGCCTGGTCTACACGCCCACCAACGATCTCAGCTTCACCATCGATGCCTACTGGATCAAGATTCGCGACCGCATCATGATCTCGAGCTCGTTCTACGGCTTCTCGGGTTCGTACTGCCCCGAGGGTTATTCGGGTACGAATGCATCGAGCTGCAAGACCTACAGCGAAGACAACTACAACATCTACAACCAGGAGGCGGTCTACAACGCGGTGGCCTCGGCACTGGGCGGCGAAATCCCCTCCTACGTGCTTACCGACTCGGCCACCGGCGGTCGCAACATGAACGGTACGGTCTCGATCCAGACCTTCGTGAACGGCGCCGACATGACCACCCGCGGCATCGACTTCTCGGCCAAGTACCTGATGGATACCGGCTTTGGTCCCATCAACTGGTCGCTGTCGGCCAACTACAACGAGAACAAGGTCGACAAGATCGCCGACCTGCCTTCGGCGCTCTACACCAGCACCGTCGACGCCTCGCTGACCTCGCTGGTCAACAAGTACTCGGTCTGGCAGCTCGAGAACAGCACGCCCAAGCTGCGTGCCGCGCTCGGCGCCTACTGGGAGAACAGCGTGTTCAGCGTGAACCTGCGCGAGAACTTCTACTCGAAGGTTTCAAGCCTGATTTCGGCCCCCTCGAACTGCACCTGCTCGGGTGACGTCGAGATCCCGGTCAACGCTTCGTTCATCACCGACCTCGAGCTCGGCTACAAGCCCGCTGAAGGGCTCAAGATCTCGATCGGTGCGAACAACCTTCTCAACCACTACCCGACCAAGACCCGCAAGGACGTGATGGACGCCTACCTGGCGAACAAGTCCACCTCCTACGCGACGTCGAAGTATCCTTCGATTTCGCCTTACGGGTTCAACGGCGGCTACTACTACGCACGTGTTAACGTGACCTTCTGACCTGACGGCACCTGGACGCCGCCCACCCATCCAACGGGCGGCGTCCTCTTGTCGCAGGGTCGCCAAGGTCAACGGACCAAGAACCGGAGAATTTATGTTTGAGTCGATGGATTGGCTGATCCCCGTTGTGGGATTGCTGGCGGCGGGTCTGGCCGCCGGATTTGCAGGCGGCGTGTTCGGCATCGGTGGCGGCTTCGTCGTCGTGCCCGCCCTGCTGATCATGATGCCGCTCCTCGGCGGAGACAAATCGCAGTACGCCCACGTCGCGATCGCGACTTCGGCCGCGACCATCATCGTCACCTCGATCCGCTCGGTAATGAGCCATCACAAGCGCGGATCGGTCGATTTCGAGGTGCTCAAGAGCTGGGCGCCGTGGATTGTGATCGGTGACGGCATCGGCGTCTATTGCGCCAGCCTCGTCGACGGCACGATCCTCAAGGTCATCTTCGCCACCGGCGTGCTGGCGATGTCGATGATCTTCCTCCTTCCGCGCCTGTCCAAGATGGTGCTGTCCGATCACATGCCCGGCGGCGTGGCGCGCATCGGCATCTCGGGTGGCCTGGGCGTTTTTTCCTCGCTTCTGGGCATCGGTGGTGGCACCATCGCGATCATGGTGATGACCATGTGCGGCCGCTCGATCCACAAGGCGGTCGGCACGGCTTCGGGTGTGGGCACGCTCATCGCGGTGCCCAGCACGATCGGCTTCGCCATCATCGGGCTTAAGGAACACGGGCTGCCGTGGGGATCGGTCGGTTTCGTCAACCTGCCCGCCACTCTGGCCATTTCCTCGATGGCCATCCTTACCGCCCCGCTCGGGGTGGCCGCCGCCCACTCGCTCGAACCGCGCATGCTCAAGCGCGTGTTCGGCTTCTATCTCATCTTCGTCGCGCTGCTGATGTACCACAGCGCTCTCAAGGCCTGATCGCCCGCGAACCAGTGCAGGAGTTCTTCCAATGACCGACACTCTTCTCGATACCATGCCGAGCGCCAGCGACGAGGTTACGTCCGACGCGTTCACCGCAGACCTGCTGGAGCGCGGCTATTCGCGCCGCAGCCTGGGCCGTATCGCCGCGCTGATGAGCGGCGGCATGGCGGTGCTCGGCTCGGCCGCTCCGGCCTTTGCCCAGCAGTCGGCCAAGGCCGCCGTCGGCGCGGTGCGCATCGGCTCGAACGAATGCTGGACCGGGCCGCTGCCCGCCGGCGCCGAAGCCGCGATGCTGATCGTCAAGGACGGCAACCGCTACGAGCCTTCGGACCAGCACGCCGAACTGTTCAAGGCCGTGTCCAAGGTCGAGGGCGTTCCGGTTGAGCGCATTCTCGCCTGGCCCGGCTCGAGCGATCCGCTCGCACGCGTTCCGGTGACCTTCGCCTCGCCCAAGCGCGGCATCGTGACGGCGGACCCGACGTACGAATCGATCTGGCGCACCGGGGCCTGGATCGGCGCCAAGGTGACCAAGGTTCCGCTCACCTCGGACTACCGCCACGACGTCAAGGCGATGGTCGCCGCCGATCCCAACGCGGGCCTGTTCTACGTCTGCTCGCCCAACAACCCGACCGGCACGATCACGCCCGTCGAGGATCTCGAGTGGCTGGCCCAGAACAAGCCCAAGGACGCGATCCTGCTGATCGACGAGGCCTATATCCACTGGTCGGACACGCCGCGCGCGGTCAGGCTGGCGGTCGAGCGCGACGACGTGATCGTGATGCGCACGTTCTCCAAGCTGTTCGGCATGGCCGGCATGCGCCTGGGCCTGACTTTCGCGTCGCCCGCGCTGCATGAAAAGATGATGCGCTACGATGGTGGCCAGGTCACCAACATGCTGCCGATGACCGCGGTGGCCTGTGGTGCGGCTTCGGTTCCGCTCGCCGCGCAGATCAAGCAGCGCGCCGACGAAATGATCGCCGCGCGCGACTACGCCATCGCGCACCTCGAGAAGCGGGGCGTCAAGGTGATCCCCGGCAGCAAGGCCAACATGTTCATGGCCGAATGGAAGGGCAAGACGCCCAAGGAAATGATGGCTCTGTTCCTTGCCAACGGGGTGCAGATCGGCCGCGGCTGGACCGCCTACCCGCAGATGTCGCGCATCACCGTGGGGTCGATGGAAGAGATGCAGAAGTTCTGCCTCGCCTACGACAAGATCGCGATGGCCTGATGCCTTGATACGCCGGTGGCCCGACCGGGCTGTGGTCGGGCCACGAGGCGTGTCGGGAACGCCGCGGACATCCCCCCGGATGACGCGGCAAGTGCAGCGGGCGTGATCCGCCCGCTGCACCGTTCAAGCCATCGACGGGGGGCAACGGATGGCTCGAAGTCGAGCCTGCCGGGCCCGATGGCGGTCAGGGCTGGACAAAGAGCCAGCCGCCCAGAAGTCCGCCCTGCGCGCTCGACGAGCCGCTGGCGCCGGCCAGATTGCCGTTCTGCGAACCGGCAAATCCGAACGATGCCGAAGAGCCCTGCTGCGCGGTCTGCGACGTGTGGTTGGACGACGTGCTCATATCGTTGCCGCTCATGATGAGCGTGCCCGAGCCGTTCGAATTCGCCGCGCCCGAGGACTGCTGGCCGGTGACGCCGAAGATCGCCGAGCTGCTGCTGCCCGCGCTCACCGATCCGGCGCTGCTGGTCGAAGAGGTGCTGCCGCCCCCGAACACCAGGCCGATGTCGGCGGCCATGGCCGGGCTGGCGAGGACAACGCTGGCGATAAGCGGAATGATTGCCTTCTTCATCATGATCCTTCTCCACGTCTTGAGGGGCCTGTCTTTCAGGGTGTCCGTGCATCCCGCCCCTTGCCTGGGGTGCGCGGACGATGGGGGCGCGTCGCTCTAGCGGCGGGCCACCAATTCGAGTTCGGGAGGCGTTGTCGCCTGGGGCGGCTGGCGCACCGCGGCGGCGGGCGTCGGTTCGCCGTTCGTGCCGGTCGTTGCGGGTTCGGGTGCGGGGGCGGGCACCGGCTGGGCCGAACCCGCCGAACCTGTCGACGCCGTGCTGCCGAGCAGGCCGATGGCATCGCAGGCCATCGCGGTCGACCTGTCGCCCTTGGGGCCGTCGCTGTCCGAAGTGCAGATCGACCAGATCATCATCGACATCAGCCGTCCGGCGAGTTCGGGCTGGCCCATGTTTGCCGCGTTGGCTGCGGCCATGCCGAACTTTTCGGCGCGGCGCAGCGACTGGCAGGACTTGTCGAACGTGGGCTTGGCCCCGCCCAGGCTGATGCCGATGGGCGCGACGCTGGCTCCGGCGCTTGCGGTGCCGCCGCAATAGTCCGAACTGAAGCTGCTCGAGGCGGCCAGAGGCACGGGGGCGTTGGTGTAGACGCGCTGGATCTTGCGCTGGCTCTGGTTGAAGGTCAGCGTGACGCCCTGTTCGTTGGTGGCGAGCTGGCCCTGCGCCTGGATCTGCGCGTTGTTGGCTTCCTGGCCTTGCGACTGGCCCTGATCGGACGAGGCCCCCGAGGAGGAGCCGGACACCGCCCCCGCGCTTGAATCGCTGGTCGAGGTGAGGTTGCCTTGCGAATTGACCGGCGCGTTGACGTTGGTCGGATTGCTTTGCGACTGGGCGCCGGACACCGAACCGGAATTGGCCGCGGCGTTGCTGCCGCTTTCGAGCGAGGTCTGCGCGAGAACGGGACCGGCGCCAAGGCCTGCGGCGAGGCCAAGGGCAAGCAGCGGGACCGCGCAAAGGCGGGATACACACGTCTTCTTCATGGCAAAAACCCCCAATTTGGCCCTGTCAGGGCGCTGGAATGGACACGGATCGTCGGGTCGGACGTGCCAGGGTCCGGCTCGCGCGGTGGCGTGCACCGTTCGGCTCGCAGCCGGGGGCGCCGTCGCAACCCGAAGGGTGCGAGCGTGGGACGCGTCGGCCGGTTGCCTTGGTTAAATCCGGTGGCCTGTTGCGCCGCCGATTCCCCCAAATGGTGCATATTGTGCAACTATTTGCGCAAGAGTGTTGCGCCGCAGCAAGGGTGCCAAAGGCACCTTGCCGAGGAGGCTGCACACTCTCCCGCAGCCAGTCCCTTAGGCTTGCTCTGCCCGCCCGTGATTGTCAAACGGGTGAAAATAATGGCAAAAAAGTAACAAGATGAAATTGTGGAGGCAGTTGAAACGGCCCTCAACCCACCAATCCGGCGCTGTCCCGAAAGGCCCCGCAGGGCCTATGTTCACACTGTCACAATTGCGCGTTTTGCAGTTAAGGAAAAAAGCGTACAGTCGATTGCAGAAATGTAAGGCTAACGAGTCGGGAGTAACAAAGAAGGGGGCGGAAACAATGCAAGACACCGTCAGCGACTGCGAGCACCTCACCGCGCGTGAGATCGATGTGCTCGAACTCATAGCCCTTGGCATGTCGGCCAAGGAAATCGCGCTTGAACTAGAAATTTCCGCGTGCACCGTGGTGCGCCATGTCGAGAACGTGCGGCTCAAGACGCGAACCCGAAACCGCACGCACATGATCGCCTACCTGCTCAACAAGGGTCTTCTGGCGATCAAGACCTGATCCGTGTCGAACGGTCATCGGACGCGCGCCTGTTGAGCCGGGCGGCGTGGATCGGTGCTGGCGCGCGGGGCCTGTGGTCCCATGGGGGCGCGTCGCACCGGTCCCGTTGCGCAGTGCGCTTCAGGCGTCCTGGCGGGGGCCTTGAAGGTTCTGGGAAACCGAAGGATCGGCGGGCGCATCGGCGTGCTGGCCGAAGGTCGCCCAGTCGGTGCCGCGTCCCGGCGGGGCGGGCAGGTCGCTTTCGACGTCTTCGGGCGCGCTGCAGCGCCGGAAGCGGCGGTGGATGTAGGCCTTGGCGATCATGTTCGCGGAGATCGGCGCGCTCAGGAACAGGAACAGCGTGATGAGCAGTTCGTGGCTTGAGAAGCTGCCCCCGTGCAGCGGGAACCAGACCATCGAGGCGACCAGGATCGCGCCCACGCCCAGCGTGGTCGCCTTGGTCGGCCCGTGCAGGCGGGTCATCAGCGCGGGCAGCTTGGCCAGGCCCCAGCTGCCGATCAGCGCGAACAGGCCGCCCAGCACGATCAGGAAGGCGACGAGCGCGTCGAGCGCGGTGGAGAGGATCGGGGTCATCGGCGCGCGTTCCTCATTCCACGATGTCGCCGCGCAGCAGGAACTTGGTGTAGGCCACCGTTCCCACGAAGCCGACCATCGCCATGAGCAGCGCGGCCTCGAAGAACACGCTCGTCTCGCCCTGGATGCCGAACAGCATGATGAAGGCGATCGCGTTGATCGCCATGGTGTCGAGCGCGAGGATGCGGTCGGGCGCGGTCGGGCCCTTGAGCAGGCTCCACAGGTTGAGCAGCATGGCCAGCGACACGCAGCCCAGCGCGATCTTGAGAGCGATGGCGATCACGCGAAAATCTCCTTGAGACGGCGTTCGTAGCGCTGCTTGATGAGGGCGATTTCGCCCTCGGGATCGTCGGTGTGCAGCGCGTGGACGAGCAGGTGGCGCCCGTCGGTCGAGACGTCGACCGAGACCGTGCCCGGCGTCAGGCTGATCGTGCCGGCCAGCACGGTGATCGCCTCGGCCGAGTGCAGGTCGAGCGGCACCGACAGCCAGGCCGGGCGAAAATCCTTGTTGGCCTTGAACACGATCAGCTTCGCGACATGGAAATTGGCGACGACGATGTCGTAGAGCACGAGCAGCACATAAGCGACGAGTGGCCAGCCGAAACGCAGCTGCGCGCGTTCGGGCCAGAACGGCGCGCTGAACAGCGGCACCGCCACCGCAAAGCCCGCGCCGATCAGCGCGACGCCCGGATTGAGCGAATTGAACACGATCAGCCATAGCGCCAGCAGGAGTGCGGAAAGGCCGGGGTGGGGCAGCAGACGGTGGATCACGGCGCTTCTCCGGTCCGGCTGGCAGGGGGGATGAGGGTGGTGTTGGAGAGCACCGCCTGGCGGTAGGCGCTCTGGTCGAAGACTTGCGCGGCGGCGCTTTGCGCATAGCGCGTGGCGGGCCCGGCAAACGCGGTCAGGGCGACCAGTGTCGCCAGCAGGAACAGCGCGGGCAATGCCTCGAGGAGGCGGGGTGGGGCGCGGTCGGCCGGGATCGGCGGGGAGGGATCGCGCTTCCAGAACACCGTGCTTCCCGCGCGTGCGAGCGCGATCACCGCGATGAGGCTGGTGATGAGGATCACGCCCCAGATCCACCCGCCGAGCGGCGCGCCGATCGCCGCATCGAGAATGAGCAGCTTGCCGATGAAACCCGAAAGCGGAGGCAGTCCGGCCAGCGCGACGCCGCCGGCGAGGAACAGGAAGGCGACCAGCGCGAGGCCGCTGAAGGCGGGGGTGGGGACGATGGCATCGCCTTCGACGCCCCGCCAGCGCACCACCAGATCGACGGTCAGGAACAGCAGCGCCGCCGCGATGGTGGTGTGCGGCAGGTAGTAGAGCGCGGCGGCCAGCGCTTCGGGCCGGAACAGCGCGATGGCCGCGAGCAGCGTCCCGGTCGACCCGATCAGGCCGAACGCCGTCATGTCGCGCAGGCCGCGTGCGGCCAGCATCCCGGTAAAGCCCAGCGCGATCGTGGCCAGGCTCGCGGGGAGCAGGAATTCCTGCGCATGATCACCGAAGATCAGCGGTGCGGTGCGGATGATCGAATAGGCCCCGACCTTGGTCATGATCGCGAACAGCGCGGCAACCGGGGGCGCCGCGCTGGCGTAGGCGCGCGGCAGCCACAGGTGCAGCGGCAGCAGCGCGGCCTTCAGCGCGAAGACCGCGATGAGCAGGTATCCGGCCGCTTCGAACAGCCCGCGATCGCCGTGCGGCAGGGCGGCCCCGCGCGCGGCCATGTCCGCCATGTTGAGCGTGCCGGTGACCCCGTAGAGCAGGCCCAGCGCGATCAGGAACAGCGTCGATCCGGTGAGGTTGACGACGATGTACTGCACGCCCGAGGTCAGCCGCCGCGCGCCCTGTCCGTGCAGGATCAGGCCGTAGGAGGCGATCAGCAGCACCTCGAAGAAGACGAACAGGTTGAACAGGTCGCCGGTCAGGAAGGCGCCGTTGAGGCCGAGCAGCTGGAACTGGAAGATCGGGTGAAAATTCCACCCCTTGCGGTCGAGCCGGGTGAGCGCGGCGTGCGTGGCCACGGCAAAGCCGACGATGGCGGTGAGCAGGAGCATCCACGCGCTCAGCCGATCGAGCACGAGCACGATACCGAACGGCGCGGGCCAGTTGCCCATCGCGTAGGGCGTGGCCCCGGTGTGCCGCGCGCGCACCAGCAGCGCGACGGCAACCGCGATCTGGAGCAGGCACGAGCCGATCGAGATCCCGGCCGCCACCGCGCGGTGGCGCTTGCGGAACAGGAGCGCACTGGTCCCGGCGAGCGAGGGCAGCATGATCGGCACAGCGATCAGCGCGGCAGCGAGGTTCGCGGCGAAACTGGGGGAGAGCATGGGGACGCTCACAGCCGCTCCTCCCCGATCATGTCGATGCGGTGCGCGTTGCGCCGCTCGATCCATTCCGCGCGGTCGCCTTCGAGCGGGTCGATTGCGGGATCGGGTTCACCGTCGACCTGATCGGTGCCGGTTTCCAGGAACGTGCGCAGCGCCAGCACCACGGTCAGCGCGGACATGCCGAAGGAAATGACGATCGCGGTCAGCACCAGCGCCTGGGGCAGCGGGTCGGTGTAGTTGCTCAGGCCTTCTTCGTAGAGCGGCGGGGCGCCGACCTTGAGCCGGCCGATCGCGAAAAGGAACAGGTTGATCGCGTAGGACAGCATGGAAATGCCCAGCACCACCGGGAAGGTGCGCCCGCGCAGCGAAAGGTAGATGCCCGCCCAGGTCAGCGCGCCGATCGCGCTGGCGATGAGGAATTCCATGCTCATGCCTCACCCTCCGGGCGTGCAGGGGGCGTGGGGAGGGCCGCCTCGCGCTGCTGCTCGGCCCATAGCCGCGCGGGGTCGATGTCCATCGGGCCATCCTCGCGCCCGGCGGCGTTGTCCTTGTTGGCGCGCACCGCAATGTGGCTCAGTTCGGCGAGCGCGAGCATCACCGCGCCGATCACCGTCATACCAACGCCGATGTCGAACAGGGTGGCCGTCGCCAGCTCCAGATCGCCGAGCAGCGGGATGTGGAAATGCCCGAAGGCGCTGGTGAACAGCGGATAGCCGAACACCAGCGAGCCCAGCCCGGTCAGTGCGGCGATCGTCACGCCAAGGCCGATCAGCCGGTGTTCGTCGATCCGGCGGCGCGCGTCGGTCCATTCGAAGCCGGAGGCCATGTACTGCACCAGCATCGCGATCGAGGCGACGAGCCCGGCGATGAACCCGCCGCCCGGTGCGTTGTGGCCGCGCAGGAAGATGTAGATGGCGATGATCGAGGCCAGCGGCAGCAGCACCCGCGCGGCCACCGCGAACATCATCGGGTGACGCTCGGGCGAGCGGGGCAGGTCGGCCACCCAGACGCGCAGCCGCTGCCCGGCGGCTCCGCGCGCGGCGGGCTGGAGCAGCGCGAAGATGGTCAGCGCCGCGATCCCCAGCACGGTGATCTCGCCAAAGGTATCGAAACCGCGAAAGTCGACCAGCGTGACGTTGACGACGTTGTGCCCGCCACCTTCGGACAGGCTTTTGGCCCAGTGGAAGGCGGAGATCGGATCGTTCGGCTCGCGGGTCATCACCGCGTAGGCGGCAAAGCCCACCGCGCCGCCCCCGGCCAGGCCGATCAGCGCATCGCGCACGCGCCGGGCCATGCTCGAAATGCGGCGCGGTTTCTTGGGCAGGAGGTTGAGCGCGAGCAGCATGAGCAGGATCGTCACCGTCTCGACGCAGATCTGCGTGAGCGCGAGATCGGGCGCGGAGAGGTAGACGAAGGCCAGACTGACGACGAGCCCGATCACCGAAATGAAGACGAGCGTCAGGAAGCGCTGCTGCTGCGCGACGAGCACGGCGACGATGCTGCTCAACAGCAGCAGCCAGGCAACCACCGCGACCGGCGAGGCGGGCAGCGTGGGGTGGGTGCCGGGGCGGTAGCCGCCCTCGGCCATGCCCAGCGCGCCGAGCGCGACCGCCGCGACGAACAGCACCGCGAGCTGGCGCTGGAGCGAGCCGTTGTGGATGGCATCGGAAATAAGCCGGGCAAGGCTGACGAGCCGCTCGATCGCGGTGTCGAACAGCGCCTTGGCGTCGGGCAGCATCGCGCCCTCCCAGCCGCGCTGGAGGCCCTTGTGACGCCACAGCAGGAAAGCGCCGCTTGCCACCGCCACCGCGCTCATCGCCAGCGCCGGGGTCCATCCGTGCCACAGCGCGGGGTGGAAGGCGGTGCCTTGCGTTCCGGTCAGCGCGGCGATCGCGGGGACCATGAAGGCGTGGGTGAGCGTGTTGGGGAACAGGCCAACGAGCACGGTCAGCGCCACCAGCAGCGCCGAAGGCGCCCACAGGCCAAACGGCGGATCGTGCGGTCTGGCGGGATAGCTGTCGCGCACCGGGCCGAGGTAGAGGTGGACGATGTAGCGCAGGGAATAGGCGACCGAGAAGGCCGCGGCGAGCACCGCGAGCATGGGCAGGAGCCAGGACTGGCCGAGCCAGCGGGTGTCGGCGGCCTGTTCGAGCATCATTTCCTTCGACAGGAACCCGCCGAAGGGCGGCAGGCCCGCCATCGAGGCCGCGGCGATAATGCCCAGCGTCGCCGAAATCGGCATGAGGGTGGCCAGCCCGCCCAGCTTGCGGATGTCGCGCGTGCCCGCCTCATGATCGACGATCCCTGCGTTCATGAACAGCGCGGCCTTGAACAGCGCGTGGTTGAGCAGGTGGAACAGCGCGGCCATCGCGGCGGCGGGCGTGCCCAGGCCCAGCAGCATCGTCATCAGCCCCAGATGGCTGACGGTCGAATAGGCGAGGATGCCCTTGAGGTCCTGCTTGAAGAAGCCGACCACGGCGGCGAGCAGCATCGTGACCAGCCCGGTCGAGGCGACGAGCGCGAACCACAGCTCGCTTCCGGCCAGCACCGGCCACAACCGCATCATCAGGAACACGCCCGCCTTCACCATTGTTGCCGAATGGAGGTAGGCGCTGACCGGGGTGGGCGCGGCCATTGCGTGCGGCAGCCAGAAGTGGAACGGGAACTGCGCCGACTTGGTGAAGCAGCCCAGCAGGATCAGCACCAGGGCAAGCGGGTAGAGCGGCGAGGCCTGGACTTGCGTGCGCTGGGTGAGCAGCGCGGAAAGCTCGTAAGTCCCGGCGATATGGCCGAGCAGCACCAGCCCCGCGATCAGCGCCAGCCCGCCGCCGCCGGTGACGGTAAGCGCCATGCGCGCGCCCTGGCGCCCCTCGGCGGTCTCGCTGCGAAAACCGATGAGCAGGAACGAAGACAGGCTGGTCAGCTCCCAGAACACCAGGAGGAGGAGGATGTTGCCCGACAGCGAAATGCCCACCATCGCGCCCTGGAACAGCAGCAGAAGCGCGAGGAAACGCCCCAGCGCCTCGTGCGCGGGGAGGTAGAAGCGCGCATAAATGACGATCAGCAGGCCGATGAAGAGGATCAGCGCGCAGAACAGCAGGGCCAGGGCATCGAGCCGCAAGGTCAGCCCAAGGCCAAGCGCGGGCACCCAGTCGGCGTGGAACTGGAGCACCGCTCCGCCCAGCACCGCCGGGACCATGCCGCCCAGGACCCACAGTCCCGCCAGCACCGGAACCAGCGCCAGCACGGCCTGCGCATCGCGGCGGATGTTTCCCATCGCCGACAGCAGGAGTGCGCCGAGAAAGGGCAGGACGGCAATCAGGACCAGATGCAAAAATTTCCCCCTTGCCGATGCGCCCGGCGTTGGCCCGGCAACAGCAGCGTGTCGAATGGCACCTGCCCGTTTCCCCGCTCCGCGCCGCCGACGCAACCCCTAATGGCTGGTACGCGGGGCATTCGAAGGGGGGAAAGGGGATAAATCCGAGGGCCATTGCCCTCGGGCTCCCCGAACGGTCGACCTCACCTCTCTCGTACCCCGTTTGCCGGGAAAGGTGAGGTCGGCAGTTCGGGGCCAAGGGGTGATTACCCCTTGAAACATATCTTTCTTGAAAACGTGCTCAGACCGCTACGCGGTCGAGCACGTTGTCGCGGCGGGTGTCCTTGAGCAGGAGCGCGGCGGCGAAGGAGACCGCGCAGATCGCCGAGACGTACCAGTAGAAGCCGCTTTCGTGGCCCGCCTGCTTGAAGGCGAAGGCGACGTTCTCCGCCGTCCCGCCGAACAGCGCGTTGCCCACGCCATAGGCCAGCCCCACGCCCAGCGCGCGCACGTGGCTGGGGAACAGTTCGGCTTTGAACAGCCCGCTGACCGAGGTGTAGAGCGAGTTGATGACCAGCCCTGTCAGCACCAGCGCGAAGGCCGGGCCAAGGCCGCGCGCGCCCGCCAGCGCGGTGAAGATCGGCACCGTGCAGACCATCGCGAGCCCGGCGAAGGCCAGGATGTTGTTGCGCCGTCCGATCCGGTCCGACAACGCGCCCATCAGCGGCTGGAGCAGCATGAACAGCGTCAGTTCGCCGAGCATCAGCGTGGTCGCGGTCTCTTTGCCCAGCCCCACCGTCAGCACGAGGTACTTCTGCATGTAGGTGGTGAAGGCGTAGAACGAGAGGCTGCCCCCCGCCGTCAGCGCGACGACGATGGCAAAGGGGCGCGCCGCCACGCGGAACAGTTCCGCCAGGCTCCCCGCCGCTTCGCCCGAGCGTTCGGCCGGGCTCGAGGTTTCGTGCATGTGGTGGCGAAACAGCACGATCGCGAGCGCGCCCGCAGCCCCGATCACGAAGCCCAGGCGCCAGCCCCAGGCGGTCATCTGCGCCTCGCTCAGCAGCGCCTGCATCACCACGATGACGAGCGTCGCGCACAGTTGCCCGCCGACCAGCGTGACGTACTGGAACGAGGACCAGAACCCGCGCCGCTTGCGCCCGGCGATTTCGGAAAGGTAGGTGGCCGCCGTGCCGTATTGCCCGCCGGTCGAGAAGCCCTGCACCATGCGCCCGATCAGCAGCAGCAGCGGGGCGAGGATGCCGGCTTGCGCGTAAGTGGGCAGAACGGCGATCAGCAGCGCGCCCGCGCCCATCATCAGGACCGAGAAGACCATCGCGCTCTGGCGCCCATGGCGGTCCGCCCAGCGGCCGAAGAACCAGCCGCCGATGGGGCGCAGCAGGAAGCCCACCGCGAAGATCGCGCTGGTCGCCATGAGCTGGACCAGCGGGTCGCTCTTGGGAAAGAACGCGGGCGAGAAATAGAGCGCGGTGAACGCGTAGATGTAAAAGTCGTACCACTCGATCAGGTTGCCCGCCGAGCCCGCGAGGATCGCACGCAGCCGGGCGCGATCGTCAAGCGGCGCGGGCTTGGCCTGATTAAGCGGGACCGGATCGAGCGGGACCGGATCGAGCGGGGCGCCGCTCACGCGCGCGCTTCGCTGACGCCGTGGCTGTTGTGGCGCAGCGCCGCCAGCACCGTATCGACGATCTGCGGCGCGTTGAGCCCCGCCGTGTCGTACTGCGCCTCGGGCTTGTCCTGGTCCTGAAACACGTCGGGCAGGCGCATGGTGCGGATCTTGAGGCCGGTGTCGGTCAGCCCTTCGTCGCTCGCCATGGTCAGCACGTGGGCGCCCAGGCCCCCGATCGATCCTTCCTCGATCGTCACCACCACTTCGTGGCTGAGCATCAGGCGGCGGATGAGATCGGTGTCGAGCGGCTTGGCAAAGCGCAGGTCGGCGACGCTCGTGGGAAGGCCCTTCGCCTCAAGCGCGTCGGCGGCCTTGAGCGCTTCGCCAAGACGCGTGCCGAGCGAGAGCAGCGCGACCTTGCCGGCGGGCTTGTCCACCCCGTCCGAGCCGCGCACCATGCGGCCCTTGCCGATTTCGAGCCGCTGCGGGACTTCGGGCAGCGCCACGCCGGTGCCGTTGCCGCGCGGGTAGCGAAAGGCGATCGGGCCGTCGTCGTAACGCGCGGCGGTGTGGGTCATGTGGACCAGTTCGGCTTCGTCGGCCGCGGCCATCACCACCATGTTGGGCAGGGTGGCAAGATAGGTCACGTCGAACGAGCCCGCATGGGTCGCGCCATCGGCACCGACCAGCCCGGCGCGGTCGATCGCGAAGCGCACCGGCAGGTTCTGGATCGCGACGTCGTGGACGACCTGGTCGAAGGCGCGCTGGAGGAAGGTGGAGTAGATCGCGCAGAACGGACGCATCCCCTCGGCGGCGAGCCCGGCGGCGAAAGTCACCGCGTGCTGTTCGGCAATGCCGACATCGAAGCTGCGTTCGGGGAAGGCCTTTTCGAATTTGTCGAGCCCGGTGCCCGAAGGCATCGCGGCGGTGATCGCGCAGATCGTGGGATCGACCTCGGCCTCGGCGACGAGGGCCCTGGCGAAGACGCTGGTGTAGCTCGGCGGCCCGGCCGGGGCCTTGCTCTGTTCGCCGGTGACGACGTTGAACTTCTGCACGCCGTGGTACTTGTCGGCCGCCTCCTCGGCGGGGGCATAGCCCTTGCCCTTTTGCGTGACGACATGGATCAGGATCGGGCCCTTGGCCGCGTCGCGCACGTTCTCGAGCACGGGCACCAGCGATTCGAGGTCGTGCCCGTCAAGCGGGCCGACGTAGTAGAAGCCGAGCTCCTCGAACAGCGTGCCGCCCATCGCCATGCCGCGCGCGAACTCGTCGGTCTTCTTGGCGGCGACCTGGAGCGGACGGGGCAACTTGGACGCGAAACGGCGCGCCAGTTCGCGCATCCCCAGGAACTTGCCCGAGGAGACGAGGCGGGCGAGATAGGCCGAAAGCCCGCCAACGGGCGGCGCGATCGACATGTCGTTGTCGTTGAGGATGACGATCAGGCGATTGCCCGCGGCTTGCGCGTTGTTCATCGCCTCGTAGGCCATGCCCGCGCTCATCGCGCCATCGCCGATCACCGCGATGCCGCGGCCGGGTGCGCCCTTGATCTTGTTGGCCAGCGCAAAGCCGAGCGCGGCCGAAATCGAGGTCGAGCTATGCGCGGTGCCGAAGGGATCGTATTCGCTCTCGGTGCGCTTGGTGAAGCCGGAAAGCCCGCCGCTCTGGCGCAGCGTGCGGATGCGGTCGCGCCGCCCGGTGAGGATCTTGTGCGGGTAGGCCTGGTGGCCCACGTCCCAGATCAGCCGGTCACGCGGGGTGTCGAAGACGTAATGGATGGCCACGGTCAATTCGACCACGCCCAGGCCCGAGCCGAGGTGACCGCCGGTCTGCCCGACCGTGGCAATCGTCTCCGTACGCAGCTCGTTGGCAAGCTGGCGCAGCTGATCGGGTTTCAGCCTGCGCAGGTCGTCGGGGGTGGAGACGGTATCGAGTAAAGGTGTCGCCGTGTTTTCGGACATCGGTCCGCCTTACACACTTGGCTTGGCAGTGTCGATTGTGACATCAGGCAAACCCGTAATTTGCTATTTCCCCTTTTGCATTTGTGCACTTGGTCCTGCCAGGCGCCAATGCTTGTCCAGGACCATTGCCTTCGTGACTCTGACCATCCGCGTTGCCACCGTGCAGGATCTGCCGCGTCTCCAGGAAATCATGAACGCCGCGATCGGCCAGTTGCAGGCGGATTTCCTCGATCCGGCGCAAGTCGAATCGAGCCGTGCGGTCATGGGGCTCGATCGCCAGCTGATCGAGGATGCGACCTATTTCGTGGCGGAAATCGACGGCCAGATCGCGGGCTGTGGCGGGTGGAGCCGGCGCGCGACGCTCTATGGCGGGGATCACAGCGCAGGCTTGCGTGAACCGCGCCTGCTCGACCCTTCGAGCGAGGCGGCGCGGGTGCGCGCGATGTACACCGACCCGGCCTTCGTACGGCGCGGCATCGGCCGCGCGCTGCTCGCGCATTGCGAAGCGGCGGCGCGTGCGGAGGGCTTTGCGGCGTGCGAACTGATGGGCACCGCGGCGGGTGAGCCGCTTTACGCCATCGCGGGCTATACCGTGCTCGAACGGATCGAGGACGCGCGCGGCGGGGCGCCGGTGCCGCTGGCCCGGATGCGCAAGGAACTGGTTACGGCGTAAGAAGCGAAAATCCGAGGGCCATCGCCCTCGGGGGCAAGGGACGTTAACCCCTTGATTATAATTTAGTTACTGCACTTGGCGCAGAGCCCGCGCAGTTCCACCACGGGGCGCACGTCGGCAAAGCCAGCCTGGCGCGCGGCGCCGATCAGCGCGCCGGTCAGGCTGTCGTCGTCGAGGTGGACGACCTGGCCGCACGAATCGCAGATCAGGAAGATGCAGTCGTGGCGGCAGCCGGGGTGCGAGTTGGCGATGTAGGCGTTGGCGCTTTCGACCCGGCGCGCCAGGTTGGTGCGCACGAACAGGTCGAGGATGCGGTACACGCTGTTGGGCGCCACGCGCTTGCCGCGCAGGGCCGAAACGCTTTCGGCAAGATCGTAGGCGGAGGCGGGCGTCGCGCGTTCGGCCAGCGCGGAAAAGACGTCGGCGCGCATGTCGGTCCACTGCTCGCCAGCGCTCGTCAACACGGTGCGGGCGGCCTTTTTCAGGCCTTCGCCGCTGTGCTCGTGGTGGCCGTGCGAGGGTTCGCAGGCGTCGTGAAGATCGGTGCCCATGGTCCCAATATGGGCCATCGCGCTGCGCTTCGCAACGCGTAGTCGGAGCGACTTTAGTAGGTGGTGGCCGCTTCGGCGGGCGAGGCGACCGAGTCCGACAGCGAGTGGCCGGTGCCAAGGCCCATCGCGCCGAACACCAACAAGGCGCCACCGGCGAAGCCGAGGGCGAAGAAGCGGGCAAATTCGGTCTTGATCAGGCGCATAGTATTTCCAGCAGGAACAGGTTCGGGTTTCGGGCCGATGTCGTGGGGCCCTTTTGATTCAAAACGGATGACCGTCGAGTGAATTAAGGGCAAATCGCCTTGCGTTGACGATGAACCGTGGGCTGCGTGCGGCCACCGGATGGCGCGCGCCGGAACTTTCGCAAGATGTATCAGGGGTTGGCTGCGGCGGGGCCTTGCGAGAGCGCCAGATTGACGATCGAAAACAGCAGCAGGAGGGCGACGGGAAGCGCCGCGAAGCAGAAGGGGAGGGCAAAGGCGGCCAGCCAGGCGACCGGGCGATCGAGTCGCCCGGCGCGCAGCAGGATGGCCGAGATCATGAACCCGGTGATGAAGCCGAGCGTGACGAGGGGGCCGAGCCAGAGCACCGTCATGTCCCGCACCCGGCCCCGTCCGGTCTCAATGGCGGAAGTGGCGCATGCCGGTGAAGACCATCGCCAGGCCCGCCTCATTGGCGGCGGCGATGACTTCTTCGTCGCGGATCGAGCCGCCGGGCTGGATCACCGCGGTGGCGCCCGCCTCGGCCGCGGCGAGCAGGCCGTCAGCGAAGGGGAAGAAGGCGTCCGAGGCCACCGCGCTGCCGTGCGTGCGCGGCTTGGCCCAGCCGAACTTCTCGGCCGCTTCGGCCGCCTTCATCGCGGCGATGCGCGAGCTGTCGCGGCGGTTCATCTGGCCCGCGCCGATGCCGGCGGTGGCGCCGTCCTTGGCGTAGACGATGGCGTTCGACTTGACGTGGCGCGCGACGGTCCAGGCGAACAGGCAGTCGGCCAGTTCGGTGTCGGTGGGCGCACGCTCGGTCACGACCTTGAGATCATCGAAGCTGATCGCGCCGTTGTCGCGGCCCTGGACCAGCAGGCCGCCGGTGATCGGCTTGACGTTGAGCCCGCCGCGGCGCGGATCGGGCAGTTCGCCGGTCAGCAGCAGGCGCAGGTTCTTCTTTTTGGCGAAGAAGGCGCGGGCCTCCTCGTCGGCGTCGGGGGCGACGACGACTTCGGTGAAGATCTGGCAGATCGCCTCGGCGGTCGCGCCGTCGAGCGTCTGGTTGACCGCGACGATGCCGCCGAAAGCCGAGACGTCATCGCAGGCGAGCGCGTCGTTCCAGGCCTCGAGCAGGCTGTCGGCCTGCGCCACGCCGCAGGGGTTGGCGTGCTTGACGATGACCACCGAGGGCTTCTGGCCCTTGAACTCGGCAGCGAGTTCGAAAGCGGCGTCGGCGTCGTTGTAGTTGTTGTAGGACAGTTCCTTGCCCTGGACCTGCTCGGCCTGCGCCAGACCCTTGGTGAAGGGGCCGACGGGGGTGTAGAGCGCGGCCTTCTGGTGCGGGTTCTCGCCGTAGCGCAGCGGGGTCGCCAGGCGACCGTTGACCGAGAGCATCTCGGGAAATTCGAGGCCCTGGTCGGCAAAGGCGAACCACTGCGAGATCATCGAATCGTAAGCCGCGGTCTGCGCGAAGGCGCGCGCGGCCATCAGCTTGCGGAAACCGAGCGTGGTGCAGCCGTCGGTCGCCTCGAGTTCGACCATCAGGCCTTCATAGTCGGCCGGGTCGGTGACGATGGTGACGAAGGCGTGGTTCTTGGCCGCCGAGCGCACCATCGAGGGGCCACCGATGTCGATGTTCTCGATGATCGTGTCGCGGTCCGCGCCCTTCGCGACGGTCGCCTCGAAGGGGTAGAGGTTGACTACCACGAGGTCGATCGCGCCGATTTCATGCTCGGCCATGGCGGCGGCGTGTTCGGGATTGTCGCGCACGGCGAGCAGGCCGCCGTGGACCTTGGGGTGCAGCGTCTTGACGCGGCCGTCCATCATTTCGGGGAAATCGGTGATTTCCGAAATGTCCTTCACCGCAAGGCCCGCTTCGCGCAGGGCCTTGGCGGTGCCGCCGGTCGAGACCAGCTCGACGCCGCGCGCGGCAAGGACCTTGCCCAGTTCGGCAAGCCCTGTCTTGTCGGACACCGAAAGAAGGGCGCGGCGGATCTGGACGGTATCGGTCATGAGGGGAAGGTTCCTTGCAACGGAGGAGGCGTCAAGTCTTTGCGCGCGCCCTTAGGCCGCCCGGCGAGGCGGGGCAAGGGCGTGGGCGCCACAAAATGGCCGTTGTGCGCGGTTTTCACGGCTGGTCGACGGGGGCGATGGATGGGAGCGCCGGGACCGGGCCCTGGAGCGATGCGCCCTGCTGTCAGGCCATCTTCTTGAGCAGCCAGCTGAACGTGCCGCCCCCGCGCGAGGCGAGGCCCTGGATCACGATCTGGTGCGTCGCCTGCGGGCGGCCCTGGCCATCGACCCACAGCGAATCCTCGATCTCGACCGTGCCCGCGCCCGAGCGAAACTGCCAGTAGCTGCCGTCGGGCAGGACCAGCGCGGCGCCCTGACCGTCCTCGGTCGGCGCGACGGTGACTTCGGGGGCGAGGTGGAAGCGGATCGCAAAGCCCACCTTGCCGCGTTTTGCCTTGCGGCCCGAAGGCAGCAGCATGTCCTCGCCGCGCAGTTCGCTGCCGTCGTCACGCAGGATCAGGATGCGGCGGTGGGTCAGCGTGTAGCGCTGCGCATAGCCGTTGTGGCTCGCCTCGAGCCGGGTCGCCGCGCTGCCGCTTTCGGTCTCCAGCGTCTTGCGGTCGACGTCGACCGCGGTGACCCCCTGGCCGATCGCGCCGTTGATGAGGATCGCGGTCGAGTTGGCATCGTCGAGCGTGAGCGTGGAGTGTGCCGCCGTCGCGCGCAGGCCCTGGTCGAGCCGCGCGGGGACCAGCCCGCCCGCGCTCGCCGCGCCGCCGCAGTTGACGATCACCCGCTGGTTGGCGTGCGAGAATTCGAAGGCCAGCGTCGAGGCGCAGCCGTAGCGCGCATCGCCCGGCATCGGCGGGGGGGCGGTGTCGAACTGGAGGATCGACTTGTGCGCCGAGACGCGCTGGTAGCCCCATTGGCGCACGTCGCGCAGCGGGCGCGTGCGCACGCCGCTGGCGCGCACCAGTTCCTCCACCGCGCCCGCCGGGATTGCCCAGCCGCCCTGCCACGAGCCGAGCGAGCCATCGCCGTGGCACAGCGCGAGCAGCGGGGGCACGAGCATTTCGACCACGTGTTCCATCGCCTCGGTGCTTTCGCGCCGGGTCGCCTGGTAGCAGTTGCGCAGCCGCACGAGCAGCGCGATCGCCTCCATCTGCGCGAGCGGGCTGCGCGACAGCACGCCGCCGTCATCGCCCATCAGTTCGCCCAGCGCCTTCATCAGTCCGGCTTCGGCGTAGAGCCGGCGCGGGCGGCCTTCGGGCAGGAGCAGACCGGCGGCGACCAGCCCGCACCACCCCGCCACCGCGCCCAGCGGATCTTCGGCGTGGTGGACTTGCCGGTCGAGCCAGCGCGCGGTCTCGGCGATGTGCGCGAGCATGCGCACGCGGAAGGCCTTTTCGCCCGACAGGATCAGCGGCGCGTGGACCAGCCAGTTCATCAGGCGGGTGCCGGTGTTGCCGATCGCCCAGGCCGGACCGCCCTTGCCCGACTTGCTCGGCTTGGCGGGAGGGCGCGGATTGGCCTGGACCCAGGCGGCGAGGATACGCTCGGCCACGGGCGCGACCTGTTCGCGCGGAGCGCAGGCTTCGAGGTCGGCGAGCCAGGCGAAGGCGTGGACCATGCGTTCGAGCGGCGGAGTGACGCGCGCCGCGCCCGCGAAATCGACGTGCGCGATCGGTGTCTTGGCACCGTGGACGAGGAAATGCCCGGCGCGCAGTGCGGTGCCTGCGGCGGCGTTGCCGGGGACGGTGTTGCGCACCGTGGCGAGCAGGCGCGTGCGCGCCTTCTTGCCCACCGGCGTGCTCAGCATCGAGCCGGGCACGCCAAGGCGATAGGCGAAGCGGATCAGCCGCTCGCCCGCAGTGACCGAAGGCGGCGAGAAATCGACGAGCGCGAGCGCGCGCCCGGTCTCGGACTGCTCGGCCTCCACGATCGGGGCCGCGCTCGCCCGCTCGGGCGGCTCGGGAAGGGGGGCTGGTGTCAGGGGCGTCAAGGGGGGCATCGCGTCGACCTCGGCTGCGGCGCCGGCGACGGGGCCGGCTTCTTGCAAGCCACCCTCCCCGACAACGCCATCACGCGAAACGCCCTGGCCCGGGCCAGGGTTCCGCGTGGCGCTGTCGGAGCGGGTGTCGACGCGCACCGGGATCAGTCCAGGCCCTTGAGCTTGCGGATGTTGGCGGCGTAGTGATCGGGGCCGCCGCGGAAGGTGGCCGAACCGGCGACGAGCACGTCCGCGCCCGCTGCCACGCACTGCGGCGCGGTGACCGCATCGACGCCGCCGTCGACCTCGAGCCGGATGTCGCAGCCCGACTTGTCGATCATCGTGCGCACCGCCTCGATCTTGCGCAGCTGGCTCGCGATGAAGCTCTGGCCGCCGAAGCCAGGGTTGACGCTCATGATGAGAACGAGATCGATTTCCTCGATCAGGTAGTCGAGCATCTTGGCCGGGGTCGCGGGGTTGAGCGAAACGCCCGCCTTCTTGCCCAGCTTGCGGATGGTCTGGACGGTGCGGTGGATGTGCGGCCCGGCCTCGGGATGGACGGTGATCACGTCGGCTCCGGCATCGGCGAAGGCTTCGAGGTAGCTGTCGACCGGCGAGATCATCAGGTGGACGTCGAAGGTCTTGGCCGAGTGCGGGCGCAGCGCCTTCACGACGGCGGGGCCGATCGTAATGTTGGGCACGAAGTGGCCGTCCATGACATCGACGTGGATCCAGTCCGCGCCGGCTTCGTCGATGGCGCGCACTTCCTCACCCAGGCGGGCAAAGTCGGCAGACAGGATCGAGGGTGAGATAAGCGGCGTGGTCATGGACTTTGTAGAACTCCTCTACTTTGCCAGATAGGCCACCCTATCTTGGGCCGACAAGGCGGACTTCCTGCGTTTTCCACACACGATATGGGTCAAGGCCTCGCGCTTCGACGCCGGGATGGCCGCGCTGCGCGCGCGCGGATCGTGCAAGCGGATCGTGCGCGCGGATCGTGCCAGGCGCGCGTGACCATTCCCCGGTGAAGCGGCCTGAACCGGCGATAAGCTGAAAATTCAGTGCCTATTCAGCGCAGGAGGGCTAGGAAACCGGTCGAATGAAAAGGCGTTTGAACGACGCGGCTGTCTGGAGTGAGGCTTCGGTCAGCGGACAGGATTTTACGTGAGGATAGGCCATAGCATGATTCGATCTGAAAAGCGCGCCCTGGCCCTGGGGGGCACGGTAATGGCCGCAGCGGCGATGCTCGGCCTCGCGGTTCCGGCACAGGCCCAGTACCGCCACCGCATCGGCAACGAGATGGGCAAGTGCACCAGCGCGGGCGGCCCTGCGCTGATGGTGACCGTGGACGGGGTCAAGGCCTCGCAGGGGACCATCCGGGTGCAGAGCTACCGCGCGACGTCGGACGAGTGGCTTTCGAAGGGCAAGTGGCTCTCGCGCATCGAAGTGCCGGCCAAGGCGGGCACGATGACCTTCTGCGTGCCNCGGGTGCAGAGCTACCGCGCGACGTCGGACGAGTGGCTTTCGAAGGGCAAGTGGCTCTCGCGCATCGAAGTGCCGGCCAAGGCGGGCACGATGACCTTCTGCGTGCCCGTGCCCGGCCCCGGAACGTATGGCATCGCGGTGCGCCACGACGTCAACAACAACGGCAAGACCGACCTGACCGAGGATGGCGGGGCGATGTCGAACAACCCGTCGATCAACATCTTCAACCTGGGCAAGCCCAGCTACACCAAGATCGGCGTGCCGGTGGGCGACGGGGTGAAGTCGATCCGGATTCAGATGAAGTATATGTAGCAAGCCAAGGGGGGTGACGCCCCTTGATCCCCAAAAGAGCCTTTAATTCGCTTCTTTTTGCGCCAGGATCGCGCGCACGTCGTCAAGGTCCGACGGCTTGTCGACATCGACCGCGGCAAGACCGTCGCGTGCGGCGACAAGGCGCGCGGTCACGCCGATGCGCGCGCCGAGCCGGGCGATCGCCTCGGCCATCGTCAGGCGGCGCAGGGCGAAGCGCAGCAGGGTGCCCGGCCCCAGCTTGATCGCGATGCGCCAGGGACGCTTGCGGTCGGCCTCGACCCCTTTCCAGGTTTCGATCGCGGCTTCGGCACCGGGTTTGGCGAGCAGGAACAGGTTGCAGCCCGACCAGGCGCCGTCGGCCATGGTCAGCCAGGTGCGCTTGCTGCCCGGCAGCGCCCTTTCCACATCCTCGCGCCGGGCCAGCATCAGCGCGACGTCGGCCTCGGCCCCGGTGTCGGCGATGAAGTCGCGTACCCATTGCGGCTGGAGCAGCGCGTGGTCCGAGGTCGTCACCAGCATCGGCGCGCCCAGATGCGCAAACCCGGCGGCCACGCTCGCGCTTGGTCCGGCCTCGGCGGGGAGCACTTCGCAGCCCAGCGTCTGGGCCAGCGCGACGACTTCGGGATTGTTGGCGATCACCGCCACGCGCGCGATGCCGCCATCGCGCAGCGCGCGCACGACGCGCGCGAGCATCGGCTCGCCGTCGATCGCGATCAGTGCCTTGTGGCTGACGTTCTGCTCGGTGGCCACGGGATCGGGAGCACCGGGGCGCGATCCGGCCAGAACCAGCGCGCTGGGAGGGAGGGCAAGGGGGCTCATGCGCTCGGTGTCCGTTTTGCAGCGGCCCGGCGCGCGCGCCACAGGCCCCACAGCACGCCCGGCGCGGCGAGCACCGGATGGCGTTCGCGCCACGGGGTCAGCGCCACGGGGATGCCAGTATGGCGTTCGATCTTCCAGGCGGCGTAGCGGGCCGCCCCCTCGAACGTGGTCGAGGCCTTGACCAGCCGCGCGACATTGTAGGGCTTGCCCAGCCGCTGGCGGCGTTTCCACCAGCGCAAGGTGCGCGCGCGCGCGGCCGCCGGGAGCGCGGGGCGCAAGGTGCCTTCGGGCCCGCCGCGGGCAAAGCCGATCCCTTGCGCGATCAGCGCGAGCGGGAGGAGCCCGTCGAAATGGGCACGGTTGGCCTCGAGGATCGAATTCTCGCGCCCCGCTTTCTCGACCCGGAATTCGGCGGCGTATGTCGCGCGGAACAGCGCGCGCCAGTAATCTTCGGGCGTGCCGGCCTCGGGGCCGAGCGCGATGGCGAGGCGCGCGGCGGTCTGCGCGGCGCTGCCGACGGCCTTTGCGGCAGCCTCTGCGGCGTCTTCGTCGCGCGCCCAGACGAGCCCGCTGGGCTGGACGAAGCGCGCCCAGATGGTAGTGTCGAGAAGCTCACCTGCCGCTGCCGCGCGGAAGGTTTCGAGCGGCATCGTGGCGACCTTGGCGCGCAGGTCGGTGCCTTCGAAAGTCCACTCGTGGTAGCTTACGCGCGGCCAGATCTTCTCGACCTGCGGGCCGCGCGTCAGCACGTAGAAGTCGAGCACGCCCTCGAGCGAGCCGGTGCGCAGGTTCGAGCCGTAGAACAGCACGGCGAGCGCTTCGGGCGCGGCGGCCTCGGCAAGCCGCTGCGCGAAGGCCGCGACTTCGCGTTCGACCGGCCGGTCGAGCGCGGTGCGTATCCGTCCGCTCAGGTCTTCGCTCATAGGATCATGCTCGGGCAGGAAGGCCTTGGAATCAAGAGCGTGCAAAGCGGCAAAAACGCGCCAGCTGGTCAGGGGCGACGGACGATCAGGGAATGACGAAGGTCAGCAGCGGGCCTTCGTCCATGATGTAGCGCCCGGCGGGGAAGGATTCGCCGTCGAGGATGAAGTTGCCCGCGATGTCCATTTCGACATCGCTGGTGGCGAAGCGGTGCAGGCCACGCTTCTCGAGGAATCGCGCGGCGAAACCGAACATGATCGCCGGGATCATGCCCAGCACCAGCCGGTTGGGCTGGTCGAGCACGATCATCTTGAGGCCGGGCGCGACCTTGCGGCCGAACGGACGTGCCCCGATCGGGAAACGCTCGAAGGTGGTGGCGATGGCCAGGAAGCGCTCGTCCGGGTTGCCCGGGCCGCTGTGGGTGAGCGTGCGGCCGGTCAGCCGGTCGATCAGGCGCGTGGGCGTGCCCGCGCGCCAGATGTTGCCCGCGCGGCCGAACAGCGATTGCAGCACGCCCCACAGGATCGAGAGGCCGACGGCCAGCCCGTTGAAGGCGCCGCGGCGGTGGGCTTCTTGTCCGGCCTCGGTGCACAGCGCGTAGGCGCCGGTGCCCAGGATGAAGCCCTGGACTGAAGCCGATACGGGCTCGCCCGCAGCATCGCACTCGGTGATGCGCAAGGGATGGCGGGTCGCGGTCTTGCCCTTGTGCGCGGCGGCCAGCGCCTCGCTCAGCGTCCACTTGCCCGGCAGGCCGAGGTCGACGGTGAGCGCGTTGGTCTTGCCCTTGGGCAGGATGATGAGGCGGGGCCAGTCTTCGCCGAAGACCGGCGCGCCGCAGGTCAGCACGTCGCGCACGGTGCCATCGCCGCCGTCGATCACCAGATAGTCGATCCCACGATGTGCAAAGCCGGCCAGCGTGCGCGACAGGTCGGCCCGGCTCTTGGGCGATTCGGTCAGGATGTTCGAGCAGTCCGCCATTTCGGGCGCGACGTTGGCGTTACGGTGTGCGCGCGGATTGCGGATGATGCCGACCAGCGGAACCGCCGGGGCCGGACGCCACGGGCGGGCGACGCGGGGTTGGGATCCGTCGCGATTGCGCTTTGCCTTGGGCAGCGCGGTGAATTCGTAAATATTTCCGTGCACGCTTTTCATATAGCGCTGCGCACGCGAAAAATCACGCACCATCGGCCGTGATAGAGGAATATTTCTGCAGTTTTGTGACGTTTTGCGCGGTTTGCCGGGCTTTGTCCAGCCGCGAATATGTTTAGCGTAACACTCGTTTGACGCTTATGTGACGGGAAATCGTTCGAAAATGCGCCCGACGTGCCGGTCCCAGGTAAACTCGGCCAGGGTGTGCTGCCGCGCCGCCGCGCCGAGCGATTCGCGCAGCGCCGGGTCGGCCAGCAGGCGGATCAGCGCGGCGTCGATCGCCGCCTGGTCGCGCCCGTTGACGCAAAAGCCGTGAACGCCATCCTCGATCAGCTCGCGCGTGCCGCCGTCGAGCCCGGCGACGACCGCGGTGCCGGTGGCCATGGCGTCGGCGATGGCGATCCCGAAGCCTTCGAAATCGCGCCCGCCATCGACCTCGATCTGCGGGTGGAGGAAGATGTCGGCGGCGCGGTAAAGCTCGTTCACCCGCGCGGTCGGCAGGAAACCGGCGACTTCGACCCGGTCCTCAAGGCCGAGTTCGCGCACCAGTGTCCGCAAGCGCTCCAACTCGGGCCCGCGCCCGCCAATGACGAAGCGAAAGGCAAGCCCCTGCGCCTTGGCGGCCGCGCAGGCGCGCACCGCGCCCGCGATGTTCTTGCGCGGTTCGAGCCGGCACAGCGCAAAGACCAGCGCGGTGCCCGAATGGGCGGCGCTGTATTTGACGGGGGCCGGGGCGGCGGGATCGGGCTCTTCGCTGAGGCCGTTCCAGGCGACCAGCGCGGGTGGCAGGGCGGAGCCGAGCCGCTCGGCAAGGCGCATCGCGCTGTAGTGGCTGACCGCGAGGAACCCGCGCGCGCGGCGCGCCACGCGGCGCATCAGGGCGAGCATCGGCCCCCTGGCGTACATGAACTCGCGCCCGTGGAAGGTGGTCACGTAGGGCAGGCCGAGCAGCATCGGCGGGATCGAGGTGCGCCAGGTCGTGGCGTGGATGAAATGCGGCGCGCCCGCACGCGCCCGTTCGCGGCGCAGCGCCTGGACGAAGCGCACCGGCACCAGCGGTGACTTGCCCGCGCCGATGTCGACGAGGTCGATCGTGGTGCCCGCTGCGCCGTGAAGACGCTCGTGGCGGGGGCCCGCGCTGGTCTGGGTGAAGACCGTGACCGCGGCCCCGGTGCGCGCGTAGGCCTCGGCAACGCCTTGGGCATACGTCTGCATCCCGCCCTCGTCGGGGCGATAGCCCTTGGCCATGACCCACACGCGCGTACCGGACAGATCGGGAAGCGGGCTCATGCGGGGGTCTCCGTGGGCTGGCCGGCGAGGAATTGGGCGATGGCTTTCGCGCCGCGCAGCGCCGCGCTTTCCCCGGTGACCGAAAAGGTGTCGGCGAGCATTTCGTCCTGCACCGGACGGTAGCGCGGATGGCTGGCGATCGCTTCGCGCACGGCAGCAAGGATGTCGGTTCCAGGCCGGACGACGGGCCCCGCGCGCCAGTGCGCGTAGTCGGGATCGCCCTCCCACGCGGTGCGGTGCGCGTCGAGGAACAGGCACGGGCGCGGATGGTAGAGGAACTCGTAGACCTGGCTCGACACGTCGCCGATGTAGACGTCGGCGCTGTTGGTGTAGCTCATGTCGGTCGAGGCCTTGCTGCCCAGATCGATGCGCAGGTTCGGTGCCGAGGAAAGCGAGGCGGCGGGCGGGTGCATGCGGCGCAGCGCGGGCGGGCTGATCGTCAGCGTCCACGTGCGCGCGAACATCATGACGTGCGGCGCGAAGACGAGGTTGAATTCCCCCGAGGCGGCAAAGGCCTCGAGCAGCGCGGGGCCCATCGCGTACCAGCTCGACAGGCGCGGCGAGGGGTGCGGGTTGTAGAGCACACTCGGGCGCGCCGGATCGGCAAAGCCGAGGTCCACGCGGTTGTCCGCGCACAGGTCGAACTTGGAATAGCCCACCACCCGGATCCGCTCGGGCGCGACCCCGGCCTCGGCGATCAGCCGGCGCGCGATCTTGGGACCGGCCACCAGCACGAGATCGAAGCGCGCGCTCTCCTTGCCGAAACCGATCGCCCGGTCACCCGCGCCGTGGCGGGTGTGGATGATCTTGAGATCGTCGAGCCCGTAGCGGGTCTTGAGCAGGAGCGAGGTCTTCTCCGACACGACGAGCGCGTCGAAACGGCGGAAGAAATCCAGGTTGTCGCGATAGATCAGCAGTTTGCGTGCCGGGATCAGCCCTTCGAATCCGCGCTGGAGCAGCCGCGAGACGGTCTGCGTAAGGCCGAGCGTGACCAGTTCGCAGCGCTCCAGGTCGGCGCCCGCCAGCGCGCGCACGCTGCGTGCGATCACTGGGTCGGTCACCGCCAGCGTGACCTGTGCGAAACCCGCGCGCGCGATCGCCAGCGCGATCGGCAGGCTGTGGGCGATCTGGTGGGTCTGGTCGTGGTTGAAGAGGAAACAGATACGGGTCACGGGCCTCGCGCTAACCGATTTGCCCCGCTTTGCCTAGGGCGCCGACTCGGTGCACGGGCGGCGGTTTCAGGGGGGCTGATACCACTCGATACAATCGGTGACACGCATTCGACGCAGGCCGCTTGCCCTCTTTCGCAATCTGGTACACAGGGCCGGAAATGTCCGAAACGGCGAACTCCCCTGGCCCTGCGCCATCGACCGCGCGCCGCATCCTGCGCAACACGGCATGGTTGCTGGGCGGGAAAGGATTCGGCGGGCTGTGCTCGCTGATCTACCTCGCCATTCTCTCCCGATCGCTGGGGGTGAAGCACTTTGGCCACTTCTCGCTGATCTTCGGCACGGCGCAGGCGCTTGTCGCCATCGCGGGGTTCCAGACCTGGCAGGCGGTGGTGCGCTATGGCGCGGCCTACGTGCACGACCAGGACTGGCAGCGCTTCACCCGGCTTTCGATGCTATGCGGGCTGATCGACGTGGTGGGCGGCGTGCTGGGCTGTGGTATCGCGCTCGTCGTGTTCCTGGGCTTCTCGCACCAGCTCAGCCTCAACCCGGCTTATGTGACGATGGCGCTGGCGTTCAATTGCGCGTTGATGTGGGGCCGCGTCTCGGCTCCCACGGGCATCATGCGCGCGCTCAACCGCTTCGACATGGCGGTTTACGTCGAGGCGATGGTCCCGGTCGGGCGGCTGATCGCGGCCGGGTTCATCTGGTGGTACGGGCCGACCGTCGGCCGTTTCCTGTTCGCCTGGGCCACGATCGACATCGCCTCGGCGATTGCCTACTGGATCATCGCGCTGCGCCAGATCCCCGAACGTTCGGCGTTCCGGGGGCTGCGCCAGTGGCGCAAGGCGGTGCGCGACAATCCGGGCATCGGCCACTTCCTGCTTGTCACCTCGGGCGCAAGCACGCTCGATGCGGTTTACAAGCAGGGGCCGCTGCTTGCGGTGGGTTTCTTCCTGGGCACCAAGGCGGCGGGTATCTACCGCCTGGCGGACCAGCTCGCGCAAGGGTTCAGCAAGCTCTCCACGCTGCTGGCGCGCGCGATCTATCCCGAAGTCACCCGCGCACGGGTGGCCGCCTCGGTCGATCAGTTCCGCCGCATGGTCAAGCGCATCAACCAGGTCGCCGGTCTGGCCGGTGGCTTCGTCGTGCTGGTCGCGATCGCGATCGGCGGCAAGCTGCTTGCGCTGATCGGGGGCGAGCCGTTCAAGGGCGGTGACGTGGTGCTGGTGCCGCTCGCCGTGGCGGCCAGCTTCGGGCTGGCCAGCGTGGCCTTCGAGCCGGTGCTGCACTCCACCGGCCGTGCCCGACAGGCGCTTGTCGGGCGGGTGATCTCGGTCATCATGCTGGCGCTCGCGATCGGCGGGCTCAACGGGCTCGGCGCGATCGGTATCGCCTGGGCGGTGGCGCTGGCGGCGGCAGCGGGCTACGTGGCGCTCGGCGTGATGGCCTACCGTTCGCTGCGCAAGCTGCCCGCGCAGAGCCTGGCGGTCGAGGACGGTGAGGAACCGCTGCCGCCGGCCGCGCTTTAAGGTCCCGTTCCTAGCCGCCTCACGTGCGGGCAAGCCTCTCGACAGGCTGCGCCCGGCTGGGCATCATGGCGGGCATGACCGCTTCCGCACCCGCCGCCATCCTTTCGGGGCCATGCCCTGACGCCATTGCCGAACGTATCGTTGCCCTGCGCCGCGCGATCCACGCCGAGCCCGAACTGGGACTCCATACCCCGCTCACGCGCGACAAGGTGCGCGCCGAACTGGCCGATCTGCCGCTCGAATGGGCCGAAGGTCCCTCGACCACCGGGCTCGTTGCCACGCTGAAGGGGGAGGCGGGGGAGGGGCCCTGCGTGCTCCTTCGCGGCGACATGGACGCGCTGCCCATGCCCGAGGAGACCGGGCTTGCCTTCGCCTCCTCCTTCCCCGGCGTGATGCACGCCTGCGGGCATGACACGCACACGGCGATGCTGGCGGGCGCGGCGCGGCTGCTGGCGGCCCGGCGTGAGAGCCTGAAGGGGCAAGTGCACTTCATGTTCCAGCCGGGCGAGGAAGGTTTCCACGGCGCGCGCTTCATGCTCGAAGACGGGCTGCTCGGCGGGTATGGCTCGGACCGGCAGCTGCCCGATGCGGCCTTTGCGCTGCACATCCTGCCCAACGCCCCGCACGGCACGATCGGCGGGCGTAGCGGGCCGCTCATGGCCGCGGCGGACCAGCTCAAGATCGCGGTCACCGGACGCGGCGGGCACGCCTCGATGCCGCACGACGCGCTCGACCCGATGCCGGTCGCCTGCGAGATCGTGGCGGCGCTGCAGACCATGGTCGCGCGCCGCTTCCCGGTGTTCGATCCGGTGGTGGTGACGATCGCGAAGATGCAGGCGGGCAGCGCGCACAACGTCATCCCGAACACCGTCGACATGCTGGGCACGATCCGCTCGCTCTCGCGCGAGAACCGGGCGCGACTTCACGCCGAAATCCCGGTGCTCGCGCAGGGCATCGCGCAGGCGCACGGGCTTACCGCCAGCGTGGAGATCGTCGAAGGCTTTCCGGTCACTGTGTGCGACGCGCGCGCAGTCGACTACGCGCAGGGTGTGGCGGGCGACCTGTTCGGAAACGACGCGTTCCGGCGGCTGGACGCTCCGATCATGGGGGCTGAGGATTTTGCCTATGTCCTCGAACAGGTGCCCGGCGCGATGTTCTTCCTTGGCGTCGCGCACGAAGGCGATGACTGGCGCCATTGCTGCGGCATCCATTCGACGAAGATGATGGTCGATGAAAGCGTGCTGCCGCGCGGCGCGCTGTTCCTTGCCGGGCTGGCGCAGCGCTTTGCGGCTCAGGGCTGGGGCTGACGGCGCGCCCGTTCGAAGGAAGAAGGGCACTATCCGAGGGCCATCGCCCTCGGGCTCCCCATACTGCCAACCGCATCTTTCCCGGCCAGCGATGCGTGGGGGCGACAGTGTGCAGGGGGTAACCCCTTGAAGCAAAAATCCCCCTCCACACTGGGTTTGCCTCCCGCCCTGCGTTTCGCCATGAAGGGGCCATGACGGACAACTGGCAATTCTGGGTCGATCGCGGTGGCACTTTCACGGACGTGGTGGCGCGCGGGCCCGGTGGTCGGTTCGAGCGGCTCAAGCTCCTGTCCGAGGACCCCGAGCGCTATGAGGATGCCGCGGTCGAGGCGATGCGCCGCCTGACCGGCGTGCGCGAGGGCGATCTGCCGCCGTGCGAACTGCGGCTGGGCACCACCGTTGCGACCAACGCGCTGCTCGAAGGCAAGGGCGAGCCGGTGCTGCTGGCGATCACGCGCGGTTTCGGCGACGCCTTGCGGATCGGCACGCAGGAGCGCCCCGACATCTTCGCGCGTCATATCGTCCTGCCCGAGCCGTTGGCCGCGCGAGTGCTTGAGATCGACGAGCGGGTAGGCGCGGACGGCACGCTTTACCGCCCGCTCGATCACGATGCGGCGCGGGCGGGTTTGCAGGAGGCGTACGACGCGGGGCTGCGCGCGGTGGCGATCGTGCTCATGCACGGCTACCGCTACCCCGCGCACGAGGCGGCGCTGGCCGATCTGGCGCGCGCGATCGGCTTTACCCAGGTTTCGGTCAGCCACGAGGTGGCCCCGCTCATCAAGCTGATCGCGCGCGGCGACACCAGCGTGGTCGACGCGCATCTTTCGCCCGTGCTCGATCGCTATATCGCAGGGCTCGAAGCCGGGCTGGGGCCGCATGTCGAGGCGCTCTACATGCAGTCGGGCGGCGGGCTGACGAGCGGGGCCCTGCTGCGCGGCAAGGATGCGATCCTGTCCGGCCCGGCAGGCGGCATCGTGGGCATGGCGGCGATCGCGAAGGAAGCAGGGTTTGCGCAAGTCGTCGGCTTCGACATGGGCGGCACCTCGACCGATGTGTCACACTACGCGGGCGAATACGAACGCGACAGCGAGACGCGGGTCGCGGGCAAGCGCGTGCGCACCCCTATGATGCGGATCGAGACGGTGGCCGCGGGCGGCGGTTCGATCTGCGCGTTCGATGGCGCGCGCTTCCTTGTCGGCCCTGAAAGCGCGGGCGCGGTGCCTGGCCCGGCGTGCTACCGGCGCGGCGGGCCGCTCGCCGTGACCGACTGCAACTTGCTCCTTGGCAAGCTGCGCCCGGAGCATTTCCCGCATGTCTTCGGGGCCCAGGGCGACGCGCCGTTGTCGCGCGCCGACGCCGAGGCGCGCATGGACGCGATCCTTGCCGCCGCGCACGCGGCCACCGGGCAGGTGCTTTCCCGTGAGCAGGCGGCCGAAGGGTTCCTGACCATCGCGGTCGCCAACATGGCCAACGCGATCAAGACCGTATCGCTGCGGCGCGGGCACGATGTCACGCGCGCCGCGCTGGTCACCTTTGGCGGTGCGGGCGGGCAGCACGCCTGCAAGGTCGCCGATGCGCTGGGCGTGACGAGCGTCCTGTGCCACCCGCTCGCCTCGGTGCTGTCGGCTTACGGCATGGGGCTGGCGGACCGGCGCGTGCTGCGCGAACGCACGCTGGCGCTCGCGCTCGACGATAACGCCCGCGCGCCTCTCGATGCCGCCGTTGAAGCACTGGGAGCGGCGGCGCGCGCCGATCTGGAGGCGCAAGGGGTGCCCGCCTCGGCGATCACGCTCGAGGCGACGCTGGCGATCCGTCCGCGCGGATCGGACAGCGCGATTCCCGTGCCGCTGGGCGAACCGGCGGCGATGCGCGCGGCCTTTCGTGCGCGATGGGATCACCTGTTCGGCTTTGCTGCGGGCGAGGATCTCATCGGCGAGACGCTGCGGGTCGAGGCGGTTGCGGCGGGCCATGTGGGCGGCGGCGCGGTCCTTGCGCTACCCGAGGTGTCAGGCGATCCGGCCGAGACGGTCACGATCTGGACCGAGGGCGCCGCACACGAAGCGCCGCTCTACCGCCGCGCTGATCTGGCGGCAGGGTTCACCGCGCAAGGCCCGCTGCTGGTGGTCGACGATGTTTCGACCACGGTGGTCGAGCCGGGCTGGAGCGTGGCGGTCGACGCGATCGGCAACCTCCTCTTGAAGCGCAGCATCGCGCCGCAAACCGCGCTTGCCACCAGCACCGCGCGCGATCCGGTGCGGCTGGAGATCATGGGCGCGCTGTTCATGGCCATCGCGCAGGAGATGGGCGCGGCCTTGCAGCATTCGGCGCGTTCGGTGAACATTCGTGAGCGGCTCGATTTCTCCTGCGCGCTGTTCGATGGGCAGGGCAACCTCATCGCCAACGCGCCGCATATGCCGGTGCATCTGGGCTCGATGGGCGAATCGGTGCGCACGGTGCTGGCGCGGCGGGGGAAGGGCGCCGATGGCCGACCCGTTGATGGGCGCGGTATCCGGCCGGGCGACGCCTATGTCCTTAACGCGCCTTACGATGGCGGCACGCACCTGCCCGATATTACCGTGGTCATGCCGGTCTTTGCCGATGAGGGCGACAGTGCGCCGGCCTGGTTCGTCGCCGCGCGCGGGCACCACGCCGACATCGGCGGGATCAGCCCCGGCTCGATGCCCCCGAACAGCCGCTCGCTCGATGAGGAGGGGGTGCTGATCGACAATGTCCTGCTGGTCGACGAAGGACGCCTGTGCGCGGCGCAGATGCGCGCGCTGCTCGCCTCCGGGCGCTGGCCCTCGCGCGCGATCGAGACCAACATGGCCGATCTCAGCGCCCAGCTGGCCGCCTGCGCGCGCGGCGCCAGCGAACTGCGCCGCATCGCGCGCGAGCAGGGCCGGGCGATGGTCGATGCCTATATGGGCCACGTCCAGGCCTATTCCGAAGAGGCCGTGCGCGCGCTGATCGCGCGGCTTCGCGACGGCGCCTTCGTGGTGGACATGGACAACGGCGCGCAGATCCACGTCGCGGTCTCGATCGATCGCGGCAGCCGCAGCGCGGTGATCGATTTCACCGGCACGTCCGCGCAGCTGCCCGACAATTTCAACGCGCCGCTCCCCGTGGTGCGCGCCGCCGTGCTCTACGCGCTGCGCACGCTGATCGACGATCCGGTGCCGATGAACGAGGGGTGCCTGCGCCCGATCGAACTGATCGTGCCCGAACACTCGATGCTGCGCCCGGTCGCGCCCGCCGCCGTCGTCGCGGGCAATGTCGAGACCAGCCAGGCGATCACCGATGCGCTGTTCGCGGCCTTTGGCGCGATGGCCGCCGCGCAAGGCACGATGAACAACTTCACCTTCGGCGACGAAGCGCACCAGTACTACGAGACGATCGCGGGCGGCTCGGGCGCGGGGCCCGATTTCGACGGGACCAGCGTGGTTCAGACGCACATGACCAATTCGCGGCTGACCGATCCCGAAGTGCTCGAAACCAACTTCCCGGTCCTGCTCGAACAGTTCGCGATCCGGCGCGGCTCGGGCGGCAAGGGCGCGCACAAGGGCGGCGATGGCGCGGTACGCCGGGTCCGTTTCCTCAAGCCGATGCAGGCGGGCATTCTCGCGCAAAGGCGCACGACGGCGCCGTTCGGTTTGGCAGGTGGCGGCGACGGACTTCCCGGCGCAAACCGGATCGAACGTGGCGACGGGCGGGTCGAAGGGCTGGCTTCCACCGCGCGGGTCGATCTGGAGGCGGGCGATGTCTTCGTGATCGAGACACCGGGCGGGGGCGGCTACGGCGCCGGAAATTGAGTAGGGCGGGTGCCGGACAGCCCTTTCCCGCAGGGGGACGGGGCGTTCCGGGCTTGCGCTGCGGGGCCGGGCGGTGCACACTCCCATGAAATGATATAAGTCACGGGAAGAGGATTATGTCGCATCTGCGAAAGAATGGTGCCGTGCAATGAGCGCGCCCGTCCTGACCTCCACGCTCGATACCACCGCGCCCGAAGCGTGCGCGCGCGCGCAGCACAACCGCGCGCTGGCCGCCGCCTTGCGGCGGCGCGTGGCCGAAGCGGCTCAAGGCGGCAGC
>NZ_JALHLF010000239.1 GCF_022832435.1 Novosphingobium organovorum | reverse complement strand
ACTCCGCAATCGACATCAAATCCAGCGGGTAAATGGAGGTGCCCACCTTGAGCAGCTTCATGCGCAAACAATGCCATACCAACCGATCGTCCTCAAATGGGCGCGGGCAGAAATTCCGCCGTGCGCCCTAGTTGGCCGTTCGAGGGCCGAATTGGCGGGCCGAGCAGCGGTCGGTCCGGTTTTCCTTGCCGGGCACGTTCGTCAGAAGCCGGGATGAGTGGGACGCGGTCATTCAATCAGTTGTGAAATCGGATGCTCCGGCCCGGGTCCCGGCATAATCACGAACTGCCTCAAGCCGGAGCCGCCCAGCCCGAGGAGTTCCACGCGATATACTTGCCCGATTTGAAGTGGCGATGCCTTCACACGTTCAATCATTCCTGCTGGGGCAGTGCCATAAACAACCTCGCCCTGAACCTGACCGTTCAAATCGCTGCTTTCGATTTTCCAAACAGGTGCAGCATTGCGGGCGATCGGACTGACGATCAGTGCCTCAACGGTGGCAGGCTTTGAACCGGATGTCAGAAGAAACACCGTCCGACCGCCTCGTGACTCCAATTCAATGTCATATGAGAGCTGGCAGCCGATAAGCATGAACGGTGCGGCTATTGCCGAAGCAGCCTGTGCTAGTTTCATCTGCGCAATGTGCAAGAACAATCGAATGTTAGCAAGCGGATCAAGCAGGACGGCGATTGGATGTTCGAATGCCCGCAATGGGCGTGTGTTGAAATTCTGCGCTGCGCCCTAGTCGGTCGCTCAAGGGCAGATTTGACGCTCCAGAAACCTGCCGGTCCGGTCGACCGCGCAGACCTGAGCGGTCGACGGTGAAGATGGGGTGGTTAGCGGCCATTCCTCCGGGTGCGAGCGTTCCTCAGTCGGTCTCACGCTACAGCGATNTGACGCTCCAGAAACCTGCCGGTCCGGTCGACCGCGCAGACCTGAGCGGTCGACGGTGAAGATGGGGTGGTTAGCGGCCATTCCTCCGGGTGCGAGCGTTCCTCAGTCGGTCTCACGCTACAGCGATTTTCTGCTGGGCCCGGGGAAGCCCTTTCGCGACATTCGAATGGTGGATGCGGTCACTCTTGCAAAGCGGTTCATCGGAACGACCGAGATCGCGAAGAGGCTCAGGCTGCATCACGTTGCCGCCCTGAATTTGGCCATGCAACGGGGCGT
>NZ_JALHLF010000238.1 GCF_022832435.1 Novosphingobium organovorum | reverse complement strand
GGCGCGGGCGTGGCGGTTGTAGCGCGCGGCCAGCCCTTCGCCGAGCGCGACGCGGGCGCATTCGCGCGCGGCGTAGAGCATCGAGGTCGCCTCGGTGTGGTGGTTCAGCCGCTTTTCCGACCAGTAGTCCATGATCATCGCAAGGTCGAAATAGTTCGAGGAAATGCGCGGTCCCTGCCCGTCCTCGAGGTCCGCCATGCGAATGCCCGCCTCGGTGTGGCGGCGCGCGAAGATACGCTCGGCGGCCGCATCCGACACGGTGATCGGCGCCGAGCCCGAAGGCCCGCCCAGGCACTTTTGCAGACCGCCGGTGACGACATCGACGCCCCAGCGATCGGCGGCCAGCTCCATGCCGCCGATCGTGGCCGTGGCATCGACGTAGGACAGCGCGCCCGCCGCGCGGCACAGCGCGCCGAGCCCTTCGAGCGGCTGGGCCATCGTGGTCGAGGTGTCGCCGTGGATCGTCGCCACCAGTTTTGGCCCGGTGCGCGCGATGGCCTCGGCAATCGCGTCCATCGGCACGGTCTCGCCCCAGGGCGCCTCGACCGTCTCGATCCGCGCGCCGATGCGGGTGAGGATCTCGGTCAGGAGCAGCCCGAAGCGCCCGAAGTTGACGACCAGCACGGTCTCGCCCGGCGCGACGAGCGAGACCAGCGCGGCCTCGATCCCCGCGCGCGCGGTGCCATCGACCAGCATCGTCCAGCGGTTCTTGGTGCCGAAGATCGGACGGTAGAGCGCCATGACCTGCTCCATGTAGCCGGTCATCTCGGGGTCGAACTGGCCCAGCAGATCGGCCGACATCGCGCGCAGCACGCGCGGGTGGGCGTTGACCGGCCCCGGCCCCATCAACAGGCGCTGGGGCGGGTCGATCTCGCCGAACAGCATGGGATCGAGGTCAACGGGCATAGGGGCGCTCTCCAAGGCGGTCGATGAAGCCGAGCATGACCTGAAGCGCGATCTGCGCATCTTCGGGTTCGACATGCTCGGCCGGATTGTGGCTGATCCCGCCCCGGCAGCGCAGGAACAGCATTGCGGTGGGGCACAGCGCGGCCATGTTCATGGCGTCGTGACCGGCCCCGGAAACGAGACGGAAGACAGGCTGGCCCGCGCTTTCAAGCGCCGCATCCATGAGCGCCATCAGCCCTTCGTCGCAGGGGCTGGGCGGCAGATCGTGGATACGCTCGACGCCAAGCTCAAGGCCGCGCGCGGCCGCGATCGCCGTACAGCGCGCCAGGATCGCCTGCGCCACCCGGTCGCGCCGCGCCGCCTC
>NZ_JALHLF010000237.1 GCF_022832435.1 Novosphingobium organovorum | reverse complement strand
GACCTCGCGATCGTCACCGACGACAACCCGCGCGGCGAGGAGCCGGGCGCGATCCGCGCCATGGTGCTGGCCGGGATGGACGGCAAGGGCCGCGAAGTGGGCGATCGGCGCGCCGCGATCGGCGCGGCGCTGGCCGAAGCGAAGGGCGGCGACATCGTCCTCGTCGCGGGCAAGGGCCATGAACAGGGCCAGATCATCGGCAGCGGCGCGAACACGCGCGTGCTGCCCTTCGATGACGTGAGCGTCGCGCGCGAAATGGCCGGCGCGCTGGGCAAGGAGAGCGGAACATGACGGCAGCGGCACGCATTCTCGAATGGCCCGAGGACGAGGCCGAACAGACCCCCTCGCACGTCCTGTGGGACGCCCCCGCGCTCGAACGCGCGATGAAGGGGGAAGCCAGCGGCGCCTTCGTGGTCACCGGCGTCGAGATCGACAGCCGCGACGTCCAGCCCGGTGACCTGTTCTTCGCGCTCAAGGGGGAGAGCATGGACGGCCACCGCTTCGTGGCCATGGCCTTCGAGAAGGGCGCGGCGGCCTGCGTGGTCGATCGCCCGGTCGATGGTCCGCACATTCTGGTGAAGGACACCACCGAGGCGCTCGAACGGCTGGGCGCGGCGGCGCGCCTGCGCGCGCGCGGGCCGATCATCGGGGTGACCGGCTCGGTCGGCAAGACCGGGGTCAAGGAGATGCTGTTCGAAGGATTGGACCGGGCCACGCACGGCGACGCGCACCGTTCGGTCAAGAGCTACAACAACCACGTCGGCGTGCCGCTCAGCCTGTCGCGCATGCCCGCGCGCGCGCGCTTCGGGGTGTTCGAGATGGGCATGAACCATGCGGGCGAAATCGCCGCGCTGACCCGCCAGGTGCGCCCCAATGTCGCGGTCATCACCACCATCGCGCCCGCGCACATCGAGAACCTGGGCTCCGAAGAGGCCATTGCGGACGCCAAGGCGGAAATCTTCCAGGGCCTCGAACGCGGCGGTACGGCGGTGATCCCGGCCGACAACCCGCATTTCGAGCGGCTCAGGAAGGCGGCGCTGCGCTGCGGGGCCAACGTCGTCTCGTTCGGGCGCAGCGAGGGCGCCGACGTGCGCCTGCTCGACACCGTCGATGCGATCGGCGGCGGCTCGCTGGTGACCGCCGACATGGGCGACCGGCGGGTGTGCTACACCGTTGCCGCGCCGGGTGAGCATCAGGTGATCAATTCGCTCGCGGTGATGGCCGCGGTGCGCGCGGTGGGATCGGACCTTGGCGCGGCGGGCCTGGCGCTGGCCGAAATGGGCGGGCTGGCCGGGCGCGG
>NZ_JALHLF010000236.1 GCF_022832435.1 Novosphingobium organovorum | reverse complement strand
GGGCCATGATCTCCCAGACCAGGCCTTCGTTGCGCCGCAGCCAGTAGAGATTGCGCTCGATCCGGGCAAGGCGCGCGCCGAGCGCTTCGTCGGTCTTCGGCGCGGCCCGGCGGGTAAACCAGGCGTCGAGCGCCTCGACGAGGATTTCCGAGCGAGCGCGGCCCGAACTTTGCGCAAGGTGGGCCAGGCGGCGGCTCAAGTCCTGGGGCAGGAAAAGCTGGTGCCGGGTCTTGTAGGTTTTCGTCATGGAGGACCTGCCGTTTGAGGGTGGTGGCGACGAACCGGCCAANAGGCGGCGGCTCAAGTCCTGGGGCAGGAAAAGCTGGTGCCGGGTCTTGTAGGTTTTCGTCATGGAGGACCTGCCGTTTGAGGGTGGTGGCGACGAACCGGCCAAGGGGCTCACCGATCCGCCGCCATCTCCGATCATCCACGTCCGGGCCCTTCCGGGGAACGGGGCTGTTGGGGCCAGATGGGGGCGCTTGGGACCAAAGGCGGTTTTGGGGCCTACATGCCGCCGATGTTCGGCCCGCCCCGCTCGCGCCCCAGTGTCCAGCTGATCGAACCCGTCGAGCGCATGAGCCCGGAGACGTTGCGGCCGAGCTGTTTCTCCAGTTCGGGCCGCCAGGGCACGAGGGTGAACTCGTGGCTCTTCTCGATCACCGCGAAGTGGCCTGAGGTCAGCGCCAGCGACCGCTTGTAGGTGCCCTCGATCCGCTCGCCCTCGCGTGCCTCGGCAAACCGCTTGCCCAGTTCCTCTTCGAGGCGCCCGGCCACGGCGCGCACTTCGCGCTGGCGCAGGAGGCGCAGCATGTTGCGCGCGTAGAGCACATCGCTGCCGCGTTGCTCGGCCAGCTGCTGCTCGATCAACCAGCGCTGGCGTAGCTGCAAGGCCTTGCGCACCTCGCCCCCATAGCCAACCGAAGCAGTGTAGGTCTTACTTCCGCTGGCGAGCTCGCGGTCGAGCCAGGTCTCGGCATGGACATGGACCATTTGCTCGATGGGTTTGGGTGACAACAGTTCCACCTTGACCGGCTCGGCATCGATGCGCCGCTGCTCGTAGGCGAGCACGGTCTCCAGATGATCGGGGGCGATGCGCCAGGTGCCGTTGGGCTCGCGTTCGATCTTGCCGGTGGCACGCCGGATCGCTTCGAGCCGGCGCTCGTGCGTGCGGGCAAAGTCATCGGTTGCCATGCGGTCATAGGCGAGGTGGTTGTCGATGGTGTAGCGCCCGCCGTTGGCTTCAGCGACGCGCACGACCGTGCGGTCGGATTCGCGGAGCGATGCCAGCTTGGGTTCGAGCCGCACCAGCGCGCCCTGCGGTGTGTTTTCAG
>NZ_JALHLF010000235.1 GCF_022832435.1 Novosphingobium organovorum | reverse complement strand
GTCCGCGCAGCAGCCGCGCCAGCCTGTCCGGCCAGCCCGCCTTGCCGCGCGCGGGCCGCCGCACGAGGGTGACGAACTGGTCGTTGACGAACAGCGCGCCCGAGCGCGTGCGCTCACGCCAGCGCGCGTCGATATGCGCGGCGAGCGGATCGTCGAAGCGTCCGTCCAGTTCGATCTCGACCCGGCGGCGGATGACGTGGTGGTAGAGCACGAAACGCGCGTCGAGCGCGGAGCGCAGCAGCACTTCGCGCGTGGCGACATGCGCGTTGAGTTCCTCGGTGTCCGCGGTCTCGAACGCGAAGCCGGGCACCATCAGCGCCAGCATCACCGACCCGTCGCGCAGGCGCACCACGTGCTCGTCGACCAGCGCATCGTACGGCAGCCGGTCACCCGCCAGGACCTCCCTGGCGGCCCAGCCGGTCAGCACGTCCTTGAAACTGCGGCCCATCGTCATTCTCCCGATGTCACGGCGCGTAACTGTTGCAGCCCCAGCGCTTCCAGTTGGCGATGCGCGGGCACTTGCTGACCTTCTTGAGCCACAGGTCGAACACGCGCGGTTCGCGCAGGCACGCCAGATACCCGATCACGTGCATCACCGCGAAGGCGAGCAGCGCGAGGAAGTTCTTGGTGAGCAGGAACACTTCCGTGGTCACCAGCCCGTTGATGATGAAGTAGCTGTAAGTCACCCCGGCGAACATCTGCGGCCGGGTCAGGGCGCGGTGCACGGGAAAGCGGGCGAGCGCCATCGGACGGCCTCAGCCCGCGACCTGCTGGATGCCCGAGACGATCGCGCCCGCACCGAACAGGATGAACACGCCGATGATGACCGTGGCGCCAAAGCGCCAGTTCATCCGGCCGGTCAACATGCCAAAGCCGACCGCGGCGACCGCCATGACCGCGACCGCGGTGGCAACGTTGCCCAGCAGCGTGCCCTGCAGCCAGCCCAGCGCGTTGACGATCGGGCCAGACCCGGCCGGGTCCTGCTGCCCGCCGACCTGCGCGTGCGCCGCGACGGGGGCCAGAAGCGCGCCCACGAGAGCCAGTACGACCGAGAAAAGCTTCGAAATCTTGCCCGAAAGCGAGCGCTCAGCGCCAAATGCAAATGCCATAAATCGAATCACCATGCCCTCTTTACCGGGGCGCAGTGCTGCAACCGGATGACAACCGTGTGACGATCGACCCGCGCGAACGCTCTCTTGCCCCCGCCATCCCCGCCATATTGCCATCTATTGCAGGTTCGTTGCCGATCTGCAGCACTTTATCCGCCCGTGCCAGGCTTATAGTCCAAGATGAAGCGCCCCGAAAGGCGAACGTGACGCCCCGCCCTGCGCCGTCCGGACCCGCCCGCCCCTTACGCGCCGCCGCCCGGACGGCGGGT
>NZ_JALHLF010000234.1 GCF_022832435.1 Novosphingobium organovorum | reverse complement strand
GGGGCGGGGTGATCGGCGGCGGTGCGGGCGTCACCACCGGCTGCGGGGCGACCGCGCCCTTGCGCGCATCGCTCATCGTCCACAGCGTCAGCGCGCCGAGCGCGCCCACGATGAGCACGCCCGCGGCCATGCCCAGGCCATCGCCCTTGCGCCGCTGCGAGACTTGCGGGAGCACGTTGCGGGTGGCGAGGTCGATGACCTCCGCGCCGCTCTCCTCACGCGGGTCGCGGGCCCCCTTTGCGCCAAGACCGTCCCCAGCTGCCGATTTCGAGACCATCGTTCAGGCGTTCCTTCAGTTGGCCGGGAGCGTGGTGGCGGACGGGGCGGGCGCCGCGCTCGACAGCGCGGGCGTGCCTGCGCCGCCGCCGGAGGCCGGAGCGGTTTCGGGACGGGGTGCAGTGCGCGCGGAGAGCGGCAGCGCGTTGACCAGTTCGGCCACCGCCTTGCCCCGGCGCAGGACGATACGGTCGGGCACGTCGGCGACGACGATCGTGGGTCCGCGCACGGCGTAGTTGACCGGGCCTTCCTCGCCCGCCTCGTTGCGCACCAGGATCGCGGGCACTTCGGACAGCTGCGGCCAGACCAGATAGGTCGAGACTCCGTCGTCGTAGACCCGTGCCGGTTCGAGCCTGGCGTCGCCTTCGCGCTTCCAGGCGAAGTTGAGCGCGGCCGCATCGGCGGGCATCGAGAGCGGATCGCCCTCGGCAATCGCGCGCTCGGCCGGGTCGAGGCTGGCAAAGCGCGCGGCGCCCTCGGGGCGCTCGGGCGGGGCCTCGGGCTCGGGCTGGTAGGTGAAGCGCAGCATGTAGAGCGGCTTGGCGCGCGGCGAGGCGATCAGGTCGAAGAAGTAGGTGTGCTTGTTGGTGACCACCGTCATGTTGGTGCGCGCGCTCACTTCGAGCGGCTTTACGAACAGGAGGTCAGCGCGCTTGTTCGGCGTGATCTGCCACTGGGCCGAATCGCCGATCGCCACGTTCTCGATCGCCTCGCCCGCCCCGAAGGCGATGGTCGCCTGGACCCCGGCGTGGCCGTAGACCGGCACCACCTCGTCCTCGCGGTATTCGTGCGCGACGAGCCGGGGATCGGCGGCGAAGGCGGGGCTCGCCAGCGAGGCGCCCAAGGCCGCGCCCAGCCCCGAAGTGAGGGTGAGCGAAGCGGCGACAAAACGCCGCAGCGAAGCGTGCGTCATGGTTTCTTCTCCTTGGCCATCAGGCGGCCGGTGTCGTTCGAGGCGCTGCGAAAGCGGCTGCCGATGCCGCGCGTGCGCGCGTCGAGGCCAGAACCGGCTGGCGCAAGCCCCCCGCCGCTGACCTGGGTGATGACGGTGCGCCGCTCGCCCGAGCTGGCGCCCGAGGCGCTGTCGGCGGCGACCGCAGCGGCTAC
>NZ_JALHLF010000233.1 GCF_022832435.1 Novosphingobium organovorum | reverse complement strand
ACCGGATAGGGTGGATGGCTCCCGCTCACGGCATCAAAGTGCCAAGATGGGTTGCTGTCATGCAACCCGAGCAGAGGAGCCATCCGCTATGGAGATTAGCACGATCGGCCTGGATTTGGCCAAGAATGTTTTTCAAGTTCACGGTGTCAATGCGGCCGGTGAGGTCATAGTACGCAAGGCCCTGCGGCGTGCGCAAATGCTGCCGTTCTTCCGGAAATTGTCGCCATGCCTGGTCGGGATCGAGGCATGCGGCACATCCCATCATTGGGCGCGTGAATTGATCAACCTTGGTCATGAGGTACGACTGATGCCGCCCGGCTACGTCAAACCCTATGTGAAGCGCGGCAAGAATGATGCCGTTGATGCCGAGGCGATTTGCGAAGCTGTCATGCGTCCGACGATGCGGTTTGTTGCTGTGAAGTCTCGTGAACAGCAGTCTGCGCTATCCCTGCATAGAGCACGTAGCTTGCTGGTGCGTCAACGGACGCAGTTGGTGAACATGATGCGCAGCATGCTGGGAGAGTTCGGCATCGCTATTCCGGAAGGCATTGAGAAAGCACTGACTATGGCACGCCAGATAGTCGATGGTGAGATCGAAACAGGCCTTCCCGCAGAGGCGACGATGATTGTCGGCATGCTATCGCAACAAGCCATCGACACACATGCCCGGCTTCAGAAAATAGACAAGGCTTTGAATGCCCTTCAACGTAGCGATGAAGTTGCGCGACGCTTGTCGACCATCCCCGGCGTAGGGCCTGTCGGCTCTACCGCTTTTGCTGCGTCGGTAAGCGACCCTCATCAGTTCAAGTCAGGGCGTCAGTTTGCCGCCTGGCTGGGCCTGACACCATTGCAGAAGCCCAGTGGCGGGAAAGACCGTCTGGGCCGGATCACCAAAATGGGCGATAAATATTTGCGGCAGTTGCTCGTCATTGGTGCAACCGCGTTAGTCCGCTCTGCCAAATGCAAGCCAGATGCCGCCGATCCACGACTTGTTGCGCTACTGGAGAGAAAGCCGGTCAGAGTCGCAACCGTGGCTATGGCCAACAAGATGGCCCGCATCATCTGGGCCCTTATGACACGCGCGGAGACCTATCAAGCACGTCATCTGCCCATGCTGGCGGGGTCATATTGAGGAAACAAGCTGAAAAGACCAGCTTCACGATGTTGTAAGCGCGAAGCGATGTGATGGCGATACCGGGCAGACCGGGAGCCGGGACAACCCTACGACTGTCAAAGGCTTCAAAGCCTGAAAACCCGATTGGGACCTGGTTCGCGAACCCCATCAGGGCCAGCAGTCTCTACCGACTGCGACAACAGGCCGGACAGACGACTGCAACCGACCGATCGTCAATGCGTCAATTTGTACTTGCAACGCGGGAGCCATCCACAGA
>NZ_JALHLF010000232.1 GCF_022832435.1 Novosphingobium organovorum | reverse complement strand
CGCCGCGTTGTGGCTGGGCCGGGCCATCGCGCTCGAGGCGGCGGGCGAGTTTGCCGCGGCCCGCCAGATCGGCGAGCAGCTTTCGGCGCACATGCCGACCTGGCTCGATGCGCACCGGTTTCTCGCCGAACTGCGTCTCAACACCGAGCCGGGGGCGGGGCAGACCGGGGGCTATGCCGATCACTTTGCCGCCGCCGCTGCGAAAGTGCCGCAGAACACCGACCTGATCGTCGCCTGGTGTGCGGCGCTTGGCGGGGCGGACCGCTTCGCAGAGGCCACGCGCGTCGCCGAAGAGGCGCTGCTGCGTCGGCCCGATGAACCGGCCATCGTGCTTGCTGCGGCGACTTATGCGAGCGCGGCGGGGGAGCTTGACCGGGCCGACCGCCACTTCGCTTCGCTTGGCACGGTGACGCTCGATCGCTGTATCGAGGAGGGGCGGCATCGGCTCCGGCGGGGCGATCCGCAAGCGGCCGAGGCGATGCTGTCGCGGGCGCTGGAGCAACAGCCGGGTCACGTTCTGGGCTGGGCCCTGCGTTCGATTGCCTGGCGCCAGCTTGACGATCCGCGCGAGCGGTGGCTGCACGGGCAGGAGGGGCTGGTGCGTCAGCTGCCGCTGGAGATCGGCGATCGGGAGTGGGCCGAAGTCGGCGCGGTGCTGCACCGCCTGCACGACGAATCCTTCGTGCCCGTGGGGCAGTCGGTGCGCGGGGGGAGCCAGACCCGCGGTCGGCTCTTTGCGCGCACCGAACCATCGCTGCGCCGGCTTGAACAGGCCATCGCTGCGGCGGTCGAAGACTATCGCCGCGCGCTCCCCCCGTTCGATCCCGCGCATCCCTTGCTGGCGCGGCGCGAGGATCGGCTGGCGATCACCGGATCGTGGTCGGTGCGGCTGGGGCCGGGGGGCAGCCACACGGTACACATCCATCCCAAGGGCGTGCTGTCCTCGGCGCTGTACCTGGCTCTCCCCGATGGCGGTGAGCAAGAGGCGGATATAGGAGTGCTCGAAGTGGGCGGAGCGCCCAAGGGAATTGCGCTGCAACCAAGCGCGGCGATCGCCCCGCGCGAACGCCATCTCACGCTGTTCCCGAGCACTCTGTTCCACGGCACCCGCCCTTTCGCGCGCGGTCAGCGCCTGACCGTCGCCTTCGACGTCACCGCCCGCGCGCACTGAGCGTTGCGTCCCGCCAGGCGCTGGTCGCGGGTCAGGGGTCCATGATGCCTGGCGACCGGCCTTGCCTGGCTCGCGCTGAACCGGCCGGGAGAGGGCAGGGCCTGGTGTCTGGTGCGCCCGAAAGGGCGTTTTTGCGCCGCTAGAGCATTTTCCGGTCAGGTGGATTCACCTGACGATTCAGAAATTGCGTCAAAACAAAGGTCTTGAACGGTCGATCCGATGCAATCTGATCGAAAACCGCTCTAGGCTGTAGTGACAATTTAGGGATTCCCAATCGCTTT
>NZ_JALHLF010000231.1 GCF_022832435.1 Novosphingobium organovorum | reverse complement strand
CTAGAGCGGTCGATCCGATGCAATCTGATCGAAAACCGCTCTAGTAGGCCCCTTTGGCAAGCGCCACGGCAGGGACGGTCTTGGCCATCAGCCACAGGTCCAAAGCGACCCCTTTGCGCACGATGTAATTGAGATCCATTTCGACCCGCGAGCGAAAAGACACATCGCTGCGCCCGCTGGTCTGCCAGATGCCGGTGAGGCCGGGCCGGACGCGGCAGTAGTATTCGAACAGGCGGCCATAGCGCTCCACTTCCGCCAGAATGATCGGACGTGGCCCGACGATGCTCATGTCACCGCGGATGACGTTAATGAGCTGCGGGAATTCATCCAGGCTGAACTTGCGCATGATGGCTCCCACCGCAGTGACGCGAGGGTCTGCCCGCAGCTTCTGGTTTTTCTCCCATTCGCTGCGCGCCTCGGGATAGAGTTCGAGATGCCGCCGCAGGATGGCGTCCCCGTCCATGTGCATGGTGCGAAACTTGAGGCAATTGAAGAACCGACCGCGAAAGCCGACCCGCTTGTGCGCATAGAAGATCGGACCAGGGTCCGACAAGAACAGGAACAGCGCCATGAAAACCAGGAACGGCAGAAGCACGATCAGGATCGCGCTGGCGAAGGTGATGTCGAACACGCGCCAGACCGTGGCCTGGACGGCCGAGACACCCGGAGCCGGCGTCTGCTCCCAGTCAGTCCCGAGTGTTGCCGCGCGGTCCGAGAAATCACTCGCGGCTCCCCTGAACATCGGTTCGACCGCGCTGCGCGCTGCCCCCTGGATCATGCTGAACCCTCCACACTCGCCAAATAGAGAAATAGCTTTTTGAATTAGACAGACGTTACCAAGCCGCCTTTCGCGACTGCAACATGATCTAGGTTCAGATTGGTGCAATTGACCACATTACCGGTCCGTCATTTTTTCAGGAACCGGAAAGACAAAATTCCAATTTTCCGAAAACAAAAGACAAATTTATCAAGATCGACACTTCGATCCTGGTGATAGAACACAAGGCCGCTGCCGGACAGGCGCCCGGCATTACGCCAAATTTGGAGGCAACGGGCCTCTGACCCTGCGCCTAGCCCGGTGATTGTTCGAAGGTGGATGCATTGCGAGTGCAGACGTTTCGCCCCCCCTACCTTGGGCAAGGGATCGGCCGGGCAACGGCACACCGCGCCAATTTCCGCCGCGCCCCATCGAAATCACGCCATCCGATGGGCCCGCTCAGCACGCAAGGATCGTGCGCCCATCGAAGCCATGCCCGGCGGGCACTTTTCCGGATACAACGGATGATCGCCCCCGGACCGCACCGCGGCGTTTGCGCCATCCGGTGCGCAGGACCGGCCTCGCATTCGCCGCCTAAGTGTTTGGTTCCAGCATGTGATGGTGTAAATTTGTCGCCATCACAGCGGAGGGAGCTATGCGGCAGGTTCTCCACGGCAGCGCCAAGACCACGCACGCCATTCGAGGCGAGCTCCAGCGATCGCAAGTTTCGGTCGCGAACCTCGCGAAGCGATACGGG
>NZ_JALHLF010000230.1 GCF_022832435.1 Novosphingobium organovorum | reverse complement strand
GCCCCGCCCCGGCATCTCTCGAACCCGCGATCGACCGACCGGTCCGCACCGGCTGGCGGCGGATTGCGCGCGGGGTCGGGCTCACCGTGCTGGCCGGACCGCTCGGCATGGTCGCCGCAATGGCCATCGCGTTCTGCCTCGCCGTCTACCTGCCCGGCGATCCGCGCACCAAGATCGTCATCGGCGGCCTTGCCATGCCGGTCTTGTGGGGGCTGGCGATGACCTGGACGCTCGCCGACAGCCGCTTGTGGCGCGCGGGCGCGGTGCTGTGCGGGGCGAGCGCGGCGGGCCTGGCGCTGGCCTTTCTGGGAGGCGCGGCATGACGCCCGTGCCCCCTCGCACCCCGACCACGCCCAAGCCTTCGCGCTGGCCGCTTTCGCCGCAGACGGTGCGCGCGGTCCTCGCCGGGCATTCGGTGCTGGGCCTCGCCTTTGCCGGGATCATCTACCTCGTCTGCCTGACCGGCACGCTCGCCGTGTTCACGCCGGACATCGCGCGGCTCGAAGTGTCCCACGCACCCGCTCTGGAGACCATCTCGGATCGCGCCATCGACACCGCGCTGCGCGCCGCGACACGCCTCGCCCCGGCCGATGCAACCTTCTACGCCAGCCTGCCCGGCCCGGCGCGGCGCGGCGCCACCGTCACCGCCTACACGCCCGCTTTCGAGCGCACCTGGGCCATCGCCGCCGACGGCACGCTGGTGCCCTTCGATGCGCGCTGGAGCGAATTCCTGATCGACCTGCACATCGATCTGCACCTGCCGCGCCGGATCGGGGCTTTCCTCGTCGGGTTGACCGGGGTGGCGCTGCTGTCCTCGCTGGTCTCGGGCGTGCTCGCCCACCCACGCATCGTGCGCGATGCGTTCCACTTGCGCCTGGGCGGATCGCGCCGGCTGCAGGAGGCCGACTGGCACAACCGGCTCGGCGTCTGGGCGCTGCCGTTCCACTTCGTGCTGGCGCTGACCGGCGCGTTGCTGGGGCTGAGTACGGTCATCGTCGCGGGGCTGGCGATGCTGCTCTACCGGGGCGATACCGCCAGGGTCTACGACCTCTTCGTCGAGCCGCCACTGGCCAGCGATGCCCGCCGCGTGCCGCTCACCGACCTTGCCCCCTTGCTTGCCCGCGTGCGGCGCGAAACGCCCGAGGCCACGCCGCAAAACCTCATCCTCGAACATCCCGGCCGCGCCGACATGCGCCTGACCGTATCGAGCGGACGCGCGCGCCTGCTCGCCCAGCAGGACGAAGTACGCTTCGGGGCCGAGGGGCAGATCCTCAAGCAACATCACCCGCGCGATCTCGCCGCGGGCACGCGCATCCTGGCAAGCCTGGGACAGCTTCATTTCGGCTGGTTTGCGGGCTTTGCGCTGCGCCTTGCCTATGGCCTGCTTGGCCTTGCGCTGTGCGTGGTGACCTCGACCGGGGTGACCATCTGGCTTGCCCGGCGGCGCGACCGGGGCCGCGCAGCGCCCGGCTTCGAACGGGTGTGGTCGGCGGTGTGCTGGGGCCAGCCGGCGATCCTGGCTGCAAGCGGCGCGCTGGCGCTGGCCTGGCC
>NZ_JALHLF010000023.1 GCF_022832435.1 Novosphingobium organovorum | reverse complement strand
GCTCGCTGGCAAAGGCGGTGCGCGCGGTGCGCCGCGCGGGCCGCGCCGAGGCGCAGGTGAGCGGCGTCGGCGGTGTTGGCGTGTCGTTTGGTGGCGATGAAGGAGGTTGTGAGGAGGGCATGGGCAGAGGGCTCCGTCTGGCAGGCGTGGCTTCCCCTGTGCCCTCAATACCCCGAGGCGGGGCGTGTAGGAAAATTGTTTTTGGTAGCCTTGTGTTGGGCATTTAATTTTGATCGAACTTTCAAAAAATTTAGAATTTATTCAAATCATTCTCACCGTTTGAAGTTTTGTATTATTCAGAAGCGCGAATTTTGTTGGATTTGTATTTGAATTTGTATGTTATAATTTTTATGTTGGAGGTGTAACTTTAAGGGGGTAGTTATGTTTTTGCATAAATTTCTTCGTTTCTCAGTGTGTGCCGTGCTTGCGGCAGGTGCTTCTGTCGTAGCGGCTGATGATGGCGACAGCGATGAGGTTGAGAAGGTTGGTATCGCAGCGGCTTTCGGTCTGACAGCGGCTGACGGCAAGACGGCATTGGGGGCTGGTGCCGGGGCTATCGAGGCTGCTCTACTTGAAACCGATGCCATCAATCAGGCCGGCGCTATCATTGCTGCTCTGGTCAAAGATCATGGAGCGACTGCCAATATTTTGCTGCTGACGAGCAGTGAAACGGTCAACGCAGCGACCTATTTTGCAGTGAAGCGCCGACTGGAGGCAGTCAGCGAATTCGTGGCGAGTACCAAAATGTGTAAGGACCCAGCCGCGAAGGCAGACATTCCGGGGGGCGATGATAAATTTGCGGCGCTATTGGGTAAAAAGCTCAAGCTGCCGGGTGGCACTATAGTGAGCCCGTCTGTTGCGGATATCATTCCGGCGGTGGCAACATCCACAAGTTTTGCTCCCGTTTCGTTGTCGGTCGAGGATCGTGCGCTGACTGGCGCAATCCTTCTCAACAAGGGGGCCAAATTGAAGGTGTCGGCTAAGGCATCGGATCGTGTCGGGCCGGTTCGATGGCAAAGTGCGACTTTCGGGCCGTCGGAAACACAGGCTGTGGCCTTTCGTTTGCCGGCTGAAATGCAGGGGGATCCTCGGGCAAGCGCTCTGTTGCAGAGCTATGATCGCATGTTGCGAGGTGCCGATGCGCTGCGGCATTGCGCTGAGGATGCCAAGGCAAAGGCCGCTGTGTCGGCGGCGGATGCTCTGGCTGTTTCTCTCAACGCCGTAACGGACAAGGCTCCCGTGGCGCCGCTGGCCTTGGCTGTGCAGCAGGAGGGGCTCTACGATTCAGGGGGCGTGAAAATCCTTCGGGTTTCCATCGAGCAGTCGGGTGGGACAAGTAGGACGCGCTCGGGCCTCATTTACACGTTTGGGGTCCCTGGGGCGGCTGTTGTCAGTGCGGGGCTTGTCGTGTCTTTTCGGCTGATCGACACGGCAGCGGGCATCACCAGCCTGGCCGGTGTGGTGCGATGTGGGGTTGCTCCCCGCAAGATGGGGTCTGTGGCGCGTTTTGCACAAGCCGAGGTTGTCGAGGGCAAGGAGGACTCGTCGGTGTCGAAAGCGACGTGCTCCTACCTCGTGGGCTAGTCCGTAGACGCTCCGAGGCGAGTCCAAGCCCCTTGCCTGCGGTGCGCATGGTCAGGAAGGTGGCGCGTCAGGGCTGGCGCCGGGCTTCCGATTTGCCGATACCTTCTTCGGCTGAACTTTCGGCGCGATAGCGTTTATCGGGGAGGGGGCGACTTCAGCGGGCGGTGGGTCCGGTGGGCCCGGACTGGTTGGCAAGGCAAGGCGGCGACCTTGGTGCTTGGGTTGCCGCCCGCCTTGACCAAAACCCCGGTTTCCCGTAAGGGCGCGGCTTCCCTGTGGGCTGGGCCTGCGGGGGCGTATAGAGCTGAACACTGCGCGATGCGTGTTTTTCGGCGGATTCCCGGCCTCCTTGGGGGCGGGAAGGGTTCCTTGAAGCCGGACCTGGCCCGATTCGGGCGCTGGGTCTTTCCGCGAAAAGCCCTCGCGCAGAGTAATCCGGTGCCTTTGGGCCGGGTGGAGTGTTTTTCGGCTCGCGGACGAACGTTGGGTTCTTCCTGCCGGTGTGGCGGGGTGGGCTGGCGCAAAAGGCGTTCCGCGATCCTTCAATACTCTTCCTTCGTTCGCGTGCACCGGCCCTGAGAAACAGGGTGCGAGGGGTCCGTCCCGTGGCCAATCCCGAAAGGGAGGCTCTGGCCACGGCGCGGGCCGGATCCATCGCACTCCCGATTTGAAAGAAGAGTATAGATGCCCACTATCAACCAGCTGATCCGCAAGGGTCGCGAGCCGCAGAAGGCCAAGTCCAAGGTCCCGGCCATGGAGCAGAACCCGCAGAAGCGTGGCGTCTGCACCCGCGTGTACACCACGACCCCGAAGAAGCCGAACTCGGCACTTCGCAAGGTCGCCAAGGTGCGTCTCACCAACAGCCGCGAAGTCATCTCGTACATTCCGGGTGAAGGCCACAACCTGCAGGAGCACTCGGTCGTGCTCATCCGCGGCGGCCGTGTGCGCGACCTTCCCGGTGTGCGTTACCACATCCTGCGCGGCGTGCTCGACACGCAGGGCGTCAAGGACCGCAAGCAGTCGCGCTCGAAGTACGGCGCCAAGCGTCCGAAGTGATCCGGCGGCGGCGCGCCATTCGCGCCGCTCCATGAAATTGCACGGATGGTGATGCGCACCCGCGCCCGTCCGCAAGAATAAGGAATTCCAAACGATGTCACGTCGTCGTCGTCCCGAGAAGCGGGAAATCCTGCCGGATCCGAAGTTTGGTGATCTGGTCCTGTCGAAGTTCATGAACAACCTCATGTACGACGGCAAGAAGTCGGCTGCCGAGCGTATCGTCTATGGCGCGCTCGACACCATGGAAACCCGCGCCAAGGCCGATCCGGTCCAGCTGTTCCACGATGCGCTCAACAACGTGAAGCCGCAGATCGAAGTTCGCAGCCGCCGCGTCGGCGGTGCGACCTACCAGGTCCCCGTGGAAGTGCGTCCCGAGCGCGCCCAGGCCCTCGCGATCCGCTGGCTCATCACCGCGGCCCGCAACCGTCCCGAGACCACCATGTCGGCACGCCTCTCGGGCGAGCTCATGGATGCGGCGAACAACCGCGGCAACGCCGTGAAGAAGCGCGAAGACACGCACCGCATGGCGGACGCGAACCGCGCCTTCTCGCACTACCGCTGGTAAGACGCTTCGTGGCGCGCGCCGTGACCGCCCGGTCGGGGATTTTCCCCGTCCGGGCGGTGTCATGGCCGCGTCACACTTTCATTTCAGGAGGCACGGGTTTATTTGGGCCCGCATTCGCCTCCTCATCCTCCTGCTAAGGAACCTGCACCATGGCACGCAGCCATCCGATCGAACGCTACCGCAATATCGGTATCATGGCGCACATCGACGCCGGCAAGACCACCACGACCGAGCGTATCCTCTACTACACCGGCAAGTCCTACAAGATCGGCGAAGTGCACGACGGTGCCGCGACGATGGACTGGATGGAGCAGGAGCAGGAACGCGGCATCACCATCACCTCGGCTGCGACCACGACCTTCTGGAAGGCTGAAGACGGCCAGGGCGAAGAGCACCGCATCAACATCATCGACACCCCCGGCCACGTCGACTTCACCATCGAAGTCGAACGTTCGCTGCGCGTGCTCGACGGTGCGGTCGCCGTGTTCGACGGCGTGGCCGGCGTTGAGCCGCAGTCCGAAACCGTGTGGCGTCAGGCCGACAAGTACGGCGTTCCGCGCATGTGCTTCGTCAACAAGCTCGACCGCACCGGCGCCGACTTCTACTATTGCGTTCAGTCGATCATCGATCGTCTCGGCGCGAACCCGCTCGTGCTGACGCTGCCGATCGGCGCCGAAGCCGACCTCGCGGGCGTCGTCGACCTGGTCAAGATGCGCTCGATCGTGTGGGAAAACGACGGCCTGGGCGCCTCGTTCACCTACGGTGAAATCCCCGCCGAGCTGGCCGACAAGGCCGCTGAATACCGCGAGAAGCTTCTTGAGACCGCCGTCGAGCAGGACGACGACGTCATGGAAGCCTACCTCGAAGGTACCGAGCCCGACGTCGACACGCTCAAGAAGCTGATCCGCAAGGGCACGCTCGAGCGTGCGTTCGTCCCCGTGCTGTGCGGTTCGGCGTTCAAGAACAAGGGCGTTCAGCCCCTGCTCGACGCCGTCGTCGACTACATGCCGAGCCCGATCGACGTTCCCGCGATCAAGGGCATCAACCCCGACACCGAAGTCGAGGAAGAGCGTCCCTCGGACGACAACGCGCCGTTCGCTGCGCTGGCGTTCAAGATCATGAACGACCCCTTCGTTGGCTCGCTGACCTTCTGCCGCATCTATTCGGGCATGCTGTCCAAGGGTTCGTACCTGAACTCGGTCAAGGACAAGAAGGAAAAGGTCGGGCGCATGCTTCTCATGCACTCGAACAACCGCGAAGACATCGACATGGGTTACGCCGGTGACATCGTCGCCGTCGCGGGTCTCAAGGAGACGACCACCGGTGACACGCTGTGCGCCGAGAAGTCGCCGATCATCCTTGAGCGCATGGAATTCCCTGAGCCGGTTATTGAGCTCTCGGTGGAGCCCAAGACCAAGGCCGACCAGGAAAAGATGGGCATCGCCCTGTCGCGTCTGGCTGCCGAGGATCCCAGCTTCCGCGTCTCGACCGATCACGAATCGGGCCAGACCATCATCAAGGGCATGGGCGAACTTCACCTCGACATCATCGTCGACCGCATGCGTCGCGAGTTCAAGGTCGAAGCCAACGTCGGTGCGCCGCAGGTGGCTTACCGCGAATACCTCGCGCGTCCGGTCGAGCTGACCTACACCCACAAGAAGCAGTCGGGTGGTTCGGGCCAGTTCGGTGAAGTCAAGGTCAAGCTCACCCCCGGTGAGCGCGGCGCTGGCATCAACTTCGTCGACGCGGTCAAGGGCGGCAACATCCCCCGCGAATACATCCCGTCGGTCGAGAAGGGTATGCGCGAAACCGCCGAAACCGGTGCGCTCATCGGCTTCCCGATCGTCGACTTCGACATCGAGCTGCTCGACGGTAAGTACCACGACGTCGACTCCTCGGCGTTGGCGTTCGAAATCGCGGGTCGCGGTGCGATGCGCGAAGCGGCGCAGAAGGCTGGCATCAAGATCCTCGAGCCGATCATGAAGGTCGAGGTTGTGACCCCGGAAGAGTTCATGGGCGACGTGATCGGTGACATGAACAGCCGCCGTGGTCAGATCCAGGGCACCGACAGCCGCGGCAATGCCCAGGTTGTCGAGGCCAATGTGCCGCTCGCCAACATGTTCGGCTACGTGAACCAGCTGCGTTCCTTCACCCAGGGGCGTGCGCAGTACTCGATGATCTTCTCGCACTACGACGAGGTTCCGGCCAACGTCGCGGCGGAAGTGAAGGAGAAGCTTGCTTAAGGGCAAGAATGGTTCTAGGGGCGGCGCCTGCTGATTCTGCGGGAGCCGCTCCGAATTCCCCAGTTTCAATTTCATTGTGAAAGAAGGTTTGTAAGATGGCCAAGGCAAAATTCGAGCGGAACAAGCCGCACTGCAACATCGGCACCATCGGTCACGTCGACCACGGCAAGACCACGCTGACTGCCGCGATCACCAAGGTCCTCGCCGACGCCGGTTTCGGTGAAGCCGTCGACTTCGCGAACATCGACAAGGCTCCCGAAGAGCGCGAGCGTGGTATCACCATCTCGACCGCTCACGTCGAGTACGAGACCGACGCGCGTCACTACGCTCACGTCGACTGCCCGGGTCACGCTGACTACGTCAAGAACATGATCACCGGCGCTGCTCAGATGGACGGCGCGATCCTCGTCGTGAACGCCGCTGACGGCCCGATGCCGCAGACCCGCGAGCACATCCTGCTTGCTCGTCAGGTTGGCGTGCCGGCGCTGGTCGTCTTCCTCAACAAGGTCGACCAGGTCGACGACGAAGAGCTCCTCGAGCTCGTCGAAATGGAAGTGCGCGAGCTGCTCTCGTCGTACGATTTCCCGGGCGACGATATTCCCATCGTCAAGGGTTCGGCTCTGGCCGCTCTCGAGGGCCGTGACGACGAAATCGGCAAGGACAAGATCCTTGAGCTCATGAAGGCGGTTGACGACTTCATTCCGCAGCCCCCGCGTCCGACCGACAAGTCGTTCCTGATGCCCGTCGAAGACGTGTTCTCGATCTCGGGTCGTGGTACGGTTGTGACCGGTCGCGTTGAAACCGGCATCATCAAGGTTGGCGAGGAAGTCGAGATCGTCGGCATCCGTGACACCCAGAAGACCACCGTCACCGGCGTTGAAATGTTCCGCAAGCTGCTCGATCAGGGCGAAGCTGGCGACAACATCGGCGCTCTGATCCGTGGTCTGAAGCGTGAGCAGGTCGAGCGTGGTCAGGTTCTGGCGAAGCCCGGCACCGTCACCCCGCACACCGAGTTCGACGCCGAAGTCTACGTCCTGTCGAAGGACGAAGGCGGCCGTCACACGCCGTTCTTCGCGAACTACCGTCCGCAGTTCTACTTCCGCACCACCGACGTCACCGGCGAAGTGATCCTTCCCGAAGGCACCGAAATGGTGATGCCGGGCGACAACGTGACCATCTCGGTCAAGCTGATCGCGCCGATCGCCATGGACGATGGCCTGCGCTTCGCAATCCGCGAAGGCGGCCGCACCGTCGGTTCGGGCGTTGTCTCGAAGATCACGAAGTAATTCGCTGATCCTCGGATAATCCGAGACACGAAAAACCCGGCCTTCCGAAAGGAAGGTCGGGTTTTCTCGTTTTGGGCGGTGTTCGTTTCTGCGGGCGTGCGTTCAGGCCTGGTATCCCTTCAAGGCTGGCGTTGGAGCCCCTGGCTGATTTTCCACGCGTCCGAGCCCTTGGGGGCTTCGGGGATGGACTTAAGGTCGATGTAGTAGACGGGTGGAGGCACCCTTCCAAAGTGCAGCGTTATGCACGGGCCGAGGCAGCCGGGCAGGCCGCTCACGTCGGGCGGGGTGGGGGCGCCAGTGTGGGTGCTGGTATCCTCAGTTGCGGTGTGCGGGATGCGTTGGCTGGTGTTTTGGCCGCCATGGAAGCAGGCGATGATCGTGCCGTCGTGTCCGCCGTTGGAGGCTCGGGCAGCGGCGCGGCATGCCGCATCGATTTCCTGGTCCGGGGAAGGAGGCATGGTGGCGTGGGCCGTCAGTATGTCTGCATCGGCCAGGGTGTCGGTGTCGGTGTCGGGTGGGGCATCCGTGTGGGTGGCCGAATCGTCAGGCTGTATCTCAGGCGCGCCGAGGTCGATGGGAACTGCATCGCGCAGGTAGGGGTAGCCGAAGGTACTGGCATGGGGGGCGGCGGGGGTAACGAACGCAAAGGTGGCCAGGCCCAGCGTGGCGTAAACGATCGTGCGGGAGTACATGCGTGGAAGGGGCATCCAAAAGCGTCGCCAGCCTGGCTTACCGAGGTGTGGCCGGGCTGGAAAGCGAAAGGCGATGGGGCGGTGCCTCGCGCGCCGAAAAACCGGCAGAACCGCCAAAAAGAGGGCTTGAACGACTCGCAAGTAGCGTGTAGGGGCGCGGTTCGAATTTAACGGGGCTTCGTGCCCTTTGGCTCTTTCTCATCGGTAGCAGGTACATGGAAGCTCAGAACATCCGCATTCGCCTCAAGGCGTTTGACCACCGCGTGCTCGACCAGGCGACTGGCGAAATCGCTGACACGGCCCGCCGCACCGGCGCGCTCATTCGGGGCCCCATTCCGCTGCCGACCAAGATCGAGAAGTTCACTGTGAACCGCGGTCCGCACATCGACAAGAAGTCGCGCGAGCAGTTCGAAGTCCGCACTTACAAGCGCCTGCTTGATATCGTGCAGCCGAACGCCGCCACTGTCGACGCGCTGATGAAGCTGGACCTCGCGGCCGGCGTGAACGTCGAGATCAAGCTGGCCTAAGGCTCGCTTGCGGGGCTGCTTCGGTGGCCCCGAACGTCGGTTCGATCGGACGGTAAACGATCGGCGCAGAATTCGGATCTTCGGGTCCAGATAGCCTTGTCGATCCGGAATGATCGGCTTTGCGGGGAGAAACCCGCAGAGACAGAGCCCCCCAGGTGCCCGGCCACACGGTCCGGCGGCGTAGAGGGGACACAAGGGATACCTCTGGCGGCACCTTCGGGTCTTGCCGGGAATGCGTCCCCCGTCTCGTTTCCGCCAGGCCGTTCGGGCCAGTGCAGGGAACACCCAGCCCGGACGGGGCATGCATCACATCATTGGGCTGGACACGCCTGTTCGGGATGGGCCCGGGCAGGCCTCTGTTGAGGAGACAGATCATGCGTACTGGCGTGATCGCCAAGAAAGTCGGGATGACCCGCCTGTTCCAGGAGGACGGTCGGCACGTGCCCGTTACCGTTCTGGCGCTGGAAGATTGTCAGGTGGTTTCGGTCCGCACCGAAGAGCGCGACGGCTATGTCGCCGTTCAGCTCGGTGCTGGCGAAGCCAAGCAGAAGAACGTTGCCAAGCCGCAGCGCGAGCACTTCGCCAAGGCGGAAGTTTCGCTCAAGATGCGCGTCGCCGAGTTCCGCGTTGCTGATGACGCCGTTCTCGAAGTAGGCTCGACCATCGCAGCTTCGCACTTCGTGCCCGGCCAGCTCGTCGACGTCGCAGGCCACACCCAGGGTAAGGGCTTCCAGGGCGCCATGAAGCGCTGGGGCTTCGGCGGTCTTCGCGCCACCCACGGTGTGTCGCTCTCGCACCGTTCGCACGGTTCGACGGGTAACCGTCAGGATCCGGGCAAGGTGTTCAAGAACAAGAAGATGGCCGGCCACATGGGCGACCGTCAGCGCACCCAGCAGAACCTCGAGATCGTCCGTGTGGACGACGAGCGCGGCCTGATCTTCGTCAAGGGCTCGGTCCCCGGTTCGAAGAACGCCTGGCTCACCGTTTCGGACGCCGTCAAGGTCGCCCGTCACGCCGAGGCTCCGTACCCCGCCGGCCTCAAGACGGCCGCCAACACCAATGACTCGGCTGCCAACACGCCCGCGGAAGACACCGCGGCCGTTGATGCGACCGAAGGCCAGGAGGGCTAAGTCGTGAAGGTTCAGGTCCTCAATATCGACGGTTCGGCCGGCAACGGCGACATCGAGCTGTCGGATGACGTGTTCGGCATCGAGCCGCGCGCGGACATCCTGCACCGCGTTGTCACCTGGCAGCTGGAAAACCGCCGCGGCATCGCCCGCGCCACCCGCGAGCGTTCGGACGTTGCGCGCACCGGCAAGAAGTGGGGTCGCCAGAAGGGCGGCGGCACGGCTCGTCACGGTGACCGTGCGGCTCCCGTCTTCATCGGCGGTGGTAAGGCTCACGGTGCCCGTCGCCGCGAGTTCGGCCAGTCGCTGAACAAGAAGCTGCGCGCTCTCGGCCTCAAGATGGCACTGTCCTCGAAGGCCAAGACCGGTCTCGTCATCGTCGACACGCTCGATGTTGCCGACGCCAAGACCAAGGTCCTCGCCAGCCAGCTCGCTCAGGCCGGTTTCGGCAAGAAGGTGCTCGTGATCGACGGTGAAGCCGTCAACGACAACTTCGCCAAGGCCGCTCGCAACATCATCGGTGTCAACGTTCTCCCCGCCCAGGGCGCGAACGTGTACGATATCCTGAAGCACGACACGCTGGTGCTCACCCGCGCCGCTGTCGAAAAGCTGGAGGCGCGCTTCAATGGCTAAGTCCGCTGCACAAATCCGTCATTATGACGTGATCCTCGCACCGCACATCACCGAAAAGGCGACGATGCTCTCCGAGCACAATGCAGTCGTCTTCAAGGTTGCTGGCGACGCGACCAAGCCCGAGATCAAGGCCGCTGTCGAGGCGCTGTTCGACCGCAAGGTCAAGAGCGTCAACACGCTGGTGACCAAGGGCAAGACCAAGCGCTGGCGCGGTAAGGAATACCGCCGCAGCGACGTGAAGAAGGCGATTGTCACGCTGGCCGAAGGTCAGCAGCCGATTGACATCACCGAAGGCGTACAGGGCTGATCCGATGGCACTCAAGCATTACAACCCGACCAGCCCCGCCCGCCGCGGCCTGGTCCTCGTCGACAAGTCGGCGCTGTGGAAGGGCAAGCCTGTCAAGGCTCTGACCGAAGGCAAGCGCAAGACCGGTGGCCGCAACAACAAGGGTCATGTCACGTCGCGTGGCATCGCCGGCGGCCACAAGCAGAAGTACCGCTACATCGACTTCAAGCGTCGCAAGTGGGACGTGGAAGGCACCGTCGAGCGGATCGAATACGATCCCAACCGCACCGCGTTCATCGCGCTCATCTCGTACGTTGACGGCGAACAGGCCTACATCATCGCGCCGCAGCGTCTCGCCGCGGGTGACAAGGTCATCGCCGGGGAGAAGACCGACACGAAGCCGGGCAACGCCATGCTTCTGTCGCAGATGCCGGTCGGCACGATCTGCCACAACGTCGAAATGAAGCCCGGCAAGGGCGGTCAGATCGCACGTTCGGCCGGTGCTTATGTCCAGGTCGTCGGTCGTGACCGCGGCATGGTCATCGTTCGCCTGAACTCGGGCGAGCAGCGCTACCTGCGCGGCGATTGCATGGGCACGGTCGGTGCGGTGTCGAACCCCGACAACCAGAACCAGACCCTCGCCAAGGCCGGTCGCAAGCGCTGGATGGGCCGTCGCCCGCTTACCCGTGGTGTTGCCAAGAACCCGGTCGACCACCCGCATGGTGGTGGTGAAGGCCGTACTTCGGGCGGTCGCCACCCGGTTACCCCTTGGGGCAAGCCGACCAAGGGCGCTCGTACTCGCAACAACAAGCAGACGGACAAGATGATCATCCGTTCGCGCCACGCCAAGAAGAAGAGGTAAGACACGATGGCACGTTCCGTCTGGAAAGGCCCCTTCGTCGACCTGTACCTTCTCAAGAAGGCCGAGGTTGCGCAGGATGCCGGCAACCGTGCAGCACCGATCAAGACCTGGTCGCGTCGCTCCACCATCCTTCCGCAGTTCGTTGGTCTGACGTTCAACGTCTACAACGGCCACAAGTTCATCCCGGTCTCGGTCAACGAGGACATGGTCGGCCACAAGTTCGGTGAATTCGCGCCCACGCGTTCGTTCCCCGGCCACGCCGCCGACAAGAAGGGCAAGCGCTAATGAGCAAGCAGGCAGCACCCCGCCGCGTCGGCGAAAAGGAAGCCCTGTCGGTCGGTACCACGATCCGTGGTTCGGCGCAGAAGCTCAACCTCGTCGCCGCGCTCATCCGCGGCAAGAAGGCCGAGGACGCGATGAACATCCTCGCTTTCTCGAAGAAGGCGATGGCCGTTGACGCCCGCAAGGTTCTCGCCTCGGCGATCGCCAACGCGGAAAACAACCACAACCTCGACGTCGACTCGCTGGTCGTCGCTGAGGCCTCGGTTGGCAAGTCGATCACCATGAAGCGGTTCCACACCCGTGGCCGCGGCAAGAGCACCCGCATCCTCAAGCCGTTCTCGCGCCTGCGGATCGTCGTTCGCGAAGTCGAGGAGGCCTGATCCATGGGTCACAAGAGCAATCCGATCGGTCTGCGTCTGCAGATCAACCGTACCTGGGACAGCCGCTGGTTCGCGGAAGGCCGGGACTACGGCAAGCTGCTTGAGGAAGACCTCAAGATCCGCAAGTTCATCCTCGAGAACGCCCCTCAGGCGGCGATCTCGAAGGTGGTCATCGAGCGTCCGGCCAAGCTGTGCCGCATCTCGATCTACGCGGCCCGTCCCGGTGTGATCATCGGCAAGAAGGGCGCTGACATCGAGAAGCTGCGCAAGAAGCTCTCGGTCATGACGACCAGCGAAGTGAAGCTGAACATTGTCGAGATCCGCAAGCCGGAAATCGACGCCAAGCTGATCGCGCAGGGCATCGCCGACCAGCTGATCCGCCGCGTTGCCTTCCGTCGTGCGATGAAGCGTGCGATGCAGTCGGCCATGCGTCTGGGTGCCGAAGGCATCAAGATCATGTGCGGTGGTCGTCTGGGCGGTGCGGAAATCGCACGCGTCGAGCAGTACCGCGAAGGCCGCGTGCCGCTCCACACGCTGCGTGCGAACATCGACTATGCCGAAGCCGAGGCGCTGACCGCCTACGGTATCATCGGCATCAAGGTCTGGGTCTTCAAGGGCGAGATCCTGGGCCACGACCCGACGGCGCAGGACCGGCTCATGATGGAGGCTCAGACCTCCGGCGTTCGCCCGGCGCGTTGAGGCTTAGGATAGAGTAAGCACCATGCTGCAACCGAAAAAGACCAAGTTCCGCAAGGCCTTCAAGGGCCGGATCAAGGGCGCTGCCAAGGGCGGCACCGATCTGAACTTTGGCTCGTACGGCCTCAAGGCCCTCGAGCCCGAGCGGATTACCGCCCGCCAGATCGAAGCGGCTCGCCGCGCGATCACGCGTCACATCAAGCGCCAGGGTCGTCTCTGGATCCGCGTCTTCCCGGACGTGCCGGTTTCGAAGAAGCCTGCCGAAGTCCGTCAGGGTAAGGGCAAGGGGTCGGTGGAATACTGGGCCGCTCGTGTGAAGCCCGGCCGCATCCTGTTCGAGCTGGACGGCGTTGCCGGCCCGCTCGCCGCCGAGGCTTTCAGCCGCGCTGCGATGAAGCTTCCCATCAAGACCAAGGTCGTTGCCCGTCTCGGCGACACCTCGCACCTGGAGGGCTGATCTCATGGCCAGCACGACCGAAGACTTCCGCGCCAAGACCGACGACCAACTCACTGAAGAGCTGGTTGCGCTCAAGCGCGAGCAGTTCAACCTGCGCTTCCAGGCCGCCACGAGCCAGCTCGAGGCACCGGCCCGGATCAAGCAGGTCCGTCGCGACATCGCCCGCATCAAGACGCTCCAGGCTGAGCGTGCGGCTGCGGCGAAGTAAGGAGGAAACACGATGCCCAAGCGTATTCTGATCGGTACCGTCGTTTCCGACAAGACCGACAAGACCGTTACCGTTCTCGTCGAGCGCCGCGTGAAGCACCCGCTTTACGGCAAGATCATTCGTCGCTCGAAGAAGTATGCCGCCCACGACGAGGAAAACGCGTTTCACATCGGTGATCGCGTCCGCATCGAGGAGACCCGGCCGATCTCGAAGTCGAAGACCTGGAAGGTCCTTGATGCACTTCAGGCCGGCAAGGGGGTTGCCATCGAGGCCAACCTTGACGTAGAGGCCGCCAACTGAATTTGAGTCGCCCCCGGTGCGTGCACCGGGGGAGCTTTTTTGGAACTGCCGGACTGGTTCCGGCAAGCCGTTGAGAAGGAACCGGATCAATGATCCAGATGCAATCCAATCTCGACGTCGCGGACAACAGCGGCGCGAAGCGCGTCCAGTGCATCAAGGTGCTGGGTGGCTCGAAGCGTCGGTTTGCGAGCGTCGGCGACATCATCGTGGTGTCGGTCAAGGAAGCGCAGCCGCGTGCTCGCGTGAAGAAGGGTGACGTCCACCGTGCCGTCATCGTGCGCACCGCCAAGGACGTTCGTCGTCCCGACGGCAGTGTCATTCGCTTCGACGGCAACGCTGCCGTGCTGATCAACAAGAACGAGGAGCCGATCGGCACCCGTATCTTCGGTCCCGTCGTGCGCGAACTGCGCTCGAAGGGCTTCATGAAGATCATCTCGCTCGCTCCGGAGGTGCTGTAATGGCTGCCGCGAAGATCAAGAAGGGTGACGCCGTCGTCGTCCTGTCCGGCAAGGACAAGGGCCGTACCGGCACCGTACTCCAGGTCCTCCCCAAGGACGGCAAGGTCGTGGTCGAGGGCGTGAACGTCGCCACCAGCCACCGCAAGCCGACCCAGGCGAACCCGCAGGGCGGCATCGACCGCAAGCCTGCTCCGATGGCGATCAGCAAGGTCGCGGTTGCCGTTGACGGCAAGCCGACCCGCGTTCGCTTCGAAGTGAAGGACGGCAAGAAGGTCCGTGTGGCCGTCAAGACCGGGGAGACCATCGATGGCTGATAAGTACACCCCGCGCATGCGTTCGAAGTACGATGCGGAAATCGTCAAGTCGATGACCGAGAAGTTCGGCTACAAGAACGTCATGGAAGTTCCCAAGATCGAGAAGATCACGCTCAACATGGGCGTGGGCGAGGCGAGCCAGGACAAGAAGAAGGTCCAGACAGCCGCGGCCGAAATGGAAAAGATCGCCGGCCAGAAGCCCGTTATCACCAAGGCCCGCAAGTCGATCGCGCAGTTCAAGCTGCGTGAAGGCATGCCGATCGGTTGCAAGGTGACCCTGCGTCGCGAGCGCATGTACGAATTTCTCGACCGCCTCATCACGATCGCGATGCCCCGCATCCGCGACTTCCGTGGCCTGAACGCCAAGTCGTTCGACGGTCGCGGCAACTACGCGATGGGACTGAAGGAGCAGATCATCTTCCCGGAGATCAGCTACGATCAGATCGAGAAGGTGCGTGGCATGGACATCATCGTCACCACCACCGCAAAGACCGATGAGGAATCGCGCGAGCTGCTGCGCCTTTTCGGTTTCCCGTTCCCGGCTGAAGCCGAGGAACAGAAGGAGGCGGCGTGAGCCGCCGCTGAGGAAGAGAGCTTAAGTCCATGGCGAAACTGAGTTCCGTGAACAAGAACGAGCGTCGTAAGAAGCTCGTCAAGAAGTATGCAGGCAAGTACGCGCGCCTCAAGGCTGTTGCTGACGACAACTCGCTCGATGAAACCGAGCGTCTGATCGCCCGCCTGAAGCTGGCCGAGATCCCGCGCAACGGCAACCCCACCCGGGTTCGCAACCGTTGCGCCACGACCGGTCGTCCGCGTGGTTACTACCGCAAGTTCGGCCTGTGCCGCGTTGAGCTGCGTGATCTTGCCAACAAGGGCATGATCCCCGGCGTGACCAAGTCGAGCTGGTAAGGGATACATAAGCAATGGCTATGACCGATCCCCTGGGTGATATGCTCACCCGCATCCGCAACGGCCAGCAGGCGAAGAAGGACTCGGTCCTTTCTCCCGCCAGCAAGCTGCGTGCGCGCGTGCTCGAAGTTCTCCAGCGCGAGGGCTACATCCGTGGCTTTAGTGATGACACCACCGGTGCCCATCCGCAGCTGCGCATCGAGCTGAAGTATTTCGAGGGCGAACCCGCTATTAAGCACATCGCCCGCGTCTCCAAGCCTGGCCGCCGCGTCTACTCGGGTTCGAAGGAACTCCCGGTTGTGCGCAACGGCCTTGGCATCACCATCGTCTCGACGCCCAAGGGCGTGCTTTCGGATGCCGAAGCGCGCGCGGACAACGTTGGCGGCGAAGTGCTGGCGGAGGTGTTCTGATGAGCCGCATTGGTAAGAAGGCCGTGGCGATCCCCGCGGGCGTGACTGCCGATCTCAAGGACAACGTCCTCTCGGTGAAGGGGCCCAAGGGCACCCTCACCATGGGTGTGTCCGACCAGGTCACCTGTTCGGTGGAAGAGGGGGCGGTTGCTATCCAACCCATCAACATGTCGAAGCAGGCTCGCAGCCACTGGGGTATGCAGCGTACGCTAGTCGCCAATCTGGTTGGCGGTGTGACCGAAGGCTTCTCGAAGGTTCTCGAGCTCAAGGGCGTGGGCTACCGTGCGCAGATTCAGGGCAAGACCCTCAAGCTGCAGCTCGGCTACTCGCACGACGTCGACATCGCGATCCCCGAAGGGATCGAGATCAAGGCTCCGGACAACACGACCATCGAGATTTCCGGAATCGACAAGCAGAAGGTCGGCCAGATTGCGGCCGAGATCCGTCGCTGGCGCAAGCCCGAGCCCTACAAGGGTAAGGGTATCAAGTACCGCGGCGAGTTCATCTTCCGCAAGGAAGGGAAGAAGAAGTAATGGCAAAGCTTTCCCTTTTCGAGCGCCGCCGGCAGCGCGTGCGCACCGCCCTTCGCGCTTCGGCCGGTGGTCGTCCGCGTCTTTCGGTGCACCGCACCGGTCGCCACATTTACGCCCAGATCATCGACGATGCGCAGGGCCGTACGGTCGCTGCTGCCAACACGCTTGGCAGCAAGGGCGCTGACACCGATGCCGCCGTTCGCGTTGGCAAGGAACTGGCCGAGGCCGCCAAGAAGGCGGGCATCACCACGGTCGTGTTCGATCGCGGTGGCTTCCTGTACCATGGTCGCGTCAAGGCGCTGGCCGATGCCGCCCGCGAAGGCGGGCTGGAGTTCTGAGCATGGCTGACGAAAACAACACCATCGAACAGCCGGTTGCGGCTGAGCACCCGCAGGGCGGCGAAGCCCGTGATGGCCGTGAAGGCGGTCGTGGTCGTAGCGGTCGTGGCCGTGGCGAACGCGGTGAGCGTGGCGGCCGAGGCCGTCGCGACGACCGTCGCGGTCGTCGCGAGGACGAGGAGCAGGGCGAAGAGCTGATCGAGAAGCTGGTTCACATCAACCGCGTCTCGAAGACCGTCAAGGGCGGTAAGCGCTTCGGTTTCGCCGCTCTGGTCGTCGTGGGCGACGGCAAGGGCCGTGTCGGTTTTGGCCATGCCAAGGCCCGCGAGGTTCCCGAGGCGATCACCAAGGCAACCGCTTCGGCCAAGAAGAAGATGATCCGCGTCGCGCTGAAGGAGGGTCGTACCCTCCATCACGACGGCAAGGGCCACTTCGGCGCCGGCCGCGTCAACGTCCGTACGGCTCCGGCCGGTACCGGCATCATCGCCGGCGGTCCGATGCGCGCCGTGTTCGAGAGCCTGGGCGTCCATGACGTCGTCACCAAGTCGGTCGGCACCTCGAACCCCTACAACATGATCCGTGCTACCTTCGACGCCCTGAGTGACCAGTCGTCGCCCAAGTCGGTGGCCCAGCGTCGTGGCAAGAAGGTCGCTGACCTTCTGGGCCGCGGCGGCGCGAGCGAAGCTGAGGCCGAGGCCGCAGCTGAAGCCATCGTGGAGTAAGCGACAATGGCAAAGATCAAGATCAAGCAGATCGGCTCGCCGATCCGTCGCCCCGAGAGCCAGAAGAAGGTCCTTATCGGCCTGGGTCTCGGCAAGATGCACCGCGTTGTCGAAGTTGAGGATACGCCCGAAGTTCGTGGCGCTATCGCGAAGCTTCCGCATATGGTTGCGGTCGTCGGCTGACGGCCTTGATGCGGTTTCCTGGTGAAGCCGCGTCGCACCTGATGACGAAAGGGGCTCCGACGTTCGCGTCGGGGCCCCTTTTGCATGATGCCCTCGCTTTTTGGGCCCGGCAGCGCGGTCCTAGAGGGTATCGTTTCACGGATGCATCTTCTCTTGTCGTAAGTCTGTGCTATGCGCAGCGCCTTTCTGGTCCTTTGTCGAGTAGTGTCGTGACCGCAGATTCCCTTTTCGTCCCGTTTGCCCTGCGTCCAAGGATGTCGGTTGTACGGCGTTGTTCGTTAGGGCTTGCGTTCATGCTGGCCGGTGCGTTGCTGTCGGGTTGTCAGTCGAAGGCTGACGGTGTCGAGGCGCCGGCTCCGGAGGGGCAAGGGGTGGCGCAGTGCGGTGATTTTCGCGCGCGCCCTGCGATCCTCGCGGCGATGCGGGATAAGGATCTGCATCTCAGGCGTAGGCTGTCCGAGCATCGTAAGCTTGATCCCGTCGCTCTGGCACATGACGCGGCAGGGCAGGGGGATTTTCGTCTGGCGGCCGTCACCACGCGCAACGGCATTTCGCTTGAATTGTACAACGCGCAATGCCGTGTGCTGGGTGATCCCAGTCCGTGGTCCGTGCGCGCGCTGGCGTTTGTACCCGATCTCGCCGCGGCAGAAGGCAAGGGCGAAGGGGATGCCGTTACCGCCTTTGGCCGGCGCTATAACGCGGCGTTGATGGCAGACCCGCGCTACCCTTATCGCGACATCTGCCGGCCGATTGCGGATGTTGGTCCCGAGCCCGAGATCAAACCCGATCAGCCGATCGCCCAGCCTTATGGGTTTGCCAGTCTCAACGGGGTAATGCCGGTTGACACGATGGGCTATGCGGCGCGACACAACGACACGCACCAGTTGCGGCGGCTGTTGCAAGAGCATCCGTCGGACATCGACAGGCCCGATATGTTCGGCCTCACACCGCTTGCGTGGGCGATTGCCTATCAGCGTTGGCGGACGGCGGATGTCCTGATCGCAGCGGGGGCGAATCCGACTGGGGCGACGTGCCAGACGGCAATTGATCGCCAATCGCCGCTTCAGGTCGCGCGTCTGATGCGTTGGAGTGACATGATTCTGCGGCTCAAACCCTATGTCAGTGACGAGCAATTTGCCTACCTTCGGCAGAACCCGCGCTATGACGATGGCAGCCTGGCGGACTTCAACCGCGCCTTTGCCGAAATTCGGTCTCGCTACGATCCTGTCTTGCGCAAGTTGCCCTTCAGTCGCCATGAACTGGATTTCGCGATCGATGCGCAGGGCAAGTCGACGAGCTGCCAAATGGTTCCGGCCTCCAATTCGCCGGCCTTTGATACCGAACTATGCGAAGTGGCGATGAAGCTGGTGAAGTGGACGCCGGCGCGCGATGCCTTTGCGACGACCGTGCCGGGTGATGCCAAGCTGGTGTTCGGTATCGGGAAGTAAGCGTAAGATTCGGCGCGTGCTTACTCGCGGTGCAATTTGCCGGGGTGACACTGCGCCCAGACGTCGGTTGGGATCACGTTCATGATCTCGTAGAGGCGTACACTAGCGACCCTTCTGCAATGCGTATGGACGTATCTGCGTACGGCGCGGAACACTTCCATGTTGGGAGGCCCGTCGATGGGCTGGTGGGGAATAACCACGGTGCCAGGGCTCGTGCGCAGGACACGGCGTACCTCGCCCATCGTCGAAAGGTGGCTGACGTCCTTTTCGAAGGCCAGGCCCAAGTGTGATGGGAAGATCAACGGGGTAGGGATCGGCTGATCGGTTAGCATGTAGAGTTGCGAAGCCGAATCGACGACGAACAAGCCGTGTCCGTTGTCGTGCGTGCGGATGGCGCGGACCAGTGCAGCAAGTGATTGACGGGTCTTTTGAGTCCGTTCGAAATCGAAAGCGTGAGTGTTCTGGAGAGACCAGGCTGCGAGCAGGGCAAGGGCGACGGGGCCTACAATGCGCCGCTCGAAGAGACGTTCAGGTAGGACGCAGAGCGGGACGAGTATCGGCAGCGCATAATGCATGAAGAAGTTGGGCACCGAGCAAAGCCCGATGAAGGCGGCGAGCAGCCACCAGCGCACGAAATGAAATAGGGGGCCCTTCCAGTCCGGTAACGAGAGCGCGGCGACGATGAGGATGGGAGCGACGATGATGAAGTCGATTACCGCGCGAATGGCCGAGCTGTCGGTGTTCGTTGGTTTGGCGAGGTTCGAAAGCACCATGGCTTGCCAATAGATCTGCCAGTATCCGTGCAGCGCGTACCACGCTGTGATCGCGAGTGATGGAGCGGCGCCTGCCAGAGCTAACGCTGCGATCGTCGCGCCTTTTCGGTCGCGTGAGACTGGAGCTTGCATGAACCACACCGCACAGGTGATGCCCAAAAAGAGGCTTTCGAACACGGCGGTCGTCTTGATGGTAATTGCGCAGCCCGCAAGAAGCATGGCCGCAGCAACACTCCACGGGGCACGGCCCGCGCGCAGAATTGTGCGCGCCCGAAAGACGAGCAGGGCGGCGGTCGCCATGAATAGGTTGTAGAACACGGGGGTTTGCCCGCCGAAGCCCTGCAGCCTGTCGAGCCAGAGCAGATAAACGATGCCGCAATAGAGGCCCGCTTTGGGGACTGCCCGGCCCAGTGTCGCTAGCCGTCCGATTACCCAGGCGGTCGCGGTGACAAAGAGCGTTGCGACGAGTTGGTAAGCGAGCGGAGTGTACGAACAGAAGGCGATCAGATAGTAGAGGAAGAACAGGCCCCAGGGCTTGCGGTCCCATATGTCGACATAGGGCAGGTAGCCCTTGTGCATGGCAACACCAACCGTCTGATAGAACGCTTCGTCGACGGTGATGTTCGGCGACCCATAGGTGCTTACCCTTAGGGCGACCGCGACGCCGAGGAGTATGACCGCGTACCACCAGGGAAAGCGACTCGCACTTGCGGGGTGGTCGTGGCAGAGGGTGTGCCCTGCAGCTTCGTGGGTGCTCGCTTCGGGGAAGGGAGACGTTGAGGTGTTGGCGGAAATCGTCCGGCTCCGGTATTCGGCGCGAGGATCGGACGCCTTCGGGCATTCTTCGCTGCTTATGGTTTAGATGCGGTTAATTTGACGGGCAGGGACGTTGCATGGGTTGGCAGAGGAAGGCTGGTTTCCGATTGTTGGATGTTGGTTCGATAAACCACGTGACAATATACGTGACAGGGCGGCATACTTCGACTATGCGGCCCGCTTCCCATCAGCGCGATGAAAAGCGAAAGCGAGTGCAACTATGAATCTTAATGATCTTCGTGACAACGCCGGTGCCCGCCACCGCCGCATCCGTGTCGGCCGTGGTATCGGCTCGGGCAAGGGTAAGACCTCGGCTCGTGGTCAGAAGGGCCAGAAGAGCCGTTCGGGCGTAGCCATCAAGGGCTTCGAGGGCGGTCAGATGCCGCTGCACATGCGCCTGCCGAAGCGCGGCTTCACCAACGCCAAGTTCACCAAGGACTATGCGGAAGTGAACCTTGGCATGGTGCAGAAGGCGATCGACGCCGGCAAGCTCGATGTTTCGGGCGTCGTCGATCACGAAGTGCTCAAGGGTGCTGGCCTGGCACGTGGCGGCAAGGACGGTGTGCGCCTTCTTGGTAAGGGCGAGCTGACCGCCAAGGTCGAGTTCAACGTGGCTGGCGCCTCGAAGGGGGCTGTCGCTGCTGTTGAAAAGGCTGGCGGCAAGGTCATCCTTCCGGTCAAGGAAGCTGCCGAGGCCTGAGGACTCGCGGCATGAACGCATGAAGAGAGGGCGGGCGTCTAGGCGCTTCGCCCTCTTGTGCGTTGTGTCACCCCGTCCATGCGCGCTAATCCTGTGTGATTCGCTCCAATTGGAGGCTCGCAAGGGTTTTCGCACTCCTACGAATGTCTATATGGACGGACTGGACCGCGGGTTCGACAAGGGTGCTCTCAGCAGCTAAGGCCGAATCCGGACACGTTATTCGAGGCTTTTTACACTCATGGCTTCCCGCGCCGACAACATCGCCAGTTCGCTGAGCCTAGCCAATTTCTCAAAGGCAACCGAACTGAAGAAGCGCATCTGGTTCACCATCGGTGCGCTGATCGTCTTCCGTTTCCTGAGCTTTGTGCCGCTGCCGGGCGTTGATGCCCGCATTCTGAGCCAGCTCTACAGTCAGACGCAGGGCGGCATTCTCGACCTGTTCAATACCTTTTCCGGCGGTTCGCTTTCGCGCATGAGCCTGATCGCTCTGGGGGTCATGCCTTACATCACGGCTTCGATCGTGGTGCAGCTGGCCGCTTCGCTTCATCCTGCGCTCATGGCGCTCAAGAAGGAAGGCGAGGCGGGGCGCAAGAAGCTCAACCAGTACACGCGGTATGGTACGGTTGGCCTGTGCGCGATTCAGGGTTATTTCCTGGCGGTAAGCCTTGAGGCGTATGGTGCATCGAGCGGTCTTCCGGCGGTCGTTGATCCGGGCGTCCTGTTTCGCGTTGGTGCGGTGATCAGCCTCGTTGGTGGGACCATGTTCCTGCTTTGGCTGGGTGAGCAGATTACCTCGCGTGGGATCGGCAATGGCGTGTCGCTGATCATCATGGCGGGCATTGTCGCTCAGATGCCGAAGTTCGCGTCGAACCTCGGGCAGGCCTATTCGGCCGGTGACACCGGCTCGTTCCTGATTATCGGCCTGATCGTCCTGATTATCGCGATGATCCTGGGTATCTGTTACTGTGAACGCGCCCAGCGTCGTTTGCTGATCCAGTATCCCAAGCGCGCCACGCAGCGTGGAATGATGCAGGCCGATCGCAGCCACCTGCCGCTCAAGATCAATACCGCGGGTGTGATTCCGCCGATCTTTGCCAGCTCGCTGCTGCTTTTGCCGCTGACGATCACTCAGTTTGCGGGCAAGTCGCTCAATCCTGAATCGACGATGGGTAAGGTGGTCGTCTCGCTCAACCAGTACCTTGGTCACGGCAAGCCGCTTTACATGCTGCTCTATGCAGCGGGTATCATCTTCTTCAGCTTCTTTTACACCGCCGTGGTCTTCAATCCCGAAGAAACTGCGGAGAACCTCAAAAAGAACGGTGGTTTCATTCCGGGCATCCGTCCCGGCAAGAACACCGCGAACTATCTGGACTACGTGCTCACGCGCGTGACCGTGGTGGGTGCTGCGTATCTCACGATCGTGTGTTGCGTACCGGAGTTCTTTCTGGCGCAGACGGGTCTTCCGCTCCTGTTCATGGGGGGGACGAGCCTGCTGATCGTGGTCAACGTCACCGTCGACACCATCACGCAGATCCAGTCGCACCTGCTGGCACACCAGTATGGCGATCTCATAAAGAAGGCGAAGCTGAAAGGCCGTCTCCGCTAAGGCGACGGACGCCATAATCAAAGAACCGAGGGGGTTAGCGTGAATATCATCCTTCTGGGTCCGCCGGGAGCGGGCAAGGGTACCCAGGCGCAGCGTCTGGTGGAGCGTCATGGCATGCGCCAGCTTTCCACCGGGGACATGCTGCGGGCGGCGGTCAAGGCAGGAACGCCCACTGGGCTCGAGGCGAAAGCCGTCATGGAGCGGGGCGAGTTGGTTTCGGATGCCCTCGTTTCGGCGCTGATTGGTGACGAACTCGATGCGATGGGTGAGCAGACCGGAGCGATTTTCGACGGCTATCCGCGTACTGCGGCACAGGCTGAAACGCTTGACGGCATCTTGAATGCGCGGGGGCGCAAGCTTGATCATGTGATTGAGCTGAGCGTCGACGAGGAGGCGCTGGTCGAGCGTATCACGGGGCGCTTTACCTGTGCTTCGTGTGGTAAAGGCTATCACGACACGTTCGAGCAGCCCAAGGTGCCGGGCACATGCGACAAGTGCGGTGGTACCGAGTTCAAGCGTCGTCCGGATGACAACGCTGAAACCGTGCGCACACGCCTTGCCGAGTACCGGGCGAAGACGGCGCCGATCCTGCCGATTTATGAGGCCAGAGGTATCGTCTCCAAGGTTGACGGCATGTCTCCGATGGACGAGGTGACCGCAGCGATCGAGACGATCCTGAAGGCCTAAAAGGAATGAAAGGAGCCGGAGCAGTTGCCCGGCTCTTTTTTTGGTCCTTTAGTCGGGAAGCTTGGGGCGGGTGTGGGGTGCGAACGAACGTGACTGGTGCGGTTCATTGTGGAACGCCTATCGGGTTGCAGCAGGGCTGGGCCCCTATCCGATTAATTCATATCACATCGCTGCTGTCGAATGAATCCTGGGCCCGAAGCGGACGGGCCGTAACAGGGGAAGGGTAGTGAAGCGCAGACCAATCAAGAGCCTTGGTGGCTTGCTTTTAGCCGTTGCCGTCGTGGCGGCCGTGCCGCAGGTGGCAAACGCCAAGGTGGCTACGGTAACGGACGGCGGATTCGTGGTTCGGCATTTGGTTACGGTGCCGGCCGATGTCGAAACGACTTGGGACACCCTGCTCAAACCTTCGGGGTGGTGGGATTCGGCCCATACTTGGTCGGGCGATGCGGCAAACCTCTCGATCGATCCGAAGGCGGGCGGCTGCTTTTGCGAAATTCTTCCGAATCCTGATTCGCCGCGTGCGGCGCCTCGCGGTAGCGTTGAGCACATGCGCGTCGTTTATATCGAGCGCGCACGCGTGTTGCGCCTGAGCGGTGCGCTCGGTCCACTTCAGTCGGATGCGGTAACCGGCACCATGACTATACAGCTCAAGCCTGCGGCAGGCGGTAAGGGCACGATGGTCTTGCTCGAATATGTCGTGGGTGGTTACATGCGCCGATCAACGCAGGCGATGGCACCGGCGGTCGATCAGATGCTCGGTGGGCAGATGGAGGGGCTGGTAAAGGCGCTGGGCGGTGCCTTTGCCATCGCATTCCCATCGCCTGACGTCATGACGCCTCCGGCGGATGGTGCGGGCGCGGTGCCGGATGCCGCAACTACGCCTGATTTGGGCACCGCGCCCGCCGGTCCCGAGCCGACGATCGGGATCGAGCCGCTTGCGGCCGAACCACCCAAAGGCGAGGCGGTTGGCCGATGATGCGTGATGCGCAAGGCTCACTAGGGGAGAGGCGCTTTGACGTATCGCTCTTTGCGCAGTATAGTCAGGCTATCGGGATCATGCCTCGCGCCAGGGATTGCGTTGAGGCAGCATTTGTCTTCGCTTGCATTGACAGCGATTGCGAATCGTCTTAAGCGCCCCCTTCACTCGACAGAATCGCTGCGTCCGGATGGCCTGGCTTTGATAAAGTCGCCTACCGGCCGTTTCGCGTTTGTGGATCGGGTTTGTTTCAGCGTTGAGATGGAGGAGCGGGTTTCCCGCATCTCTGTGGAGCAGGAGATTTAAGTGGCTCGTATTGCCGGGGTAAATATCCCCACCAACAAGCGCGTTATCATTGCGCTGACCTACATTCACGGCATTGGTCGCACCAAGGCCGTCGAAATCGCCGACAAGCTGGGTATCGATCACACCCGTCGCGTTCAGGACCTTTCGGACGCCGAAGTGCTCCAGATCCGTGAAACGATCGATGCCGATCACCTGGTCGAAGGTGACCTTCGTCGCGAAACCGCGATGAACATCAAGCGCCTGATGGACCTCGCTTGCTACCGTGGCCTGCGTCACCGCAAGGGCCTTCCGGTTCGTGGCCAGCGCACGCATACCAATGCGCGCACCCGTAAGGGTAAGGCCAAGCCGATCGCCGGCAAGAAGAAGTAAGCCAGAGACCCTTCACGGTTTTCGGTTTCACGCAGCGATTTATCGACAGGATATACGGACATGGCACGCGAACCCCAGCGCATTAAGCGGCGCGAGCGCAAGAACATCACGAGCGGCATTGCTCACGTCAACGCCAGCTTCAATAACACCATGGTGACCATCACCGACGCACAAGGCAATGCCATCAGCTGGTCGTCGGCTGGTATGATGGGCTTCAAGGGCAGCCGCAAGTCGACTCCCTACGCTGCCCAGGTTGCCGCGGATGACGCCGGCAAGAAGGCCGCCGAGCACGGCGTGCGTACCCTCGAAGTCGAAGTCAAGGGCCCGGGTTCGGGCCGCGAGAGCGCTCTCCGCGCTCTTCAGGCTGTCGGCTTCACGATCACGTCGATTCGCGACGTGACCCCGATCCCGCACAACGGCGTTCGTCCGTCGAAGCGTCGTCGCGTCTGATCGAACCTTTTGCGGGCGACGAACCGGTCGTCGCCCGTTTTCAGGAGCGTCCATGGGCCTTTCCAACGGGCCTTTGGGCGCTAACCGCCATCGTAATCCCAGGGGAAGTCCATGACTGTCAACATCAAGAACTGGCAGGAACTCAAGAAGCCGAACAGCCTTGAGATCAAGCCGGGACCCGACCCCAAGCTGAAGGCGACCTTTGTCGCCGAACCTCTCGAGCGCGGTTTTGGTCTTACGCTCGGAAACGCGCTGCGGCGCGTTCTTCTGTCTTCGCTTCAGGGCGCGGCGATCACCTCGATCAAGATCGAGAACGTGCTGCACGAGTTCTCCTCGCTTGCCGGCGTGCGTGAAGACGTCACCGACATCGTTCTGAACGTCAAGCAGATCGCGCTCAAGATGCAGGGTGAAGGTCCCAAGCGCCTGCAGCTGTCGGCAACCGGTCCGGCGCAGGTCAAGGCTGGCGACATCGCGGTTTCGGGTGACATCGAGGTCATGAACAAGGACCTCGTGATTTGCACGCTCGACGAGGGTGCGGTGCTGAACATGGAACTGACCGCAGACACCGGCAAGGGTTATGTGCCCGCCGTTGGCAACCGTCCGGTTGATGCTCCGATTGGTCTGATTCCGGTCGATTCGCTCTACTCTCCGGTTCGCCAGGTGAGCTACAAGGTTGAGAACGCCCGCGTCGGCCAGGAACTCGACTACGACAAGCTGAGCCTGACCGTCGAGACCGACGGCACCGTGGCTCCCGAGGATGCCGTCGCCTACTCGGCGCGTATTCTGCAGGACCAGCTGGCGTTGTTTGTCCACTTCGAAGACATTGCTCCGGTCGGCCAGTCGCCGATGGTGGGCATGGCTGCGGGGGCGCAGAGCCAGGAAGAGAGCGACACCAACCAGCTCAACCGTTACCTTCTCAAGAAGGTGGACGAGCTCGAGCTGTCGGTCCGTTCAGCCAACTGCCTCAAGAACGACAACATCATCTACATCGGCGATCTGGTTCAGAAGACCGAAGCCGAGATGCTGCGCACGCCGAACTTCGGCCGCAAGTCGCTCAACGAGATCAAGGAAGTGCTTTCGTCGATGGGTCTGCGTCTCGGTATGGACATCCCAGGCTGGCCGCCCGAGAACATCGAGGAAATGGCCAAGAAGCTCGAGCAGGAACTGCTAGGCTGATAGGGTGGTCCCTTTCGACAGAATTTAAGAAAGGCCCCGCAGTCACCTGCGGGGCCTTTTCGTTACGGGCGCAGCAGGAGAACGTCCGTGGCGGATATCGACGATTTGCCAGCCAAGCGGAAACGCCCCGCGGCCAGGAAAATGCGTCTGAATTTCCCTATTAAGTCGAGCCATTTCCAACTCGAACCTTGCTTGGGGTGGCGAGTCTAGGCGATGGCTTCCCTCACCATGGCGGCCAATTCGTGCCCGTGGGGATCGCGGAAGTGGAAACGACGTCCGCCTGGAAAGGCGAAGATCGGCATCGTTACAGCGCCTCCGGCTGCGCGGATACGGCCCAGAGTCTGCTCCAGATCATCGACCTCGATCACCGGAAGAAGTTGCGCGGTCCACTGCGTGCAATCTCCGTTCAGCCCTAAGTCGACATCGCCGCTCATCGTTGCGGCGTAGTCGTTCCCGAAGTCGCTGAAGGCCCAGCCGAAAGCCTCGGTGTAGAACTGCCTTTGCCCGGCGACGTCGCGCACGGGTAATTCGACGTAACTGTAAGCGTCCGGCCTCGGTCGCGTTGCTGCCTGCGAGCGTGGCGGTGATGGACCTCCGGTAAGGAGTCTCTTTCTGGACTCCATAAGGAGGCCAAGTGACAGATCGGGTGGAGATCATCGCGCGCACGGAGCGGCGCAGCAAGTATTCGGATGCGGAGAAGGCCGCGATCCTGGCTGAGGCGGATCAGGAGGGCGTTTCGGTTCGCGATGTCGCCAGGCGCCACGAGATTGCCGAGAGCCTGATCTACAACTGGCGTTCGGCCCGCCGGCAGGCAACCGTGATCGCCAGCGAGCCGCTGGAGTTCATTCCCTACGGTTCGATCGTCACGACCGAACCCGCGCCCGCGGCGCCGGGGCGAGCTCCTCAGTGTCTTGTACGCCGATGCCGGAAGACCTAGTGCGTCCGCATCCCGGCGCGAGGCCTGGCGCGATAGACATCGATCTGCCCAGCGGGGTGCGCCTATCCACGGACAGCTACGTCAATGAGAAGGCGCTGGCCCGCGTTCTTCGTGCGCTTCGGGGTGTATCGTGATTTCGCCGGCGCCCGGAATGAAGGTCTATCTGGCGAGCAAGGCGGTCAGCATGCGGCTCGCTTTCGATGGGCTGGCCGCACTCGTTCGGCCGCTGTTCGCAGTCGAGCCATTCGGCGGGCATGTTTTCCTGTTCCGCAGCAAGAACGGTAATTACCTCAAGGCGCTGCACTGGAATGGCAGCGGCCTTTGTCTTTTTGCCACGCGCTTGGAGCGCGGTCGTTTCGTTTGGCCGCCGCTCATCGAGGGCGGCGTTGTACTCACCCCGGCGCAGTTTGCTCTACTGATCGAAGCGATGGACTGGAGGCTTAAGGTAGGTGTGGTAACTCCACCTTACCGATGAGCTCGGTGGCCACCGAGTTCGAAATCGCATGGGGTGGGGCATGCCCCACCCCATGAGACAACCTCAATCTACACCGGAAATTACACCACGAGCGCGGACGCTAACCGCGCTGCAGCTGGCATCGTGACAAGCCAATATCGCCCACCCTTATCCTTGAGGAACAAATTCTTGGTCGCATCACCGGGGATGTCGGTCTTAATCCGTGCGCTGTCCGCGACGGTGGCAACCGCAGGATGTTCGAACAGGGTGTAGGCAACGCGTGTGGCGTCGATGTCGGCGAGCAGGCGTGTTTCGCGCGACGATCGGGTTGGGGAGGTCATGCCTGGCCCGGACTAGTCAAACTGGAGCAGGACCAGCGGCAGGCGTACTTGCGCGATAAGGCCGCCCCCGTTGCGCCTTTGCAGCGTTATACGCGCGCCGAAGGTTTCGGCCTGCGCGCGCGCGATGCTAAGGCCAATACCGGTCCCTCCGGCTTGCCGGGAGAGGCGGCTGAAGGGTTGGAAGGCAATGGCGATTTCCTCGTCGCTCATCGCCGGGCCTCGGTCCATCACGGCGACGACGAGTTCCTTGCCATCGCGGTAGGAGGCAAGTTCAGCGGCGCCTGCGTACTTGATCGCGTTGTCGGTGAGGTTGCCCAGGCACCGGGCCAGCGCGCCGGGTTTGACCCGAGCCTGAACACCCGCGCCCTTGGTGAAGCGTACGTCCCGGCCAAGGTCGATCGAGTCTTCTGCGAGGCTGGAGAGGATCGAATCGATGTCGACCACCGACCAGGGCTCGCGCGTTTCGCTGCTGCTAGCGAGGTCCAGCCCTTCGCGGACCATGCGCAAGGTTGCCGAGAGGTCGTCGATCAGCCGTTCGCGAAGTTCCTCCGGCTCCACCTGTTCAAGGCGCAGGCGAAGGCGGGTGAGCGGGGTCTGGAGGTCATGGGTGATCGACGCAAGGATTTGCGTGCGTTCGCGCAGCGCCTCGCGCACGCGCTGCTGCATGATGTTGAACGTGGCGAGGGTCGCCTTGACCTCGCTTGGTCCCGTGACGGGGATCGGCTCGACGTCGGCGATCAGCGAGAACGTGCGCGCGGCGCTTTCCATGCGGCGCAAGGGTGCGGTTGCGATGCGGGCCGCGATGATGCCTAGCAGCGCGCCAGCGAGTATGATCAATTCGATGTAGGGCGGGCCGAACAGCACGCCCATCGGGCGTTCGGGCAGAAGGTCGACCGCGAAGAGGTGGACTGCGCCCTTGGTATCGGTAAGCTGGACGTACCAGCAATCGGGAAACATCGAGTGTGAGATACCTGCGGCGGTATCGCGCTTGAACACGTCGAAGAAGCATTCGCTGGCAGGCATGCGACGAATGAGGACGGGCGTATCCGCCCCGAGCCGGGCTTTGACGTAACCTGCGAGCGCGGGATCGGGATCGTGCATGGTCCAGCCTGGCGATGTCAGATGGGCGCCCAGGATCATGCCCTGACGGAACTGGCGTTCGAGCATCTGCGGGTCGTTGCGGATGCGCCCGGCGATGTCGGCCACGCTCTTCGCTGCCTGTTCCTTCTGGATTTCGTGGAATTCGTGCTGGCGCACAGTATCCATCGCGAGCAGCGCGATGAGCGCGGATACGGCCATGCCCAGCGCTAGCAACACAGCGAGCTGCCCAGCCAGAGTCCCAGCGACTGCCGAAAGTTTCGCGAGGGCGTAAGCAAGAGGTCGGGGCCAGCGCGGGCTCATTCGAAGGCCACGGGGCCGGGCAGGATGTAGCCTTCGTTGCGCACCGTCAGGATCAGGTCCTCGCCGCCCGGTTCGCTCGCGAGCTTCTGGCGCAGGCGGCTGACGCGGATGTCGATGGTACGGTCGTAGGCGACCGTAGCGCTGCGTTCTGGCGCGAGTTCTTCGCGTGAGAGGACCTGGTTGGTGGCATCGATGAACTGGGAAAGCAGGCGGTATTCGGCCGAGGAGAGCATCACCAGGCGTTCATTGGAAGCAACCAGGCGGCGGTGGTTGAGGTCGAGCCGCCAAGGGCCAAAGCGTACGAAACGGGCGGTGCGCGGAATGCCGCCGTCGATTACCCGCGAACGGCGCAGCAGATTGCGCACGCGGGCAAGTAGTTCGCGCGGTTCGAACGGCTTGGCGAGGTAATCGTCAGCACCAAGCTCGAGGCCAAGCACGCGGTCGAGTGCAGAATTGCGCGCGGTGACTATCATGATCGCCCCCTGGTAGTTTTCCGCTCGCAAGGCTTTGCAGACTTCGACGCCATCGCCATCAGGCAGGTTGAGGTCGAGAATGAGCAGGTCGGCGTCGATCTCCTCAAGCGCGGTGCGCAAGTCCGCGACGCTGCCGACTGCCGTGATTTCGAGCCGCTCGCGGTTCAGCTGGGCGGTAATCAACTCGCGGATGTCCGCGTCGTCCTCAACGACGATGACCTGCCGCCAGGAGGGGTCGGAACTGTTGCTCATGAAAGTCGGCATAAGTAAGCTCTGTCAGCAAGTCTGCCCATTGTTACACGATGAAACATTCTGCAACCGGGGGCAACTTGACGATACCCGACGTCTCTTGCCCGTAAGCCTCCAAGAGCGCATTGAGCACCCCAAATCCCCCCACACCCTCCCAAGCGTACAGGAGTTCTCTGAGGTGCGTTCCACCTTTAATCATCTTGCGGCCGCCTCGGTCCTGTGTCTCGCCACGGTTTCACTGAGCGCCTGCGGTCAGCAGGGACAGCAGCATCAGGCGCGTACGGTCGAGGTCGGCGTCGTCACGCTCAAGACCGAACCGGTCACGCTTTCCTCGCAGCTGACTGGTCGTGTTGCGGCCACCACCGTTGCCGAAGTCCGGCCACAGGTTGCCGGCATCATCAAGGCGCGGTTGTTCGAAGAGGGCTCCTACGTCCACGAAGGCCAGGCGCTCTACCAGATCGACCCGCGGCTCTACAGCGCGGACCTCGACACCGCGCGTGCGCAACTCGAAAGCGCCAGGGCCGATCTGGCCAGCGCGCAGGCCAAGGCACGGCGCTATGCAGCGCTGGGCGATTCGGATGCGGTCAGCGCGCAGGACAAGGACGACATCAAGGCCACCGCGCGCGCCGCGCAGGCCGCGGTCCACCAGTACGAGGCCTCGGTCCGCACGGCCAGCGTCAACCTGGGGTTCACCAAGGTCTACGCGCCGATCAGCGGGCGGATCGGCCGTTCGCTCTACACCAAGGGTGCGCTCGTTTCCGCCAGCCAGGACACGGCGATGGCGACAATCCAGCAGCTCGATCCGGTCTACGTAGACATTACCCAGTCCTCGTCCGACTTGCTGCGCCTGCGCAAGGCGCTGGCCAAGGGCGACCTGCTAGCCACCAGCGCGAACGTCTCGCTCGAGCTGGAAGACGGCACCGAATACCCGGTCGAGGGCCGGGTCGAGTTCAGCGAAGTGAGTGTCGATCCCGACGCTGGCACGGTGACCATCCGTGCGCGCTTTCCCAATCCGGACAACATCCTGCTGCCCGGTATGTTCGTGCGCGTGAAGACGCCGCAGGGGACCGTGCCCAACGGGCTGTTGGTGCCGCAGCAGGCGGTCAGCCGTGATTCGGGCGGCAAGGCCACGGTGATGGTCGTGAGCAGCGAAAACAAGGTCGTGCAGCGCTCGGTCACTGCCGCGCAGGCCATCGGCAACAAGTGGCTGGTCACTTCCGGCCTCAAGGCTGGCGAGAAGGTCATCGTCGAGGGCACCGATAAGGTGCAGGCAGGCGCCAGCGTCAAGCCGGTCGAAACCAAGCTGGACAACTGATCCCATGAATATCAGCCGATTTTTCGTAGATAGGCCGATCTTTGCCTATGTGCTGGCGATCGTGGTCATGATGGCTGGCGGTGCCGCCATCATGAGCCTGCCGATCGCGCAGTACCCCGACGTTGCGCCTCCAAGTGTTTCGATCTCCGCAACCTATACCGGCGCATCGGCGGCCACGCTCGAATCGAGCGTGACGCAGGTCATCGAGCAGCAGCTCACCGGCATCGACAACATGCTTTACTTCTCCTCGACCTCGGACAGCTCGGGCAAGTCGACGGTGACCGTGACCTTCGCGAAGGGCACCGATCCCGACGTTGCACAGGTCCAGGTGCAGAACAAGGTCCAGCAGGCCAATTCGCGCCTGCCGACATCGGTGCAGCAGCAGGGGCTTACCGTCACCAAGTCGAACTCGGACATGCTCATGATCGTGGGCGTTTACGATTCGACCGACAAGGCGAGTTCGTCGGACGTGTCGGACTACCTAGTCAGCAACATGCAGGACCAGATCGCGCGCGTCAGCGGCGTGGGCGATATCCGCGTGTTCGGTGCCGAGCACGCCATGCGTATCTGGCTCGATCCGGCCAAACTCGACGCGGTCCAACTGATGCCCTCGGATGTCGAGGATGCGATCAGCGCGCAGAACGTCGACCTGTCGGCGGGCCAGATCGGCGCTCTCCCGGCGGTCAAGGGCCAGCAGCTCAATGCGGTGGTCAAGGCCAAGTCGCGTCTGCAGACGGTCGACCAGTTCCGCAATATCGTGGTCAAGACCAACACCGACGGTTCGGTGGTCCACCTCTCCGATGTCGCCGATGTCGAGATGGGACAGTCGGACTATACCTCGATCGCCAAGTACAATGGCCATCCGGCCTCGGGCATGGGAATCGAGCTGGCCTCGGGCGCGGACGCGCTGGCGACCTCGGAAGCGGTCAAGGCGCGCGTCGCCGAGCTCGCCTCGACCCTGCCTACGGGTTACAAAGTTACGTACCCGAAGGATTCGAGCATCTTCGTGCGCCTCTCGGTCCACGAAGTGGCCGAAACGCTGTTCATCGCGATCATCCTTGTGATCCTGGTGATGTACGTCTTCCTGCAAAGCTGGCGTGCGACGATCGTGCCCGCGCTCGCGGTGCCGGTGGTGCTCCTGGGTACGTTCGGCATGCTCGCGGTGTTCGGATACTCGATCAACACCTTGACCTTGTTCGGCATGGTGCTGGCGATCGGCCTGCTCGTCGACGACGCGATCGTCGTCGTCGAGAACGTCGAGCGCCTGATGGAAGAGGAGAACCTGTCCCCGCGCGATGCGACCATCAAATCGATGGGCGAAATCGGTTCGGCGCTGATCGGTATCGCGGTGGTGCTCTCGGCGGTGCTTTTGCCGATGGCCTTCTTCGGCGGGTCGACGGGCGTGATCTACCGTCAGTTCTCGGTGACCATTGTCTCGGCGATGGTGCTGTCGGTGCTGACCGCGCTGGTGCTTTCGCCAGCGCTCTGCGCCACGATCCTGCGGGCTTCCGACAAGATCGATGCCAACCGTCCGGTCCCGTCCGGTGACGAGCCCGAATACCGCGGCTTCGCGGGACGGGTCCGCTACTACATGACACGCTTCTTCATCGCCTTCGACCGCACGTTCGTACGCCTGTCGGAAGCGTATCTGCGCCGCACCAACAACGTGATCGCGCGCCGGGGCCTGCATATGGGCGTGTTCGCGGTGATCTGCGTCGCGGTGGGCGTGCTCTTTGTCCGTTTGCCCACGGGCTTCCTGCCGGTGGAGGACCAGGGCGAGCTGATGGTCATGTACCAGCTTCCGGCGGGTGCCACCAACGAGCGTACAGAGAAGGTGCGCAGTTCGATCATCGACTACATGACGAACAAGGAAAAGGAGACTATCTCGGGACTTTTCACCGTCGCTGGCTTCAGCTTCAACGGTTCTGGGCAGAACGCGGGGATGGGCTTCGTTGCCATGAAGCCCTTCGACGAGCGGACCAAGACCGAGCAATCGGCGACCGCGCTCGCCATGCGCACGACGATCGCGATGTCGAAGGAGCGCGACGCGCAGGTCTTTGCAATGGTTCCGCCGGCGGTGCAGGGGCTGGGCCAGTCGAACGGCTTCACGTTCGAGCTGCTCAACAATTCGGGGATGAGCGATACGGCGTTCAAGGCGCTGCGCGACAAGATCATCGCGGCGGCCAGCCGGGACCCGTCGATGTCGCAGGTGCGCGCGGCGACGTTGCCCGACACGCCGCAGCTCCAGATCACCTTCGACGATGCCAAGCTGGCTGTCCTGGGGCTGACCGAAAGCGATGCCACCGACGTGCTGAGCACGGCCTGGGGCGGTACTTATGTCAACGACTTCGTCGACAATGGCCGCGTCAAGAAGGTTTACCTGCAGGGCGATGCGCCCAGCCGTATGCTGCCCTCGGACCTCGATCGCTGGTTCGTGCGTTCGAGCAGCGCAACAAATGATGATGGTACCTCCAAGATGGTTCCGTTCTCCTCGTTTACGACGATGAACTGGGTCAAGGGGGCGAACAGCATCTCGCGCTTCAACGGATACCCCTCGTACGAAATCCAGGGCCAGCCGGCCTCGGGTTACAGTTCGGGCGACGTGATGAAGAAGATGATCGCGCTGCAGGAGAAGCTGGCACCGGGCACGACCTACGCGTGGAGCGGCATGTCGTACCAGGAAAACCAGTCGAACGGGCAGCAGGGGCCGCTCTATATCCTCTCGATCATCGTGGTGTTCCTCAGTCTTGCCGCGCTTTATGAAAGCTGGTCAGTGCCGCTCGCGGTCATGCTGGTGATCCCGCTCGGTATCCTGGGCGCGGTGCTGGCGGTCAGCGTGCGGGGTCTGGAAAACAACATCTACTTCCAGGTCGGCCTGCTCACCACCGTGGGTCTTGCCGCGAAGAACGCCATCCTGATCGTCGAGTTCGCCGAAATGGCGCACCGGGAAGGCAAGGACATGGTCCATGCCGCGATGGAGGCCGCCAAGGTCCGTCTGCGTCCGATCCTGATGACCTCGATCGCCTTCATCGCCGGCGTGTTCCCGCTGGCGGTCGCGACGGGGGCCGGCGCCAACAGCCGTATCGCCATTGGCACCGCGGTGCTGGGTGGCATGATTTCGGCGACGTTCCTCGCGATTTTCTATGTGCCGATGTTCTTCGTCGTGGTGGCCAAGCTGTTCCACCGCGGCGATGACGATGTCCCGCAGCCGGCCGCCGGGCCGGGCGCGGACGTGGCCAGCACACCGTCTTCCAAGGACAACGACTGATGCCTCGAACCAAACTCCTGACAGCCCTTTGCCTCGCCGGTGCCTTCGCACCGGCCCTGGCAGGGTGCGACATGGCGCCCAAGTACGTGGCCCCGGCCAATCCCGCCCCCCCACAGTGGCCCCAGGGTGCGGCCTATCCCGCGGCCTCCGAGGGTGACGCTGGTCTGCCCTGGCGCACGGTCTTTGCGGACGAGCGTCTGCAGAAGGTCATCGCGATGGCGCTTGCCAACAACCAGGATCTCGCCGCCACGCTCGCCAACGTTGCCTCGGCGCGGGCGCAGTACCATGTGGAGCGGTCCTATCAGCTGCCTACGATTGCGGGCGGTGCGGATGCGAGTGTGACCGAGGCCGGGCTCTCGCAGTTTGCGCAATCGCAGAGCTACAGCGCGGACGTCGGCGCCTCGAGCTTTGAACTCGACCTGTTCGGCCGGGTGAAGAACCAGTCCAGACAGTACCTCGAGACCTACCTCTCGACCCAGTCGGGCTATCGCTCGGCGCGTCTGACGCTGGTGGCGAACGTTGCCACCGCTTATGTCACTCTGGCATCGGACCGCGACCTGCTCGCGCTGGCGAAAAAAACCGAGGCGAGCGCCACCCACACGCTTACGTTGCAGCAGACGCTCTACAAGAACGGGCTGACCGACGGCGCGACCGTGGCCTCGGCCGAGACGGTCGTCGAGCAGGCGCGATCGGACGTGGCCTCACAGACCACGCTTGTCGCCCAGGATCGCAACGCGCTCGAACTGCTCACCGGTGGCCCGATCGAGGATGCGCTGCTGCCCGCCTCGTTGCTCGAACTCGAACCGCATATCACCACGGTTCCGGCCGGACTGTCCTCGACCGTGCTGCTCCAGCGCCCCGACGTGGTCGAAGCCGAGCACGAATTGAAGAGCACATATGCCCAGATCGGCGCGGCGCGCGCGGCGTTCTTCCCGACCATCTCGCTGACCGGAACGCTCGGCTTTGCGAGCACCGCGCTGTCGAGCCTGTTCACCGGTGGAGCGTTCACCGCGACCGGATCGGGCAGCGCCAGCCTGCCGATCCTGGGCGGGGAGACCAAGGGCAATCTTGAATACGCCAAGGCGCAGCGCGACTACTATCTCGCCAACTACCGCTCGACGGTGCAGTCCGCGTTCAAGGACGTGGCCGATGGGCTGGCGCGACGCGGCACGATTGCCGATCAGCGCCGCGCACAGGACCGCCTCGTCGATGCGGCGCAACGTTCGTATCGGCTGTCCGACCAGCAGTACCGCGCCGGGATCGGGACCTACCTTGATGCACTGACCGCGCAGCGTGAACTCTATGCCGACCAGCAGACGCGCATCGCGACCGTACTGGCCGATCTTACCAATCGGGTGACGCTCTACAGCGCGATCGGTGCGGACGCTTCGCTGGGTGAGGACGATACCAGCGTGAAGTGAGCGCCGTTCCGGCACGAACCATGCGGGGCCCGCACTCCGGACGAGTGCGGGCCCGCTTTGTATGCAATGCGGGTTCGGTTCAGAACCGCGTGCGCAGACCCAGCGTCCAGCGGCGCGGGGAACCGGGACCATAGGCACGCGGGTTGTCGGCGCCGGGGGCTTCGGCAAGCGCGACTTCGTCGACCTCGGAGAAGGTGCCGAAGGTTGCGTATTTGGCATCGAATGCGTTGCGCACCGTGGCGAAGAGCGTGAAGTGCGGGGTGAACTCCACGCTGGCACGCAGATTGACGAGCGCGTAGCCGGGGAGGGGGGCGGTGAGATTGGCCTCGTCTCCCACCAGCCTCTGGCCCGAACGGGCGATCAGGTCGCCGCCCAGTGACAGCGTCCGTCCGGCCAGAGGCCAGCTGTAATCCGCGCTCAGCGTGAGGCTGTGGCGGGGGATGCCGGGCAGGCGATCGCCCGGTTCGACCGCGATCACGCCCTCGTCGTCGGCTGCGGGGTTGGCCGGGCTCGAAAGCGTCAGCGCGTGGCGGTAGGTCGCGTCGGTAAAGGCGTAGCCCGCGCTCAGATCCAGCCCGCCATGGCTTGCCCGCAGCGTCAGTTCGACACCCTGCCGGCGGGTCTGGCCGATGTTGCGAAAATACGCCCGCCCGCGGATCTCGGAGGCGACGTATTGAATGTCGTCGGTGTTGGTGGTCCGCCAGGCGCTTGCCAGCCATTGCAGGGTCCATGGCCCCGCCGCGATCCGGCCCGACCCGCCCAACTCCCAGTTGCGCGCGACGACCTGACGCAGCGGCGGATCGGCGACGAAGAAGTTGGTCAGACTGCACGGGGCATCGGCATCGGCGCAGGACAGCTCGGCGGGTGTCGGCACGCGGTTGGTCTGGGCGTAGCCTACGCGCAACGTCAGCGCCCGCGACACCCGCCAGTCAAGCTCAAGGCCGGGATTGAGCCGCTCGAAACGGTGATCGCCGTTGAGCGCGGTGCCGATGCGGTCGGTCATGCGGATACGGGCGTGGTTGTAGCGCACTCCGATCTCGGCGTTCAGCCAGGCGGTGAGGGGGAAGACCTCGGTCGCGAACAGGCCCCAGTAGCGGGTCTGCGCGGTCAGCCCAACCGGGACGATGGCGCCGTCTTCCTGCACGATCGACACGCCCAGTCTTTCGACGCTGCGATCGGGCGTGAGTGCGCCGAGCTCGGTCGAACTGTCGAAGTGGCTGCGCGAGCTGTCGTAGCTGAAGCCGATCGCGAGGCGGTTGGTCCCCTCACCGAGCGGCCGGGTGTCGAGCACTTGAGCCAGCACGCCCGAGGATCGGGTGTGGACCCGTCCGTGGTTGAGCACGCCGTAGCCATCCTCGCCGGCGAGCGTGGGGATGGCTTGGCCCTGTGCATCGGTCAGCCGTTCGGCACTTTCGTCGCCTCCATCCTCCTGGTCGTCATCGCCCACGCTTTCGAGGCACAGCAGGTGTGCATCGTCGGCGCAGGCGGCGATGTCGGCCACGTCGCCGTTGAGCGTCTCGACCTGGAGCCGCTGGCGGTAGAGCGTGGCCTCGATCCGGGTACGCGCGCCGAGCGCGGCCCAGGGGTGCAGACTGATCCGCCCGTACTGGCTGCGCGAATTATCGGGCCAGCTGAGCACCGAGCGGCGCCGTGCGGCAAGCAGTTCGACCGGCGAAACGCCGTTGCCGGTAAGGTCCGTGTCGGCGCCGATCAGCTTGACGTGGAGCCCGGCGTGGGGGCCGTCGTAGCCCAGATCCACGTAGCCGTTGACGAGTTCGGATGGGCTGTGATCGCGCCAGCCGCTTTCGCGGCGCGATTGGAACGCGCCGAAGTAGCTGAGGTCGCCCCACTGCCCTCCGCCCGAGATTGCGACCGTGCGCTCGCCATAGCTTCCCGCAGCCAGGCTCGCGTCCATGCCCGGATCGCTGCGTCCAGTCGCCGTTTCGATCACCATGGTGCCGCCCAGCGCGTTGAGCCCGAAGGCGGGGCTAGGGTCGACCAGGGCGACCGAACGGATCGCCGCGTCGGGGATCAGGTCGAAGCCGACGGTATCTCCGAAGGGCTGGTTAAAGCGCGCCCCGTCGAGATAGACCGCGATGCCCTGCGCCTGACCCTGGAGCGGGGAGGCGACGAAGCCACGGTAGACGAGGTTGGGCTGCCAGGGGTTGCCCTGGGCGTCCTGCAGGCTGATCCCGGCCGTGGTGCGGGTGAGGGCGGCCAGCAGATCAGGGGCGCCGGTGCGGGTGAGACCCTCCCGGTCGAGTGCGAGCGCATCGTCAAAATCGAAACCGCCGCCGGGTGCGATGACGATGATCGTCGTGCGTGAGGCGTTCTGCGCGAGGCTTTCGGGTGCGGTGGGGGCGCTCGCGTCTGACGTCTGGGCGCATGCCGGAAATGCGGCGAGCGCGCAGGCGGCTCCGGCAATGATGGCGTGGCGGCGCATCGGTGTCTCTCCCTCGTCCGGTTCTTTCTTTTGTCCGAGGTAGGAAGCTGTGCGCAAGAAGCGCAATTGTACTTATGAGTTAGGGGCGGCGAACACGCACTCCCCACAAAGACGAAGACCCTCCCATTTCCGTGCAGGGGAAAGGGAGGGTCTTGCGGTCCGGCCGGGGCGGGGGGCGCTCCGGCCGGACTTGGGAGAGGGGTACTTAGAAGTCGACGGTCGTCGAAATCGCGACCTGACGGCCCAGCGAATCGTACCGGGCGCCCAGCGTGTTGTTGCGCGAAAGCGCGTAGCTGTACGAGTTCGGGATGACCGGCGGGTCCTTGTCGAACAGGTTGTTGACCGAGAAGCGCAGGCCGAAGCTCTTCGCGACGCGGAAACCCACGGCAAGGTCGAAGTAGTTGTACGAGGGGATGTGGTAGTAGGTGCTGCGCTCGTTACCTTCGCTCCAGCCCAGGCTGGTCTTGCCCGAGTTGGTGACGTTGGTGAGCGGGCCGATGAAGCGCCAGTTGAGCGAGACCGTGACCTGATCGTCCGGACCAGTCCAGGTGGTGCGGAACTGGTGCATCCACTTGGGGATCAGCTGGCCGCACGAGCCGCCGTAGTAGCCCACGCAGTTGTACTTCGCGAGGATCGGCGAATCCTGGCCACCGGCAAGGGTGGTCAGCGAGCCGGCGAAGTCGAAGTCGAGACGTCCCGCCTTGGCACCCAGGTCGACCCGGTACTGCGCCTGGATGTCCCAGCCGTGCGATTTGGACTTGTAGTAGTTCGTCGTGCCCTGGCGGATGTAGCCGGTCGAGGGGTTCGACGAGGCATCGCTGTAAAGCGTGCCGTCGGCGTTGCGAACGAAGGCCGAGCAGAAGAAGTCGCTGCCGGTCGCGATACAGCCGTTGGTGAAGTAGGTGTAGTCGTTGTAGCCGATGGCGTTGTCGAGATCGATGAAGAACCGGTCGACCGACAGGCTCAGACCCGGCAGGAAGCTGGGGGTCAGGACCATGCCGAGGGTCTTGGTATAGGCCGTTTCGGGATCGACGGTGTAGCCGCCGCTCTTGTAGGTGCAGCCGGTTTCATCGGGGCACAGCAGCGTGGTGCTGCCATACAGGCTCGCATCGAGGCCGGTCGCTTCGCAGGCTTCCAGCGAGGCCGCCGGTTCACCGTAGGAGGTGACGGGGTTGCCGCTCGCGTCGTAGGTGGTGGTCACCGTCGGAGCGCAAGGATCGTTGAACGAGGTATCGATGTTGCCGTAGCTGGTGGCTTCGGCCTGATACTGCTCGACCACCGTCGGTGCGCGCTGGGCGCGGTTGAACGAGGCGCGCAGCGTGATGTCGCTGATCGGCGACCAGATCGCCTCGGTCTTGAAGGTGCTGAACAGCGAGGGGTTGCTGGTGTACTTCGACAGGCGGTACGCGCCGTTGAACTGCAGCGTGCGCGCCCAGGGCTTGTCCTCGACGATCGGAACCTGCAGCTCGACCATGCCTTCCCAGGCGGCCTGGCTGTAGTGTGCCTCGGCGTCGCCGCCGTTGTACTCGATCCAGTTGGCGTCCTTGGTTACGTCGAGGTGATCCTCGCGATACTCGACGTTGAAGGCGAGGCCAACGCCCGTGCTCGCCCAGGGCGACTGGATGCCGTACGAGCCCAGGTCCGCCTGAACGGTGCCGCTCAGATCGTAGAGGTTGGAGAGGTTCGTGTAGTGACCGTACTGACCATCAAGCAGCCAGTCGAAGGCGGCCTGGTTGGTCGAAGTGGTCGTGTTGCCGAAAATGTCGATCGGGATACAGCCGCTGTCCGAACCATCGGGGCAACCGTTGATCGCCTGGTTGATGCGATCGTAGTTCGGGTAGGCCCACATGTATTCGTTGCGGTTGCGTGCCCACACGCCGCCGACGTCGTAAGTCCAGGTGTGGCCCAGGTCGCCGCGCACGCCCGAGGACAGGCGGATGCCCGAGTTCAGGTACTTATCGTCCTGATCCGCGACGTCCGAGAAGCGGTAGCGCACTTCCGACGACACGCTCTGGCTGGTGCCTGCGGCCGAACCGCACAGCGCGGTCGCCTGCTGCGAGGACAGGTACGAGTTGTCGCAGTTGATCGTGTAGGGCGTCGAACCGTAGGCGGTGTACGAGTAGATGCGCGCCGGGTAAGGGTTGCTCGACTTGTCGCGGAACCACATGCCGTTGAAATAGACCGTCGCCGCGGGCGAGATCTCGAACGTCATGAAGCCGCCCGCGTTCAGGCGCTGGTTCGCGCGCTGCAGCGAGTAGCCGTCGTAGGGGTTGGCGGCGTAGTCGCTCGAGTAGGGCGTGAAGCTGCCGGGGTTGGACGGGTCGTTGGCGTAGACGGTGCCCGCGTTGTCGCCGGTGGTCGGCGAGAAGTAGCCCTGCTCGTTGTAGGTCGAGGTGGTGCAGCCCAGATCGCCGTCACCGGTCTGCGTCAGCTGGCAGGCCGAGGTCGAACGGTCCGAATAGCGCACCAGCGAGGCCTTGCGGTAGTCGATGTAGCCCTGCACGTGCATGCGCCCGTCGAGCAGCTTGGTGCCGCCGATCAGCGAGATGTCCGAACGGCCACCGTCGGCCGAGAGACCGCTGGCGCTGTCGAAGCCATACGACTTGGCGGTCTTGGCCGCGGTACCGTTGCGGTTGTTGTGCAGGTAGAAGTTGTAGTTGGCGTTGAGCTGAAGGCCCTCGAAGTTGTTGTCCATCACGAAGTTGACAACACCGGCGATGGCATCCGAACCATAGACGGCCGAAGCGCCGCCGGTCAGCACGTCAACGCGCTTGACGAGCGCGGTCGGGATCATGCCGACGTCTTCACCGTTCATCGTGCCAAGGCGCTTGCCATCGACCAGGACGAGCGTGCGCTCGAAGCCCAGGTTGCGCAGCTTGATGCGCTGACGGCCGTCGGAATCCTGGTAGCCCTGCTGGCTGTCGGGAGCGACCTGGGGCAGGCGGTTGAGGACTTCCTCGATGTTGACCGCAGCCTGCGCCTTGATTGCTTCGTTGGTCACCGACAGGACGGGAGCCGCAGCCGCCGCATTGGGGCGCGAAATGAGACTGCCGGTGACGATGATCGCGTCGGTGCTCGACGAGCCGTCGTCGGAATCCGAGCTCTGCGCGGCGCTCTTGCTGGTGATGCTGTCATCTTCGGCGTGTGCGGCGACCGGCAGAACGACAAGACCTGCAAGGCAAGTGGTGTGCAGTAACTTTTGAAAAATTGGTCTCATGACTTTCCCCTGGTAAGTAGTGTCGAACGCACGGGGTCTCCCAACCGCCCGCACGCGGATGCGTCTTCCGGCCGGGAACGGGTCCCGGCCGATCGGCCCGGCACAGCTTGCGGCTGCACCCTTCGCATTGGATGTGGAAGCGGGCCCCCCGGCGCGCTCCCGGAACGTTAGCCCTTGGCGGGGCCGGACAGACTCTTGGCAGGCACCACGCGGGTCTTGCCCGCACGATCGGTGATCGCGACGGTGAAGCCGGGCACCAGCGAATAGGCACCGACCTCGCCGCGCGTGTTGATCGCGACGAAGCCGACCTGGGTGTTGGCAACCGCCTCGCCGCGCAGCCGCGCGATGTGGGCGACCGCCTCGCGGCAGGCCGCTTCGGGATCAAGCCCCGCGCGCATCGAGGCAACGACGCGTGCGGTGCCCGCAATACGGGTGACTTCCTCGCCAAGGCCGGTGGCCGCGGCCGCGCCTACGCCGCCCTCGACGAAGAGACCGCAACCGGCCTGCGGCGAATCGCCGACGCGCCCGTGCAGCTTGTAGGCCATGCCCGAGGTCGTGCAGGCTCCTGCCAGTTCGCCCTTGGTGTTGCAGGCCAGGATGCCGATGGTGTCATGGTTGAGGCGACCGCCGCGGATGCGGTTCTCGATGTTGGCCTCGGGCTTGTACTGCGAGGTCTTGAGCCATTCGCGCCAGGCGGCTTCGGATTCGGGGGTGAGCAGGTTGGTTTCGTGGAAACCCTGTTCGCGCGCGAACTGTGCCGCGCCTTCGCCCACGATGAAGGTGTGCGGGGTCTTTTCCATGACCCGGCGGGCGACCGAGATGGCGTGGACGAAACCTTCCATCGCGGCTACGGCGCCACAATTGCCCGCGCCGTCCATGATGATGGCATCGAGCGTGACGTGCCCGTCACGATCGGGATTGCCGCCAAGGCCGACCGACTGGTTCTTGGCGTCGGCTTCGGGCACCTGGGCTCCGGCCTCGACCGCATCGATCAGGCTGCCACCGCCGCTGAAGCGGGCAAAGGCCGCCGCATTGGCCGCGGCGCCGAAATCCCAGGTGGAAACGATGAAGGCCGGCTCCTCAGCCGACGGAGCGGCCTGGGCCGCCTCGGACCCTGCAACAGCGGCCGCGAGCGTACCGCTCAGTGCCAATCCCATTATTTCGCGACGTGTGGTCATGTTTCAGCCCCCTGTCTGGCTGTGGCCAACGATATTGTGTGCCCGCTTTTGTACGGTGGTCTAGGTGTGTCCCAGATTCTTCCGGAATGCAACCAAACAGTACCAATTCATGCAAATTTTCTTCAAAGGTTATAAGTGGGTCTCTTCTCGGCTCGATTGATCGCCGGAAAGCGCCACTTCAGGTGCGTGATCCGATAATGCCAATCATCCGCTTCAGCCCCGGAATTCCGCCATATCTCGCCTTCGTTGCGCTGTGTTGCATGGCGGAAAATACCTTTGCGGGACAAGCTCCGGTGCGCCTTGCCGACCGGTCCCGAGCGGGGAGCGCGCGGCTGTGAACCGGAGCCGGGGAGGGCTCAGGGCGTGATTTTGCCCTGCAGGTGTAATCTTGATGTCACAGGGTCCGGCGCGGGCTCAGCGTCGAGAATCGAATCGCGCAGCCCCTCCACGTGTCGGCCTTCGCCGCCGGTGAGATCGAACACCACGATCTCGTTGCGTCCGGTCTTGAGAAAGGGGGCAGGCAGGTAGAGCGTGCGCTGCGGACCGACTTGCCAGAAGCGCCCGACATTGTGGCCGTTGACCCAGGCCACGCCTTTGCCGAGCGCGCCGGTGTCGAGGAAAGTGTCGCCCACCTTGGACAGCGTGAACTGCGCGCGGGAGAAGCAGGGACCGGTGCACGGCGGCTTGGCGGCAGGGCTCGCAGACTGGACCGGAGCGGCTGGCGGGACGCTCATGGGAAGCGCGAAATTCTCCCAATTCAGCAGCTTGACGCCATCAAGAAGCGGCGTGCCGATGATCCCGGCGCGTTCGTCGGGAAGCGCGGGGCCATAGTTCACCCGGCCGCTGTTCTCGACCAGGATCGAGAGCCGGGCGCCCGCGCGCAGCGGGGCTAGCGTCAGGCTGGTCTGTTGCAGTCGGCGATCGATCACGCCTTGGAGGACACCGTCGACATAGACCGCCGCGTAGTCGTGGACCACGGGCAGCGTCAGCGTGGCGGGCCGTTCGCTGCCTTTGGCAATCGTGGTGCGGTAGAGGATGTAACCAAACGACTGGCCGATATCCTCCATGGTGAGCGGTGCGCTCGAACGTACGGGTTTGGGCAGGTCCGACCACAGGCTGGCGCCCTCGCCCAGAGCCATGGGGGGCAGCGCGATGGTCGGGCTTTCGGGCGGTAACGCAGGCAGAGTTTCGCCGGTGACCGACTGGATCGCATCGCGNGCGCCCTCGCCCAGAGCCATGGGGGGCAGCGCGATGGTCGGGCTTTCGGGCGGTAACGCAGGCAGAGTTTCGCCGGTGACCGACTGGATCGCATCGCGGAACGCGAAGAACTTGGGGGTGGGGCGGCCCGCTTCCGACAGCGGCGAATCGTAGTCGTAACTGGTCACATCGGGCTGGTAGTTTACCTCCTTGCGATTGGTATGGTCCGCGTTCGCGCCCGCGCTGTTGGCACCGGCCATCCAGCCGAAACTGGTCCCGCCGGTGAACATATAAAGGTTCACCGAGGCCCCGCTGGCGAGCAGCGTGCGCAGTTCTTCGGCCATGGCCGTACCATCGCGGGTCTCGTGGCGCTCACCCCAGTGGTCGAACCAGCCGTCCCAGTATTCGCCGACGTAGACCGGTGCGCCGGGGCGGAATTTGGCAAGCGCCTCGACGGCGCCCTTGGCGCTGCCCGGCGCGAAGTTGAGCGCGACCGGAAGATCGGGGAGCGCGCCGCGTGCGAGCAGATCGGGACCATCGGCCGTGAACAGCAGGCGCGGGGCGAAACCGGCGCGCACGAAGGCGTCCTTCATCGCGCGCATGTAGGCGTGGTCTTCGCCATACGAGCCGTATTCGTTTTCGACCTGCACGCCGATGATCGGCCCGCCGCGCGTCGCCTGTAGCGGGGCGAGTTGCCTCGCCAGCGCGTCCAGATAGCGCTGCGTCGCTTTCATGAAGCCGGGGTAGAGCGTGCGAACCTGCATTTTCGGGTCCCGATTGAGCCAGGAGGGCAGGCCGCCCCAGTCCCATTCGGCGCAGGCATAAGGGCCAGGGCGCACGACCACCATCAGCCCTTCCTCGGCCGCTTCGCGCACGAATTCGGCGATGTCGTTCTGGCCCGAGAAATCGAAATGGCCCGGACGCGGTTCGTGGACGTTCCAGAACGCGTATGTCTCGATCGTGTTGAGCCCCATCGCGCGCGCCTTCTTCAGCCGGTCGCGCCAGAGCGCGCGGGGAATGCGCGGGTAGAACATCGAGCCCGAGATGACCTGCCGCCCGGCGACGGCGGCGGGGCCGCCCAGCGGATCGCTGCGCAGCGCATCCGGTGCTGGGACGACTGCAGGGGAGGCGCGGGTCGGGCTGGCCTGGGCGGTGGCCAGCGGCAGGGCCGCAAGGGCGATGAGGGCGGCGGTCATGGCGCTGCGCGCCGGGGTTGCAGGGGTCACGTCGGGCTTCCTGTCACTGATAATACCAATAAAAATCCAATCGGGCCGGTCCGGGCGGCGCTGTTGCGGGCGCGTTCAGGGCATGGCGGTGCGGCCGTCGGCGGCATCGGGGTCCTGCCAGCCGCCGCTGCACTGTTCGGGCGGCAGGGCCAGCAGCCAGCTCTCGGCAATCTGCACGCCGCGTCCGCTGCCGCCAAGGCCAGGCTCGCCGGTGAAGCGCACGCGCAGGCGGCCCGCGTGGATCAGTTGCGGCGCGATGGCCAGTTGCGCGTAGGCGGGGTTTGTCAGACGCGGGTGAAAGGGGCGCAGCACCGTGCCGTTGGCGCTCACCTGTACGGATCGGGCATAGCCTTCGCCCGCCCAGGTATAGCGCAGGCAATAGCTCGTGAACGGCGCCAGTCCGCGATAGGCCAGCTCGAGCGGGCGCTCGTAGAGGCTTTCGGCATAGGTCAGCTCGGCCATGCGCCAGCCGTCGCGCGGGAGGCGGTCGGCCACGCCGTCGATCGCGCCGCTGCGCCCCTGAACGTCGCGGTTGGTGCCGGGCGGGTTCACGAGATGCGGCTGAAGCCCTTCGCGCCCCAGATCGTCGTAAAGCGCGTGGTGTGCGCTGTCGGCGCGGTCGCCCAGCCGTTCCAGCGCGGCGATGCGCTGTGCCTCGTCGGGCCGCGTGAGCGCCTTCTCGATGGCACGGGTAAGCGCGGAACGATCGGAAAGCTCGGTCATCGCGCGGTCGAGATTGGCGCCGCGTTCCCAGTTTGAGGCGCCGTGGCGGGCAACGCTCAATTGCAGGCCTGCGCGGGCGAACAGGCGATCGCCGGTCTCGGTGAGCTGGCGGGACAGCGCGCGGGTCGGTGCGTCCTCGGGCTCGGCAAAGGCGGCGCGCACCGCCTCGGCCGTGCGCGCCGAGCCGC
>NZ_JALHLF010000229.1 GCF_022832435.1 Novosphingobium organovorum | reverse complement strand
CGGGCCGCGCACGTCGACCGGCTCCGGCCCGCGCAGCGGGTCGAGCGCCTCGACCTCGCGCGCCAGCCGTCGCAAGGGCGCATCGAGCCTGCGTTGCAACCAGTAGCCGGCCACGATCGCCACCGCGAAGGCCGCGGCAAAGGCGTAAAACAGGCTCGCCAGAGCGCTGCGCTGGGTCGGCGGGGTGGCGCTGATCCAGTAGTCCTGCCCCCCCAGATTGAGCCGGAACCACAAGCGGTTGCCATCGCCCTTGCGCCAGGCCAGCTCCTCGCGCGCGGCCAGCCGCTCGCTCATCGCGGCGATGAAACGCCGTTCGAGGTAATTGGGAAAGCGCGGCACGGGCACCTTATGCGACAGGCTGCGGCGGATCGCGATGTCGCCGTTGGCCTCGAACCGGGTGAGCAGCGCGTCCTTGTCGGCCGGGTCCATCGTGCGCATCGCCTGCGACAGGCCCAGGATCATGTCGGCGGTGACCGCCGCCACCCGCTCGATCTGCGGCTGCATGACGAAATTGAGCACGAAAAGCCCGGCCAGGATCTGCCCGACGAGCACGGTGCCCACCATCAGCAGCACGTTGCGCCGCAGCAGAGAACCCGGCGCCCTAGCCATCGCCGCCGCCGGTCAGCACGTAGCCCACCCCCCAGACCGTGCGCAGGAAGCGCGGATCGGCGGCATCGTCCCCGATCGCCTTGCGCAGCCGGGCAACCTGCACGTCGATCGCGCGGTCGGTCACCTCGGCGTCGCGGCCCAGCGCACGGTCGATCAGCTGCGCGCGGCTGAGCGGGCGCCCCGGACTGCGCGCGAGCGCTGCGAACAGCGCGAACTCGCGCGAGGACAGCGTGAGCGCCTCGCCCTCGCGCGTGGCGGTGAAGGTCGAAAAATTGATGGTAAAAGGGCCGATCCGCGCGATTTCGTCCTGCCCCATCGCGCGTTCGGGACCGATCCGGCGCAGCAGCGCGGCGATCCGCGCCACCAGTTCGCGCGGGAGGAAAGGCTTGCCCAGGTAATCGTCGGCGCCCAGTTCAAGCCCGAGCACCCGATCGACCGGATCACCGCGCGCGGTGAGCATGATGACCGGCACCGTCTCCCCGCTCGCGCGCAGGCGGCGCAGGATCGCCAGCCCGTCCTCGCCCGGCAGCATCAGGTCGAGCACGATGGCATCGGCGGGCTCGCGCTGGAGCGCGCTGTCCATCGCCCGCCCGTGCTCGACCGCGCGCACCGCATAGCCGTGCTCGGCGAGGAAGCGCTGGAGCAGGCTGCGCAGTTCGGGATCGTCATCGACGACGAGGATTCGGGCCGGTTTCTCGCTCATGCCCCCGGTGTGCCACCGCGCCCGCGCGGCGGCCAGTGGCCAAGCTGTGACAAACCATGACACCCGCCCCCCGCTGTCGCACGCTGCCATCACCTGGCCCTGGCGCGACACCGCCGTGATGCATCCGTGCGCCAGACAAGGCCCTGTCGCGGGACGGCACGAGGCCCCCGCCCACAGGAGTTCGACTGATGACCAAGGTGCGACCCACTTTCCTCCTCGCCGCCGCGCTGCCCACGCTGGCGCTTCTCCTCCCCGCCACGGCGGCCCAGGCCCAGATCCGTGCCGGAGCGCACGTGCGCACCGCCAACGGCTCGGCCGGCGGGGTCGCTGG
>NZ_JALHLF010000228.1 GCF_022832435.1 Novosphingobium organovorum | reverse complement strand
CCTCGGCGCCCTCCCCCGCGACCGGCGGGGCCTGCGTGGGGGCCAGCACGAGCGCAGGCTCGGGCGCGGCGAGGGGACGCGCACGGGCCTGTTTCCCCGCCGGCGCCGCCGCGCCTTGCTTCGCAACCGGCAGGGGCCTTGGGCGGGGGGATAGGGGCCGCACGGGTTCGGGTTCACGTTCCGGCTGGGCCACGAACGTCACCAGGACAGTGCGGCGCACCGTGTCGGTGACACTCCCGGCCAGATCGGGCGCGAAAGCGCGCACGAGGATGAGCACCAGGATCACGTGGATCGCGCCGACGAGCACCACAGCCCCGCCCCGCACCCACCGCGAGGAGCGTGTCAACGCCGCGCGCGCAAGAGGGGATCGATCCGGCAGAACCATGCACCGAACCTATCGCGTCGGCTGGCCCGCGTCATGCCCCCTGCGCCGAGCTGATCGGAACAGCGCGCGCGGCAGGCCGTTCAGAAGTACCAGACCAGCACCGCATCGAACCCGTCCCCGGCGTTGAGCGGCTGGACCACCATCGACTTGAGCCCCGCCGCCACGGCCGAACGCGCGACCCGACTTTCGGTGTCAGTCGCCAGATCCTCGTCGATCAGCGGGATGCGCTTGCGACAGGCGCGGCCGAACAGCCCGACATCGAACGCAATCACCGTGTCGGCATGGCTGGTGAGGAGATCCTCGCACGCCTCGCAATAGCCCGAAACGAGCCGAAAACCGCCCACCCCTTCGTCGAGCACCCAGTATTCGATGCGCCCCGCGACCGGCGACACGCAGGAGGACACCAGCGTCAGAACGAACGGCACACCCTTGCGCGAGGGGCACGGAACGCCCACCGCGCGGTCGAAACCGACCTGATCGGCGGCTTCATGGCGCAGAAAACGGCCATCGCTGCCCAGCGAGGCCAGCACATCGGGCCGCCCCGTCCGCCAGGCCCGCCCCGGCACGCCCTCTCCGCTCGCGAACCGCGTGTCTCGGGTTTCGCTTTCGAATTCATGGGCATGGCCGAAATAGCCATCGACCAGCGAGAGCTCGTCCTCGCCCGAGCGGAGGGTCCACAGCTCCAGCGCGCCGAGCCGGAAACGATCGTCACCGCAGAACAGCACGGTGACCGAACGCAGCCGCCCCGCATCGTAGGACGGCATCGCCACCGCGCAACTCAGCCCTTCGGTCATCGCCGCTTCCTTGCGCACGAAATAGGAATTGCACAGGTCCCTGAGGATGATCGGGCGCCCCTGCTCCCAGACCTTGCCGGGCAATCCTTCCCCCAGCTCGAACCGCATCCCCCGGCTGACCGCCGCGAAATAGTCCATCTGGCCATAGACCCCCGATTGCAGGTCGATGCTCCGGCCATCGGCGGCGGGCACCCAGATCTCGGTGGCCCGAATGAATGGCTCCCTATCCATGCACCTTCGAATCCCCTTGATGCAGGCAAGGCCCTCTCACCGGCCGAGCGCCTCCGGGTCATGCCACAGGCCCCGGTAAGGAAACGTCAACAAGCGCTCGGGAATAGCCCTGCCGCACACCAAGGACCGCTCCCACCCGACTTCCCGCGAAAGTGTACATTGGTCGGGTGGAGGCGTGGGACGGTGCCGAACTTCTGGATCAGATGGGGTGATTGGGGCTCGGCACCGAGTCGGTGGAGT
>NZ_JALHLF010000227.1 GCF_022832435.1 Novosphingobium organovorum | reverse complement strand
CCAGGCATTGTAGCCAGCGCGTTGTAAACAAACCCATTCACAATCTCAACGAACCTTCCAGGGGTTCGCAAAGGCCCCCTGTTCAGGGGCCTTTTTTGCGTTTGGGTTCCAGCCTCTGTTCGCGCCGCAGCCGTTTTGCCAGAGCGTGCTTGAGACGCCGCATCGTAGCCATCCGGTGAAGGCCGCAGGTGATTTCCCCGTCACTTGTTTCAGGGCTGGAGCTCGCCCCATTTTGCGCCGAGACAATAGCCGCCATTTACAGCCCACTTCCCACCAGCATCCAAGCACGCATCAATCGCGATAGTTTCGCGGAGCCACCATCCTCCGGCAACACCAAGCAGGCCAGCCAGAGCGATGGCAACGAGCAACCGGAACATCATGCTTGTTCGCTTAAGCGGGTGAGCGGATGTCCGCAATTTGGGTTCAGCCAGTTCCAGGGAAGCAGTTCGTCGATCCGGTTGACGGGATGCTCGGCGATGCGCGCGAGGACATCGGCCAGCCAGGCCTGCGGATCGACATCGTTGAGCCGGGCGGTCTGGATCAGCGTATAGAGCACGGCGGCGCGCTGTCCGCCGCGATCGGAGCCACAGAACAGCCATGCCTTGCGCCCGAGGGGCACGCAGCGCGGCGCCCGCTCGGCTGCGTTGTTCGTGAGGCAGATCCGGCCATCTTCGAGGAAGCGGGTGAAGGCCCCCCAGCGCCGGAGCATGTAGTTGATGGCCTTGGCTAGATCGTGGCTGCGCGAGAGCTTCGCGAGCTGGGCGGTGAGCCAGGCCTGCAGATCCGCCATCAGCGGTGCGCTGAGGCCCTGCCGGACGGCGAGGCGCTCTTCTGCCGCCTTGCCGCTGATGCCCCGCTCGATTTCGAACAGGGCATCGAGGCGCTGCACGGCTTCCAGCGCGATCGGATAGATCATGCCGGTACGCTCGCCGCGGCTCTTCCTGCGCGCGGCGGCCTCGACGTCGGCGAGTTCGAAGAACTTGCGCCGTGCGTGCGCGAAGCAGCCCGCCTCGATCACGGACGCAGGCTGACGGCCGGGCGCATAGAGCTCGTTGTAGCCACTNTCGACGTCGGCGAGTTCGAAGAACTTGCGCCGTGCGTGCGCGAAGCAGCCCGCCTCGATCACGGACGCAGGCTGACGGCCGGGCGCATAGAGCTCGTTGTAGCCACTATAGGCATCGGCCTGCAGAATCCCTGCCCAGGACGCCAGATGCGCCCGCGGATGCTCGCCGCGCCGGTCGCGGGAATAGTGGAACAGGGCTGCGGGCGGATCGCTGCCGGCAAAGGGCCGGTCATCAAGGAGGTAGACCCACAGGCGCGCGGTATCGGTCTTGCCCTTGGCCAGGACCGGCACGGTCGTATCGTCGCCATGCAGCCGCCGGGCCGCAAGCACGTGCGCCTCGATCCGTCGATAGAGCGGCATCAGGGCGAAGGCCGCCGCGCCCACCCCCCCGGGTCGCCAGCGTCGAGGTGCTGAGCGCCACGCCTTCGCGCGCGAAGCGCTCGGCCTGGCGGTTGAGGGGCTGGTGCTGGCCATACTTCTCGAACAGCAGCATGGCGAGGAAGCTTGGCCCGGCCCATCCGCGCGGCACAACATGGAACGGCGCCGGGGGCTGCGTGATCGCCTCGCAATCCCGGCATGAAAACTTCTCGCGGACCGTCTGGATCACCTTCCACCGGCGCGGGATCACTTCGAGCGTCTCGGTCACGTCCTCGCCCAGCT
>NZ_JALHLF010000226.1 GCF_022832435.1 Novosphingobium organovorum | reverse complement strand
GCGCCGCAGCCCGCCGCTCCGTGGAGCGCCCCGCGCGACGCGACGCACTATGGGGCCGACTGCGCGCAGGCCCCCTTCCCGCCCGACGCGGCCCCGATCCGCACCACGCCTTCGGAAGACTGCCTCTACCTCAACGTCTGGCAACCGGCCGGGACGCGGGCGGGCGCCAGGCTGCCGGTCATGGTCTGGATTCACGGCGGCGGCTTCGTCAACGGCGGCTCCTCGCCCGCGATCTACGCCGGGGACAGCTTCGCGCGCGACGGGATCGTCTTCGTCAGCCTGAACTACCGGCTGGGGCGCTATGGCTTCTTCGCGCACCCCGGCCTCAAGGCCGAGGGCGGCGGCGGCAACTTCGGCTATCTTGACCAGATTGCCGCGCTCAAGTGGGTCCAGGCGAACATCGCGCGCTTTGGCGGCGATCCGGCCCACGTGACCATCGCGGGCGAGAGCGCGGGCGGCATGTCGATGCACATGCTGCTCCAGTCGCCGCTGGCGCAGGGGCTGTTCGAACAGGCCATCGTCGAATCGGGGGGCGGACGCTCGCGCACCATGGCCCAGCCGACCATCGCCACCTCGGCCGCGGCGGGCGAGGTCTTCGCGCCCGGCCTCGACGCGGCGGCGCTGCGGGCGCTGCCCGCCGCCACGGTGACCGGCGACCTGTCGATGATGACCATGGCCAAGCCAGGCTACGCCGGGCCGCTGGTGGACGGCAGGACGATCCTGGGCGAACCGCTCGCCGCCGCGAAGAACGGGCTCGACGCGCGCGTGCCGGTGCTGATCGGCGCCAATTCGGCGGACGGCTTTCCCTTCGTGACCGACAAGGACGCGATCTTCGCCGGCTTTGGCGCGGACGCCGCCGAGGCCAGGCAGATCTACGACCCCACCAACAGCGCCAGCGGCCTTCAGGTCGGCACCGCGACCACCGCCGATGCGATGATGATCGAACCCGCGCGCGCGATCGCCCGTGCGCTCGCCCCGCGCCAGCCGGTCTACTACTACCGCTTCGCCTTCCCCGTGCCCGGCGCGTCGCAAGCGATGGGCGGCGCCCCGCACGCGAGCGAAATCCCCTACGCCTTCGACACGCTCGCCGCGCGCACCGGGGCCGGGCCGACGGCGGCCGAAACCGCAACGGCCAGGCTGATGCACGCCTACTGGGTCAATTTCGTCAAGACCGGCACCCCCGATGGCCAGGGCCTGCCCGCCTGGCCCAAGGCCTCGGACTCGGGCGCCGACAGGGTCCAGGTGATCGATGCCAAGGGCGCGCGCAGCCAGGCCGATCCGCTCACCCAGCGGCTCGACTTCGCGCAGAAGCGCGCCGAGGCGGGCACGCCCTGACACGTCCTTCCAACCACCCGCACGGTGCACGCAGCGCGCACCGTGCGGGGTCGGCCCACGATCACGGCATGGCGGCGTAGAGCAGCCCCAGCACTCCCAGAACGACCGCCACGAAGACAGCTCCCACGATCAGGTCACGCGGGCCGAAACGGTCGTAGTGCTGCGCGCGGTAGGCGCGGTAACCCTCGGCCGTTTCGGGTTCGCAGGCGAGGATGCCGAAATCGAGCGGGGTCGCCTCGCGGCGGAACCAGTGGTGGATCCGGGCCAGTTCGTCGGGCTCGATCGCGGGATAGCTGCGCAGCAACAGGGCAATGCGCATACGCTCTTGTGCGGCGTCGAGCGCCGCGTGGGTCGAAGTCATGACAGGTTTTTCCTGAAACGAGAAGACATCGCCGCGCGCGCGAGGGGGCGCCGCGCGGCCGGGC
>NZ_JALHLF010000225.1 GCF_022832435.1 Novosphingobium organovorum | reverse complement strand
GCGGGGGCGGCCTCGGCGACGGGCGCGGCGGCGGGAGCCGCGGGCAGCCCTGCCGGGGCGTAGCCCATCGCGGGCAGTGCGGCGCTCATCTGCTGGATCATCTGGCGGCTGACGCGGATCTTGCGATCACCGTCTTCGACCTCGATTTCCGAGAGGCCGGTTTCCGCCAGCAGCTCGGCGAGCTCGCGGACAAGGGCGCTGTCGATATTCACTTGGCTTCCTTTCGTTCAAGGTATCCGAGGAGCTGTGCCAGCGTGCCTTTGAGGTCCTTGCGGTGTACCACCATGTCGACCATCCCGTGGTCGTGGAGGTATTCCGCGCGCTGGAAGCCGTCGGGAAGTTTTTCGCGGATCGTGTCCTGGATGACGCGCTGGCCGGCAAAGCCGATGAGCGCCCCCGGTTCGGCGATCTGGATGTCACCGAGCATGGCGTAGCTTGCGGTGACGCCGCCGGTGGTGGGATCGGTGAGCACGACGATGTAGGGCAGGCCCGCTGCGGCCAGGCGCCGCGTCGCGACCGTGGTCTTGGGCATCTGCATGAGGCTGAGGATGCCTTCCTGCATGCGCGCCCCGCCAGCGGCGGTGCAGATGATGTAGCCGCACTTTTCGGCAATCGCGGTCTCGACGCCGGCCACGAAGGCCTCGCCCACGGCCATGCCCATCGAGCCGCCCATGAACTTGAAGTCCTGGACGCCCAGGACAGCCTTGTGGCCCTCGATTGCCCCCAGCGCGTTGGTCAGCGCATCGGGGAAGGGATTGCTGGCGCGCGCGGCCTTGAGGCGGTCTGTATACTTTTTGGTGTCGCGGAAGTTCAGCGGGTTTTCCACGACATCGGGCGTGGCCAGCACGCGGTAGCCGCTGTCGAGCAGCTGGTCGAAGCGGGCCTGCGCGGTCAGTCGGCCGTGGTGTTCGCAGCGCGGGCACACGGACAGGTTGGCCTCGAACTCCTGGGTGAAGAGCATCTCGCCGCAGCTCGGGCACTTGATCCAGAGGTTGTCGGGGGTGTCACGCTTGTTCAGGCTCGAAAGCGAATTGCGGACCTTGCTCAGCCAACTCATGGGATGTTCAACCAATCTCTTGCGAAAATTCAATGCCGGTCGGGCGCTGGTCGCCGTCGCGCATGCGGTGTGTGCCTTGTCTCATCCGCGGGCGGACAGCCCATCGACCCTATCTCTGGCGCGCCCGTTTAGGGGAAGTCCGCTCTGCCTAGCAAGCCAATTTGGCAATTTGTACCGCGACGGGGCGTGCCAAGGGAGCGGGTAAGTGGGGATAACTGCTTGTATATGTATACATATATGCGCGTGACCGCAGCAAAGTCGCGCGCTAGGTTGACGCCATGACGCAAGTGGAACCTCAGGTGGATACAGGCGGCGAGCCCGTCGGGCCGGAAAACGGGGCCTCGATTGCCGGGTTGGGGCCGGTCGAAACGCGCGCGCTGGCCACGCGCGAGGCGACTTTTGCGCAAGTTGGCTACGGCGAGGCCGGAGGCAGGGCGGACGGCGCGCCGCTTCTGGTCGCGCGCGCGCTGGCGCTCGAATGCCCGGTCGCGATCGAGATCAACGGCATTGCCTTTGCCGTGATGATGGCCAGTCCCATCGCTGTCGAGGATTTCGTGACCGGCTTCCTTATGGCCGAAGGTCTGGCGCGGGCCGATCAGATCGGGGCGATCGCGTTGCACCGGGTCGAGGAGGGCGCCTGGGGCGAAGGACTGGTGGCGCGTGTCGCGCTTCCGGCCGAGTGTCTGGGGCCGGTGCTCGATCGCGCGCGCCGGCGCATCGGCGACAGTTCCTGCGGTATCTGCGGGCTCGACGGGATCGAGACGGCGCTGCGGCCCTTGCCACAGGTGGTCTCCACGCTGCGGCTGCGACGCGCGGCGGTGGCGCGTGCGCTCACGGCGCTGCGCGG
>NZ_JALHLF010000224.1 GCF_022832435.1 Novosphingobium organovorum | reverse complement strand
GTCCGCCGTGGTTCGCGCGCCGGCCGTCAGCGCCGCCCTATTTGGCGACAGGCTGCTCGACGGGCTTCTGGACGGGCTTGGCAGCGAAATGGACGAGGCCGGGGTAGCCCATGGCGTCGATCGCCTCGATGAAGCCGGCCGGATCGTCGAGCCGGAAACTGCCGCTGATGCGCACGTCGCCCGGCGCCGCGCCCTTCACGCCGCGCGTCATCGTGCCCGGCATCGACTGGCCCACGGCAAGCGGCCGGTCCAGGTAGCGGTTGAACCGCGCGACGACCTCACCGAGCGGTTCGTCGTCGGCGTCGAGCATCCCGCTCTGCCAGCGCACGACGCGGGTGGTGTCGACGGGTTCGAGCCGTCCTTCTGATCCGCGCAGCACGAGCTGAGTGCCTGGCGTCATGGTCAGCGCCGGGCTGCCCGGCGCCGCGATCGCGACCTGGCCTTCGATCAGCGTGACCGCGGTCTGGCTGGCCCCGGTGCGCACTTCGAAACGGGTACCAAGGTCGGTCACGGTCATCGCGCCGGCGTGAACGGTGAAGGGATGCGCCGCGTCATGGGTCACGCTGAAGAAGGCCCGGCCCTTGTCGAGATGGACCTCGCGCGTGCCGGCGGGGCTGTCGGCGACCCGCAGCGAGGTGTCGGCATCGAGCGTAAGCCGGGTGCCGTCGGCCAGCCGCACCGATCGCGGCAGGCCGTGACCGTTGGCGATCGTGCGCAGCGCCAGTTCGGCCGGCCCCGCCGCCGGGTGGCGCAGGCTCCACCACGAGGCACCGCCGAGCGCGAGAACCGCCACGAGCGCGGCGGCCAGCGCGCGGTAAGGCACCTGGCGGCGGCCGCCGGCGGGCATGAGCGCGAGGACGGGGCGGTCTTCGGGTTCCTCGTCCCCGATCACCGGGGCGCCGCCGTCGTGATGGGCGTCGTGGTGGGCGTCATGGCCGGACCGGAGCCGTTCGAGCGCCTTTTGGCGAAGCCGCGCCAAACCGTCCTCGGCCTCAAGCGCGTCGAGTTCGTCCCAGAAATCGCTGACCGTGGCGAGCGCATCCTGCTCGCGATCGTCGGTCGGGGCGGCGACCGGGTGGCCGCCGCGCTGCCGCGCGAAACGCGCGATTGCCTGCCGGTGCGGATCGTCGCCCGCCTCGGTGCGCCGCTCGTCCGTGGGGGGGCTGCGGGTCATCGCAGGTCCTCCATCAGGTCGAGCAGGGCCTTCATGATGTGCTTTTCCACGGCGCTGATCGAGAGCCCCATGGCGTTTGCGATTTCGCGGTAGGTCATGTTCTCGAAACGGTGCAGGATGAAAATGTCGCGGGTCTTTTCGGGCATGTTTTCCAGTCTGTGCATCACCATGGCGATGGCCTCCTCGCCCAGGATGACGCGCTCGGGCGTGATCCACTCAACCGGATGATGAATTTCCTCGAGGCTTTCGTGCGCCTGTTCGTGGCGCACGCTGGCGCGTCGCGCGCGATCGGTGAGCACGCTGCGCGCGGCGGTGAAGACATAGGCGCGTTCGTTCTCGACCGTGCCGCTTTCAAGATGTTCGTGGGTGCGCAGCCAGACGTCCTGAACCGCATCGTCGATATCCGCCTCGCTGCTTAGGCGGCGCGCGAACCAGCCGCGCAAGGCCTTGACGACAGGTTCGAATCCCACGCCGGAGCGGTGACGCGTTGCGCGGGATTGGGACACGCTCTTCATGTGGGCAAAGCTAGCCATCCCCGCGTGCTTTTGGCAAGGTGCCATGAAAATGAGGGGGCGGTCGAACCGCATGGGTCGCTGGACAGGACGGGCAGGAACAGGCGCGTTGGCCTGGATCGTCGCGGGCGCGATGGGCGCCGGTGCGCCCGTTGTCGCGCGCGCGGCGTCGGACCGGGGCCCTGTGGGCGGGGTCGAGCTGGCCGCGCAGGACCTTGCCAGCGCGCTCCAGGCCAT
>NZ_JALHLF010000223.1 GCF_022832435.1 Novosphingobium organovorum | reverse complement strand
GGGCTGGTCGCGGCGGGGCTGGGGGCCCACTGGCTGGTCCGTCGCGAAGCGCCCGCGCCGCGGCTCATCGCCAGTGCGACGGGCCAGCGCCGTTCGCTGGCCCTGCCCGATGGTTCGCAGCTCATCCTCGATGCCGCCTCGCGCGTCGCGCTCGACTTCACGCCCGAGCGGCGCACCGTCCATCTCGAACGCGGCGCGGCGCATTTCGACGTCGCGCACGATCCCGCGCGGCCCTTCGAGGTGTTCACCCCGCAAGCGCGGATGGAAGCGCTCGGCACCCGCTTCAGCGTCGATCGCCTTTCGCGGGCAAGCGAACTGCGCGTCTATCAGGGCCGTGTCGCGCTTGCCCTGCGCGACGGTCCGGCGGGCTTCGCCGCGCCGCGCACGCTGCCCGCCCGCGAATGGGTACTGATCGGCGACAGGGCCCTGCTCGGGCGCGGCCGCTTCGATCCGGCCTCGGGCGCGGACTGGCAGAACGACTGGCTCGACGCGCAGGCCATGCCGCTTGGCCAGGCGCTTGAGCGGCTCGGGCGCTACACCCCGCTCGCGCTGCAACTGGCCGATCCCGCCGACGCCGCGCGCACGTTCAGCGGCCGCTTCCGGCTCGACCACCCCGAACGCTCGCTGGCCCTGATCGGCGCGCTGTTCGCGCTGCGGCTCGAACACCGCACCAACGCGCTGGTGCTCGTGCCCGAGGCACCGGCAGCGCGGGCCTGACCCGGCGCGCCCGGCGCGCCAGACACCAAATAGGTAGAAATACCTCAGGTAGCCCGGTATTCTGCGCCCCGCTTGGAGCAGCGGCTCCGTCACGGAACGCCTCATGACGCCCAATGGATTGCTCGATCCGTTGTCGGAAACGGTGTCGGGGGCGCAGACCACCGAACAGCTCCCCCGCCCGCTCTTATGGCGAGGCAAACCTTGGCATCGTGCGCGTCGATCCGCTGCAATGCTCGCCCGAACAGGCGCTGCGCCAGGCCGACGGGGCGATGCGCCGCGACAAGAAAGCCCGCCGCACACGGCCCGGCGCCTACGCCTGAGCGTCGCAAAAGGGCCGCGCCCAGGCGCTTGAACACGGGCGAATTGCCCCATGATCGCAGGACCTCGTCCGCGTGCATGGCCCCCGCGCCACACGCACACGGGAATTGCCATGGCCCAGCGCAGTTCGCGCTTGCCATGCCCCGCGCCGCTGCCCATTCCTGTACTAAAGCGGCTTTCGATCCGACTGCATCGGATCGAAAGCCGCTTTAGACCTTTGTGTTGACGCATTTTCTGAATCGTCCGGTGATTCCACCTGAAGGGAAAATGCTCTAGCGGCGCGTCGCCCGAGCCGGTCCTGGCGTGAGACCGCAGGCGCGCCGCACAAGAAGCGGGAGCTGGCGTGGTACGTTCTTTTCTGGGTCGCGTGTTGGACGGACTGCACCGCACGGGCACGCTGCCCGCCGCCGGTATCAAGACCTACTTCAAGGCGCTGGAAGAGCAGCAGCGCGGGCTGGCCGGGGCCGCACTGAACTACATTGCCGAGGGCGAGGCCAGCTCGGTGCTCGCCGCCTGCCAGACCCCGGCGGTACGCCAGGCCTGGCGCCAGCGCGCGCGCACCTGGCCACCGGGCGACCAGGAAGGGCTGTTCACCCGGCTCGAGGCCTGGCGGATCGACCAGATGCAGCGCCTTGGCGACGTGCTCGCCGCGCTCGAACCACTGACCCATGACTGGGGCATGTTCGGCACCAGGGCGTCGCCCGACGCGCTGCGCCACGTGGTCACGCTCTGGCTCGGACGCGATCGCAAGGACCAGCCGGTCGCGACGCTCGTTGCCTTGAGCGCGGACAGCCCCGACCCGGTCGCCACGGCGCTCGACATCCTGTTCTGCCGCGACGCGCAAAACTATGGCGCACACGACAGCGTCAGCCGCTTTGCCGGGGTGGCGGACTGGCTCGCTACCGAACACGAGCCCGTCACGCGCGCCGCGCCCGCGCTGGGCGCGGACTTGCGCGCCGCGCTTGCCGCC
>NZ_JALHLF010000222.1 GCF_022832435.1 Novosphingobium organovorum | reverse complement strand
GGCGGGTGCGCCGCGCGGCCGCCGCGCGCGGGCTCAACGAGGCGGTGACCTGGTCGTTCCTGCCGGTCGCCGACGCCGAGGCGTTTGCGGACGCGAGCCCGCTGTGGATTCTCGCCAACCCGATCAGCGAGGACATGAAGGCCATGCGCCCCTCGCTCCTGCCCGGACTGCTCTCGGCCGCCAAGCGCAACCTCGATCGCGGGGCGGCCTCGCTGCGCCTGTTCGAGCTGGGTCGCCGCTACTTGCGCGGCAAGGGCGGGGCGAGCGACGAGCGCCTGACGCTGGGCGTCGTGCTGGCCGGTGAAAAGACCCCGCGCGGCTGGGCCGGTGGCAAGGCGGTGGCGTTTGACGCCTACGATGCCAAGGCCGAAGCGCTGGCGCTGCTCGCCGAAGCGGGCGCACCGGTCGAGAAGTTGCAGGTCATGGGCGAGGCGGGGCCGCAGTTCCACCCTGGCCAGTCGGCCACGCTGCGCCTTGGCCCCAAGAACGTGCTGGCGCGCTTTGGCATGTTGCACCCGACGATCGCCAAGCAGTTCGACGTCGCAGGGCCGGTGGCCGTGGTCGAGATCTTCCTCGAGGCCATTCCCGGCAAGAAGGGCGCCGCCAGCTTCACGCGCGGCTCCTACACGCCGCCCGCGCTCCAGTCGGTCACGCGCGATTTCGCCTTCCTCGTGCCGGTGGACCTGGCGGCTGGCGATCTGGTGAGGGTTGTACAGGGCGCGGACAAGACCAATATCGTGTCGGCCCGTCTTTTCGACGATTTCCGAGGACAGGGCGTTCCCGAGGGCCACAAGTCGCTGGCGCTCGAAGTAACGCTGCAACCCCTCGAAAAGAGCTACAACGAAGCCGACCTCAAGGCGATTGCCGAGAAGGTGACCATGGCGGCCGCCAAGCTTGGTGCCAGCCTTCGCGGCTGATGCGGGCAGACTGACGCAGGACAGGAGACGCTCGCGTGTCGGACAGTGAATTGATCAGTATCAGCTCGGGGGATTTGACCGCACGGATCAACCCGCTGGGGGCCGAACTGTGCTCGCTCAGGGATTCGCAGGGGCGCGAATTCATGAACGACGGCAACCCCGAGGTCTGGTCGGGGCATGCGCCCTTGCTGTTCCCGATCGTGGGCGGCCTCAACGGCGGGCGCTATCGCCTGGGCGGCAAGGAATACGCCCTGCCGCGCCACGGCTTTGCACGCCACAGCCGTTTCGAAGTGCTCATCGCCGAGGCCGAACGCGTGATGTTCAGTCTGGGGGCGAGCGAGGAAACCCGCGCGGTCTATCCCTTCGAGTTCAAGCTCAACGTCAACTTCCGGCTGATCGAGAAGAAGCTGGTGGTGGGCGTCGGCGTGCAGAACTGCGGCGAGGTGCCGATGCCCTTCAGCTTCGGCTTCCACCCCGCCTTCGCCTGGCCCTTGCCTGGCGCGGGCGCGAAGGAAGACCACAAGATCGTCTTTTCGGAAAGCGAGCCGCAGCAGATCCGCCGTGTCGACCGCGAGACCGGCTTGCTGCTCAATGATCGCAAGCACACCCCGGTCAAGGGCAACAGCTTCGTGCCGCGCGCCGAGCTGTTCGAGGCCGATGCGCTGATCTGGGACAAGCTCAACAGCCGCACGGTGACGTTCGGCCCGCGTTCGGGCCCGCGCGTCGCGGTCAAGTGTCCCGCGCTGCCGATGCTCGGCATCTGGCAGAAGCCGGGCGCGGACTTCCTGTGCATCGAGCCCTGGCAGGGGATCGCCGATCCGGTCGGCTTCGAAGGCGATTTTCGCGAAAAGCCGGGCGTGATCTCGGTGCCCGCAGGGCAGACCAATTTCTTCGAGATGCACGTCGTCATCCTGCCGGGCGAGTAAGCCCGGTCGCAAGGCTGCGCGCCGCGCGTTCCTCGCAGGGATGGCTGCGCAAGGCTTTGCAAACCTGTTCGTCCCATTGAAAGGAGTTCGCCCATGAAAACCGCTCTTGTGACCGGAGCCACCTCGGGCATCGGTGAAGCCACCGCGCGCGCGCTGGTCGCGGCGGGCTGGCGGGTGGTCGGCACGGGCCG
>NZ_JALHLF010000221.1 GCF_022832435.1 Novosphingobium organovorum | reverse complement strand
CGCGCCGACCCCGGCTCAGCCCGCCCCGGCTCCGGCCCGCCCCGCCGGCGGTGGCAGCACGCTGTTCGAACGCATGACCAGCCTGTCGCGCTCGAAGCCGGCCGCCCCCGGCGAAAACGGCCCGGGCGACGAGGACGAGGGTTCCGCGCTCAGCATCCCGCGCTTCCTCAACCGCCAGAACAACCAGTAACATCCCGGCAAGGTGGCTTCTCGAAAGCCCCCTTTCCCGCGATGCGACGAAAACGAAAGGCCGGTCCCTCTGGGGCTGGCCTTTCGTTTTGCGCGAAGGATTTTGAAGAAGAGGACGTTCAAGGGATTTACCATCCCTTGATCCGGTATCCTGTCCCGTGCGGCGCTTGCCCGCATCGGTAACAGGGAGGGAGCCAAGGATGGATGGCCGCGTCTTTGGCAAAAAGGGGCCGGTAAGCGACTGACCGGTTAGGAGCCGAGTCAGGTTGGTAGCTGACGCTCACATGGCGTCGACTGATTGACCAATCCATGAATTTCGCGATGAACGTGAGAACGGCGGTTCGGTACGCAATTTGCTGCACTGGCGTCATTCAACATCGTCGCGCTTGCTTATGAGGTTTACACCCTCGAAACCATAGCAATAGAACGGAGGGGCCCCACCGATATCTGGCTGACTATATTCGAAGCTGACGCAAATGCGGTCGTCAAGCGTAATCACGCTGGTTGTACGATTTCTGAAGGGGTTTTCGCTAAACCGATTTTTAGAAGCCCACCTTCGCCTAGCATCAACGATATACGGATCATACTCACTTAAGTACCGCCCCTGGTCGTGGTGCGCTGAGATGTCAGATCTGTATTCAAAAATAAAAAATATAGCCAAAACAATGTTTGATAATATGGAGGCGGCAAGGAGAATTAATATGGGTTTTATGTTAAAGCGCATAAAGGTCACCCTAGCACCCCCTCGTGCAAGTTAAAGTCCCCGCTCGGCCGATGGCCGCAACGGTTATGTTGTAGTCCCTGTGACCTGTCCCCCGGCGGTCCCTCGCTCATAACGAGAGTCTTGCGGTTGAATATTCCGGCCCGCTCGCCTGCACAAGCGCGTCGGACGTGATGCTATCGTCCTGCACGAACGACCGACAAGGGCGCAAGGCGGGATAAGCTGCACTCGCCCTAATATGGCCCATCGCCCATTTAATGTGAAACCCGCCTCGCTCTCGCTGCGTTGGTTTCCTATGACGGCGATGAAAGGACGTGACCATGCCATCTACACCCAAAACAACCGACTCTCCTGATAAGACCGGCGCCGACGAACGCACCGACCGCGGACCAAGCGGTGCGGCGACGGCTGGCAAATTTCCAGATGATCTGCCGGATAAGCGCTGAACTCAGCCGATCGTCGCAACCTCCGAAAACTCTGCAACTTAGAACCGGGCGCGGCCGCCCAAGGAGGATGATCAAGACGTCTTCGGTGCTCAGCAAAGCGAAAATCACCGTAATCGCACCGTGATCTCAACGATGGCGGCAAAGCGCCCATCTGAGCTACTGGCCGATAGGATCGACAAGCGTAACCGGACTAACGGCTTCCTGGCGCGCCAGATCAGCCCTCGAGCGACCGACAAGGGCGCGTGGCAGAATTTCAGCANCATCTGAGCTACTGGCCGATAGGATCGACAAGCGTAACCGGACTAACGGCTTCCTGGCGCGCCAGATCAGCCCTCGAGCGACCGACAAGGGCGCGTGGCAGAATTTCAGCACGCGCCCCATGGCAGACGAAGAAGGAAGGGGTTGAAGCAGGGGGCCATTGCCCCCTGCACCCCGAAAACTGGAGGTGGTGCGCTTCACCTAAACGTTGCGCTCGGGTTCGTCGGGAGACATTCTAGAGCATTTTCCAGTCAGGTGGAATCACCTGACGATTCAGAAAATGCGTCAAAACAAAAGTCTAGAGCGGTAGATCTGATGCAATCTGATCGAAAACCGCTCTAGAGCCTGCGGCGCCAATCGTGCCGGACGGATGGGGCGTGCCCAAACATCGACATTTCGAGGGTCCGGGGGATCATCCCCCGGAAAATCTTGTCTGTTCTTTTACACTCCCGCCCGGCGGCTTCCCACCCCTTTGCGCCGCTCGTGAAGCTGCGCGGCCGCGGATACCGGTCGGTCCGCTGCGAAGCGCGCCAAATCGGCCTTCCAATGACCGACTAGGGCGCGAAGCGGCCCCAAGCTGTCAAATAGTTGGCCTTGCGACCAGCCCAACGGCG
>NZ_JALHLF010000220.1 GCF_022832435.1 Novosphingobium organovorum | reverse complement strand
GGGGCGAGCGGGGGGGCCGTTGCGTCGGGGGCGGCAAGGAAGAGGCGTTCGGGCGCGGGCGGGGGAGCGGGCGGCGCCGAGGCGAGATACTGGCCAAAGGCGCTGTCGTTCTGGCACAGCGGGCAGGTGGACGCGTCGTGCCGGTCGCCCGGTGTGCGGTGCGAGAGGGTGGTCCTGGCCTCGGCGCGCCCGGACTGTGCGTCCGGCACGTGCGCCCGCGCGGTTTCAGCGCGATCTGGTTCGGTGTGGTCGAGCGCGTGGATGCGCACGGCTTCGCCCTGCGCGAGCAGCAGCGCCAGCACGATCGCCCCCAGGACGCCCAGCCAGCCCGAAAACCAACCGGACAGCCAGCCGCTGCGGCACGGCGCTTTCGCGCGGGGCAGCGATGATCCGGAGGCTGGGGGCACGAAAGGTCCGATCGGCGGCTGGAGGCAGGAAGCGGGCGCTACACGATCAGATACGTTACCACATATCATTGTGTCAATCGCTGCGCTGCACAAAACCGCGCGGGAGCCTGGGGGCGGGAAAACGGGGGGAGCGAAGAGAGAAAAGCGGGGGAGAGGGCCGCACCGGGAAAGGTGCGGCCCTTGCGCCTGTCACCAGGCCGTCGCCCCCGCATCGACGCTGATGTCCGCGCCGGTGACGTAGCGGCTCTCCGAACTGGCGAGCCAGGTCGCGCACCAGGCCACGTCCTCGGGTTCGCCGAGGGTCTTGAGCATGTTCTTGGCGAGCACCTGCCGTTCGAACGCCGGATCGGCGGCGAGATGGCGCGCGGTCGCCGCGGTCTTGATGAAGCCGGGGGCAATGGTGTTGGCGCGGATCGCGTGGGGCGCGCCTTCCATCGCCAGTTGCCGGGTCATCGCCAGCACCCCGCCCTTGCCCGCGCAATGGGCAAGCGCGGGCGAGCCTTCGAGCGCGTGGTGCGCGTTGGCCGAGGCGAAGTTGATGACGCTGGCGCCGATCCCCGCGCCGCGGCTGGCCTTGAGCCAGGGCCAGGCGGCGCGGGTGGGCAGGAACACGATGTCGAGTTCGCCCGCCAGCGTGGTCTTCCACTCAGCGTAGCTCATCGCCTCGATCCACGCGAAGTGGGCAAAGGCCGCCGCGTTGACCAGCACGTCGATCCGCCCGTGCTCGCCTCCGATCGCGGCGAAGAGCGCGGTGACCGCCGTCTCGTCGGTCAGGTCGCAGGCGTGGTCGGCACCCGCGCGATCGATGCCGATCACCAGGGCGCCTTCCTCGCGGAAGATCCGCGCGATGCCTTCGCCGATGCCGTTCGCAGCGCCGGTGACCAGCGCGATGCGTCCCTTCAGGCGATCCGCCATGCCGTGCCCTCCCTGGCTTTGCGCGTGCGGCTCACTGGCCACCCTCGGGCGTGGTCCAGGGCGAACGCGCGCCGATCGGGCCGAGCTTTTCGAGCAGGTGCATGCCCTGGAGCTTGCCGTCGTAGTAGCGCTGCATCTGCGCGACGGTGATCGAGGCGGGCATCGGGGTCACTTCGGGCTGCTTGCCGTACTTGCCCGTGGCGCGCTGCGCGGTGAGCAGGTCGATGTAGGGCTGGGCCATGGCATCGGGCACGAAAGCCGAGGTGGTGGGATGGGTGATGAGGTAGGGCTTCACTTCGCCGGTCATCGTGCCGATCGAGATGACGATGCCCTGCTGGGTGTCGACGATGTCGGTGCGCGCGTCGGGATCGGTCGGGCGGAACGGGGGCGCGCCGCAGGGGATCGGCACCGAACCGTCGGGATTGGCGGGCAGGTGCGGCCCGCCGCCGCCCACGACTTCGAGCACTTCGGGGTCTTCGGCGACCTTGGTGCCGTTTTCCATCATGCGGCAGCCGTCGGCGGGGGGCGGGCCGTCGATCGCGGTGTCGAAGATCGACTGTCCGGCTTTCAGCAGATCGGCGCGCGACAGCAGGCGCGCGGGCGCGACCTTCTGCGTCCAGGCTTCGGGCAGATGGGCCAGGTCTTCTGGCCCGAACATGAAGCCGCCGTCGCTGCGCGAACGGTTGACGTAAAGCTCGATCTCGTCGATCGCGCCGCCCGCTTCCCTGATCCGGCCGAACAGCAGCGCGTGGTGCGCGCCTTCGAGCACGTCGACCATGAGGAACAGCTGGCGGGTCTGCGGATCGATCACGTAGAACGGCTTGGCGGCGCGCGTCGCGGTACGCCAGATGGTGAGCATGGCGAGCGCGCCGGGCACGCCGTTCTCGGTCGCGCGGTAATGCGCGGCGACGGGGGCGGCGGCCGGGTTCTGGCCGACGATCGAGGCCAGCAGGCCATCGCCCAGGCGGGCGA
>NZ_JALHLF010000022.1 GCF_022832435.1 Novosphingobium organovorum | reverse complement strand
TCGGCGGCCTGTGCCGCCGGGGCCGATCCGCCCGCCGCCGCGACCGCCTGGTCGAGCGTCAAAACGCCCGCAGGGGCCTGCGCCATGGCCACGTGCGGCGCGTACGCCACGGCGGCGCACGACGAGGCAGCCAGCAAGGCTGCAAATAATCGCTGCATGAAAAATCGTCCTGAACAAAGGGCATGGAAGGCCGTCCGCCGCAAAAGGGCGAAAAACGGCCGTCTATGGCTTTGTCAGGCGATCGGCGGGCGCAAATCCGGGCCTACGGCCGACAGCGCCGTCCCCGGCGCATCGAACGCACGGTTCACCAGCCGGACCGGACGCAGCACCAGCAGGTCGTCGGTGCTGTGCGGTGCGGGGCCAAAGCTGGTGTGGCAGCTGGTGTGATGGTGCGGCGCGGCCCTGTCGGCATCGCCCTGCGTTTCATCGCTGTCGCCTTCGCTATGCACGAAGCCCGAACAGTCGACCGTCTCGCTACCGGGGAATTCCTGCGCATGGAGCGCCGACGTCGTCATCAGCGACGCCGCCAGAAGCCACAAGAGGAAAAGATGCCCGATCGCACGCATGGATCGCCCCTAGGGCAAAACCCGATAGAAGTCACGGCGCTATCGGCCAGCCCCCCAGTGCCGGGGCGATCACCTGCGCCAGCACCTGGGGCCAGCCAGAACAGTCCAGGCCGCGTGGACGAATTTGGCGGTGATCGCAGCGCGAGAATTGGGTCGGTTCCCGCCCACCCCGTCCGGCTAGGGCCCATCGGTCCCAAGCCTTCCGGCCCTCCCGCTTGCGCGAGGGGCAGCGAGACTTGGGGAGCGTCGCGAACCTAGTCGCAGCGGGGTGGGCGCACCACCACGCCCGCAAAAGGGTAAAACCGGACGTTTGAATTTGCCCACGCCGCCTGACATTCCTATCCGGGCCTTGCCTATCCGGGCCTTGCCTGTCCGGGCCTTGCGTATCGGGGCCTTCAGTACCCGGCCGCCAGGGCTCCGGGGCGCCGCGGGTCGGCCGCGCCGTAAAGGACACCGCCCGATTTCATGATGCTCTGCGTGCTGCCGATGGTCATCGAGGATTCCTCGAGCCGATAGCCCATGCGCTTGAGGATGGCGATCGTGTCCGGGCTGAAACCGTTGGGTTCCAGATAGACTTCGTCGGGCAGCCACTGCTCGTGGAAGCGCGCCGCGTCGGTCGCATCGGCGATGTTCATGTCGTAGTCCATCACGTTCATCAGCACCTGCATGACCGCGGTGATGATCCGGCTGCCGCCCGGACTGCCGGTCACGACATAGGGTTTGCCATCCTTGAAGATCATCGCCGGGGTCATCGAACTGAGCGAGCGCTTGTGCGGCTCGATCGCGTTGCGCTCGCCCCCGACGAGGCCATAGCCGTTGGGCACGCCCGGCCGCGCCGAAAAGTCGTCCATGCCGTTGTTCATCAGGATGCCGGTGCCGGGAACGACCACGCCGTTGCCGAACGAATAGTTGAGCGAATAGGTGTTCGAGACGACGTTGCCCTGCGCATCCCAGATCGAATAGTGCGTGGTGTTCGGGCTTTCGGCCATCGGAGCAAGGCCAGGGGCCACGTCGCGGGACAGGCGCGCCTTGTCGCCCGAGATCGCGGCGCGGGTCTGCCGGGCGTAAGCCTCGCCATCGAGCCAGTCGATCGGGATCTTGCTGAAGTCGGGATCACCCAGGTACTTGCTGCGATCGGCATAGGCCTGGCGCATGGCCTCGATGGTCAGATGCATGGCCGCCGCCGAATTGTGCCCCATGCCCTTGAGATCGAACCCTTCGAGCGCCTTGAGCATCTGGATGATGTGGACGCCGCCCGAACTCGGCGGGGGCATCAGCACCAGTTCGTAACCGCGGTAGGTGGCGCGCAGCGGTTCACGGATCACCGCCTTGTAATCGGCCATGTCGCGCATCGTGAGATAGCCGCCCTGGGCCTGCTGGTCGGCGACCATGCGCCGCGCGATCTCGCCGGTGTAGAAGGCCCTGGCGCCGCCTTTGACGATCTGTTCGATCGACCAGGCGAGGTCGGGCTGGCGGATCACCTCACCGGGCTGGTACTCGCTGCCGTCGGGCTTGAAGAAGGCTTTGGCCGCAGCCGGATTGCGCGCCAGCTTGTCGTGCGCGAAGTGGATCGAATCGGCGTAGTCGGGCGTGACGACGATACCCTTGCGCGCCAGCTCGATCGCTGGCGCGGCGACTTGCCCCATCGTCATCGTGCCATAAGTCTTGAGCGCCAGCTCGAACGCGGCCACCGTCCCCGGCACGCCCGAGGCCGAGCGCTTTTCGCGCGCGGCGGCGAGGTCCACCTTGCCGTCCGGAGTGAGGAACATGGTCCGGCTGGCGGCGTAGGGCGCCAGCTCCTTGTAGTCGATGGTGATCGTCTTGCCGCTCTTGGCGTCATAGATCATCATGAACCCGCCGCCCGCCAGGTTGCCCGCCTTGGGCAAGGTGACGGCGAGTGCGAAGCCCACCGCGACCGCCGCGTCCACCGCGTTACCGCCACGCTCCAGAATGCCGCGCCCGACCTCGCTGGCGATCGCTTCCTGGCTCACCACCATGCCGTGGCGCGCCACGACCGGATGGTGGATCGCGGCGTAATCGAGCAAGGGGGCGGAATTGCCGCTAGGCGCAACGGCCGGAGCCGCCGCGTTTGCCGGCTGCGCCGCCACCAGCGCCAGCGTTGCGGCCTGCAACAGGAAATGCCTCATTTTCATCGCGGCGCTCCTTTCAAGGAAGCAAGGGGTCAAAACTGGGCCAGGGGCTCGGCGCCGTCCATCGCCAGCTGCCCCGGCGTCAGAACCGCCCCGCCATAGCGCGCCATCAGGTTCTGCATCGTCTTTTCCATGTGCTGGGCGTAGGAGCCACAGCCCAGCAGGTGGTATCCGGGCCGGCCGCCCCAATCCTCGCGCAGCACCAGCACCGAGGTTGCGAAGAGCCGTGTCTGGCACACCGAAAGGTCGCCAAAACACCCCGGCCGCATGTCCGTTTCGCACCCGTGGCGAAACAGCGCCGGAGCGCTCGCCCCGACGCAATAGAGCCAGTAGCCATGGGCGAAACCCGGATCGCAGGCCGGTCCCGGAGCGATCGGCCAGGCGGCCTCATCGCCGCGCGCCTGCACCGACAGGGGCGCCTGCGTGGGCGATGGCAGCGCGATCACCCCACCGGCGGACAGCCGGGCCACAAGCCAGCCGTGCCGGCCACGCAGCGCCGCTCCGGGTACGGGCAAGGAGACGGCCGGATCGGCGGGCGCGAGGACGGTGCGCAAGCGCGGCGCGCACGACAGATCGAGGATATTGAGGCCACCCTCGACCAGCGCAGCAGGGGCCGCGTCGTCGGGACGGTGCAGTGCAACGAACGGACTGGTGCGCGCGCAAAGCGGCGGGGCGAGCGTGGTCATGGGTCAGGCCTGCCTTTCGCCGGCGGGATCGTAGGGGGCGTGGTCGAGAAAGCGCACCTTGGCCCCGGCCGCTTGCGCGCCCCACAGCCGCACCGTGCCCGCCGCTGCGGCCGGATCGTCGAGCAGCGCGAGCCCCACCACGCGCCCCAGCGTTGGCGAATAGGCGGCCGAAGTCACCCGTCCGATGACCCCGCCCGGCCCTTCGAGCAGGCGGCACTCCTCGGGCGCCTGGCGCTGGCTGGCGTCCAAGCAGAACGGGCGCAGCGCCTTGGCCGGTGCCGCTTTCGTACGCAGTTTGGCGATGGCCGAGCGGCCGAGAAAATACGGCTTGTCCATGGCCACCGCCGCGCCCTTGCCGATATCGTCCGGCCCGGTCGCGTGATCGGTGTCCTGGCCGATGATGAAGTGGGCCTTTTCCAGCCGCAGAACGCGCTGGGCGAGCACGCCGAAAGGGCGAATGGCGAACGGCGCTCCGGCCGCGAGCAGCCGGTTCCACAAGGTGAGCGCAAAGCCCGAACCGACGTGGAACTCGAAGGTCGTCTCGCCCACGAAATCGCCGCGCAGGACGATCGCGGGAATGCCCTCGAGAGTGCACTGGCAAAACCCGTGGAGCGCCAGCGCGTCCAGTTCGCCCGCATGGGCCGGCCAAAGCGCGGCGATGATCGCGCGCGCCTGCGGTCCGCACAGGTTGAGCACGCTCATCGCGCCCTGGAGCTCGCACACCGTCACGTCGAAGCCGTGTTCGACGATCAGCTTGCGCAAGGTGCGGTTGGTGGCCGCCGCCGCCGCGCTCGAGGTGACGAGGTAGAGCCGGTCCGCGTCGAGCCGGCAGGCGACACAATCGTCGATCACCGCGCCCAGTTCATCGACCATCAGCCCGGCGCGGGTCGCGCCGCAGGCAAGGTCCGAAAAATCCTGCACGTAAGCCGCGTTCAGCAGCGCCAGGGCGTCGCGTCCGGCCAGCTGGAAACCGCCGTGGGTCGAGGCATCGAACAGACCGGCGCGCGCCCGCACGGCGCGGACTTCGCGCTCGACCGAACCCTCTTCATCGCCCTCCCCACCGTAATGGGCCGGGCGCAGCCAGGCCCCGGCGGGCATCATCACCGCCCCGTTTTCGCGGTGCCAGCGGTCGAGCGCGCCGCGCCTTTGCGGGGGCGATGTGTCGACCGCGAGATTGGCGAAGGGTTCGGGTTCGAACGGGGGGCGCTGGGTGGTCATGCGCAAGTGCGCCAGGTCCTGTCCGCTCGCCCCGGCAAAGACCCGCAGCGCGTTGAGCGCGGTGGTGCGCCCTTGCGAAGGGCCCATGCCCGTCGTCGTGAAGCGCTTCATCAGTTCCATGTGGCCAAAGCCCGCCTGCACCGCGGTTTCGATGTCGCCGATCGTCTGGTCCTCGTCGAAATCGACGAATTCCTTGCCCTTGCGATGGGGAAAGACGGTCCAGGGAAAGTTCACGGGCTCACGCGCGGGCTCGGGCCGTAGCGATGCGGGCTTGCCGCAAGCCACGTCGGCGGCGCGCTGTCCGTCCTGGCAGACCGCGTCGAAATCGTAGATCCCGTTGAGACTGCCGCACACGCTCGAATTACGGGGGCTCCTGGTGATGCGCAGCGCGGAAAGCGCGGTGTCGTAGATCGCCTCTCCGCCCGAATGGCAGGCGAGCTGGACGAGCGGGGTAAAGCCCACCGAACAGACCAGCGTGTCGCAGCGCCAGCGCGTAACGGGGCCGGTGGGATGGCCGTTCGCGTCCAGCGACCGCGCGCTGACCGCCCCCAGATGCTGGCCCGCGCGATGCGCTTCGACCACGCTCAGGCCGTGCAGCACCGCAATGCCCAGCGCCGCGCACTGCGCTTCGAGCGCAGCGTCGACCGGTTGCGCACGCATGTCGAGGACGGCAAGGACGGTGCAGCCCGCCTCGGCCAGCGCGAGCGCGGTCTCGTAACCGAAACGGTTGGCGGTCTGGACCACGCAGCGTCGGCCGGGGCACAGCGCGTAACCGGCCATCAGGCGGTTGACGCTCGAGGCAAGGAAGATGCCGGGCAGATCGTTGTTGCGCAGCACGAGCGGCTGTTCGACCGAGCCGACCGCGGCGATGACGTGGCGCGCGCGAACATGGTAGTAGCGCTCCCGCGCGTGCGCGGTGAGCAGGTTGCCCTCGAACCAGGCGGCGCAGGTCGTGGAGGTCAGTACGGTGATCGCCGGGTGGCGTTCGACTTGCGCGATCAGCGCGGCCAGATCACGGCGCTGCGCTGGGGAAAGCCGCGCAAAGGCCGAGCGACCGCCGAGCGCCTCGTCACGCTCGATCAGGATCACCTCGCGGCCTTCGCGTGCCGCGCCCAGCGCCGCGCTGAGCCCGGCAACGCCCGCCCCGATGACCGCGACGTCGCTGAACAGATGGTGCTTTTCGGGCTCCGGCTCCTCCGGTCCGAAGGCATCGAGCGTGGGATCGAGCCGGCCAAGCCCCGCGACGCGGCGGATGATGCGCTCCCAGAACGGCCAGCTTCCCGCCGGGCGGAAGAAGGTGTCGTAATAGAAACCCGCGGGCAGGAAGCGCGCCAGCGTACCGAGCAGCGCCCCCCTGTCGCGGGCGAGCGATCCCGCCACGTTCTGCGAACGCACCTGCGCGCCATCGCGCGCGCGTGTCCCGTCGGCGGCGACATTGGGCGTACCGTCGAGCGTGACGTACTGGTTCGCGTCCATCCCGTTGGCGAGCAGCGGCCCGCGCGGGCGGTGGTACTTGAACGAGCGGGCGAGGAAATCGCCGTGACGCGGATCGGCCAGGATCGCGCTGGCAAGGGTATCCCCGGCAAAGCCCGAGACCGGGCGGCCATCGAAGTGGAACGCGACCGGCGTCGCGCGATCGAGGCGCGAGCCCCAGGGTTCGGGCAGGCGGAACAGGCGCTTGGGGCTCATCGCGTCCCCCCTTCGCGCTGGCGGGCAAGGCAGGCCTGCGCGGGTTCGAGCGTGACGAAACGCTCGCTCGCGGCATCGCGAAAGCCGATGTACCATTGCTCGGACGGATGGTGGAACCACCACTCGCCCTGAACGCCGCCAGGCTTGCCGCCCCACAGGTGGCGGCGCCATTCAGGGGCGCAGACCGCGTCCTCCTGGCTTGCGGCGCTGTCATCCAGGTAGCCGCCCCAGCGAAACTCGCTCTTGGGCCGCTCGCCAATATCGGTGCAGGGAAAAAGCACAGGGGACCTCGCCTCAGTGACCCACGGCCGCGGCCGCGCGCTCTCCGACGAGCGAGAGGGTGGAAAAGCGTTCAAGGGAGAACGGTGCGATCAGGTCGGGCACGCGCCCGGTGGCGACCATTTCGGCCATCGCGTAACCGCCCGCCGGAATGGCCTTGAACCCCATGGTGCCCCACCCTGCGCTCAGGAAGTAGTCCTGGACCGGGCTTGGCCCCATGATCGGGCTGTAATCCTGGGTGACATCGGCGATCCCGCCCCACTGACGCAACAACTTCATGCGCGCCAGGAAGGGAAACAGCTCGAGCATCGGGCCCATCATGTCCTCCTTGATGTCGTGCGAGGAACGCGAGGAGACGCACGGGTAAGCGTCGATCTCGCCGCCCATGACGAATTCGCCGCGCGCCGATTGCGAGATGTAGACCGCCAGGTTGCCCGACACCACGATCGGGTCGAGCACCGGCTTGACCGGTTCGGAGACGAAGGCCTGGAGCGGAACGACCCGGATCGGCAGGTCGAACCCGGCCATTTGCGCCAGCGCCGGACTGGCGCCGGCCACGCACTGCACGATCCGTCCCGCGCGCAGCGTGCCCCGGTTGGTGTGGAGGCGCGCGATGCGCCCGCCTTCCCGGTCCATCCCGATGACCTGGGTCTGGGTGTGGATCTCGACCCCCATTTCGCTCGCGCGCCTGGCCAGCCCCCAGGCCACCGCATCGTGGCGCGCGGTCGCCCCGCCGGGGTGGTAGAGCGCGCCCAGCACCGGATAGCGCACGTCCTCGCGCATGTTGAGCTGGGGGCACAGCCTGGCCACGGCCTGGCGATCGATCACTTCGGAATGGACGCCGTTCAGCCGGTTCTGCTCGGCGCGCCAGCGCGCGGTGCGCTTGCCGCCATCGTCGTGGAACAGCGTCAGGTGCCCGCGCGGCGAGAACATGATGTTGTAGTCCAGCTCGCTCGACAGCGTGCGATAGAGTTCGACCGACTTGCCGAAGAAGCGCACGCCCGCGTTGCTGAGGTAGTTGGCGCGGATGATGGTGGTGTTGCGCGCGGTGTTGCCTCCCGCCAGCCAGCCTTTCTCGAGCACCGCGACCTTGCGCACGCCCCAGTTCTTCGCAAGGTAGTAAGCGGTCGCCAGACCATGCCCGCCACCGCCGATGATGACCACGTCATAGCCGCTCCCCAGCGCGCGCGGGGCGGGCAGGACGGGTGCCCGGCGCTGCCCCAGTCCATACTTAAGCAATTGAAGGGGCATGAAGACCTCGGAAAAGCCGACGCCGCTGGAACGCGGCGGTGCCAGGACTTTCTATGCCGAGCGCGGCGCGATCGGGTCAAGGCGATGCGCGGGTCCGGAAGCAAAGCTTATGGCGCGAATTAGGGAAAGTATGACTGGCATTGCGCGCGCACCTCGGGCACTTTGCTGCAGGGCAGCAAAACCGGCGGGTCTGTACCAGCGACAGGCCTGCAAGACCGGCACGACGGTAAGACCGGCAAGACAGGGCGAAGGGACGATGGCGAGCGAACCGCAGGGCGAACTTCCGCTACGCGCGCTGCGCATCTTCGTGACACTGGCGGAATGCGGCGTGATGTCCGAGGCGGCCGGACGGCTGGGCATCACCCAGGCGCGGGTCAGCCAGACCATCCGTTCGCTCGAGGAGCGTTTCGGCATCCAGCTCGTCAGCCGCGATCGCCGGCCGGTGGCGCTGACCCGTCCGGGCCAGATCCTCCACCAGAAGGCGCTCGAACTGCTCGATCTCGAAGGGCACGTCCACACCGCGCTGCGCGATGCCGCGCTGATCAAGCGGCCCGCGCTGCACCTCGCCGCCGCGACCAGCTTCGTCGACGTGGTCGGCGGCCATCTGGTGCCGATGATCGAGGACCTGGCCTCGGGCTGGCGGATCACCGCCGGGCTCAGCCCCGATCATGTCGCCATGCTGCTCTCGCGCAAGGCCGACATGATCGTCACGGTCGATGACCTGATGGAAGACCAGGCCGACCTCGCCCGCTTCGAACTGGTGCGCGAACCCTATGTTCTGGCGCTGCCCCATTCCGCGCGCGAAGTGCCCGATCTGGCCGAACTGGTGCAGACCAAGCCGCTGATCCGCTACGGCGCCTCGGGCAGCACCGGGCGCCAGATCATGCGCCATCTGGCGCGCATGAACCTCAAGCCGGTCAAGACGGTGGAAATCGAATCGGTCCTCGGCCAGATGACCATGATCGCCAACAACCAGGGCTGGGGGCTGACCACGCCGCTGTGCTACGCCAGCGCGCCTTCGTTCCACCGCCGGGTCATGCTCGCGCCGATTTCCAAGGGCGCCTTTCGCCGCCAGCTCACCCTCATCTGCCGCGAGCGCGAGGACGAGGAAGCCGCCGCCCGCATCGCCGAAGCCGCGCGCACCGTGCTGCGCGGGGAAGTGCTGGCCCGCATGCTCGAGGATTATCCCTGGCTCGAGGACAAATTTCTCGTATGACCAAGGCCTTGCGCCAGACCCGAAAGGGAGGGCCGTTGCCAGCCCTCCCCATCGCTGTTCCGGTTGGCGCGGCGCGGATCAGAAATTGTAGCCCAGCCGCGCGTAGATGTAGCGCCCCTGAAAGCCATAGGGCGAAAAGCCGGGATAGGGCGAGATGAAGTCGAACTGCCCCGCGTTCTCGACCCCGGCCGTCTCCACCGCCGACTTGGGATACTTGTCGAAGATGTTGTTCGAGCCGATCGCGAAATCGATCCGGTCGTTCAGCTTGACGCCGATGTCGAGGTCGAAGAGGAACGCGGGGTCGACCGTGAGATCACCCGCGGTCGTCGTTCCGGGCTGGGTGACCTTGCCGTAATAGCTCGTGCGCAGCGTCGTCGCGACCTTGCCAAGCGACCAGGTGGTTGACAGGTTGCCCTTGATGCGCGGCGCCGCGTTCTCCAGCCGGGCGCGTTCGCGCCGGGCGAAGAGCTGCGAAGGCTCGAACAGCGAGGCCGGGCCGACCGTCGCGATGACGTCGCTCACCTGCGTCTTGTTCCAGTTGATCCCGCCCACGAAGTCCAGCTTGCCAAGGCTGCCAAGGCCCAGGCTGTACGTCGCGGTGGCATCGATGCCCTTGGTCGTGCTGTTCACCCCGTTGATGAAGAAGCGCGTGGCGCCAATCCCCTCGATCCCGGCCGAGGCGAAGACCTGCGCGACGATCGCCGCCTCGTCGGTGTCATCGCCCAGCGTCTCGGACAGCACGATACGGTCATCGATGCGGATCCAGTAGGCGTCGAGCGTGAAGACGAGATCGGGAACGCCGTTCCAGGTCATGCCCACGCTGACGTTCTTGGACTTCTCGGGCTTGAGCGGGGTACCCCCCAGCGCCTGCGCGGCCGCGCTCGTCGATGGCAGGGTGCCGATGTCGTAGGCCACGCCATTGATGAAGTTGGTCGAGATCGAGGTGTAGTATTGCTGCTGGAGCGAGGGCGCGCGAAACCCGGTGCTGACCGAGGCGCGCAACGCGAAGCTGTCGGTCAGCGCATAGCGTGTCGCCAGCTTGACGTTGAAGGTGCTGCCAAAATCGCTGTAGCGCTCGTAGCGCCCGGCCAGCGTCACGTCCCAGGGATCGGTGATGTTGGCGTCGAGTTCGCCATAGAGGCCGATGGCGTTGCGCGCGACGTCGACGGCGGATTCGTCGCTGTAGTAGATCGAGCCTTGCGCGAAGGAATGCGATCCCACCGGCAGCAGCGAGTCTCCGTAAAGCGGCGCGCCGCTCGAATCGTAGACGATGTTGCCGTCCGCATCGAGCAGGTAGGCGTTGGTGTAGGCGCGCTCGTCGCCTGCGAAGATCTCGTAGTTCTCGCGCCGGTATTCCATGCCGAAGGAGACCGACAGCGGCGAGGCGAGGAAGCCGGTGTCGAATTCGCGGCTGAAGTCGGCGTTGAGCGTGGTCTGGCCGAACTTCGTGCCGCCGCCGTAGAATTCGGTCGGAGTGGCGTCGAGGTAGGTGGTGTTGGCGGTATGGGTGTTGAGGTAGGTCACCTTGTTGGTGCCCCACACCGCGCTCAGGTCATAGTCCCAGCCTGCGACCTTGCCGCGCACCCCGCCCTGGACCGCGTAGTCCTCGATCGTCGAGTTGATCAGCGGGGTGAAGCCGTCGGGGTAGATGTCCTGAATGCCGTACCCTTCGTCAGACGCCTCGCGGTAGAACGCGCCCGATGTCGCTTCACGGTGCTGGAACGTGGCGGTGCCGTAGGCTTCGGCATCGCCGCCAAGGTCGTAACGCGCGTTGAGCAGGCCGGTATAGGATTCGGTTTCGGGGTTGCCGTAAAGGAAGCGGTTGCGGTTCACGGTCAACTCGCGCGGGTCGAACTGGCCGTTGGCGAGCAGCGGGTAAGTATCGCCGTCATCGGCGCCGCCGCGGTTGGTGCGGTTGGCGTTGATGTATTCGAACGTGGCGTTGACGAAGCCCTTGTCGTTGAGGTTGAAGCCCTGGTTGTACGCGATGGTGATCGATTCGCCGTCGCGCCGCTTGATGTCGTCGCCGTAGATGCCCTTGACCCGGCCCGTACCGTTGGCGACCGGATAGCCATTGGCGTCGGTCTCGATCCCGGTCATTTCGGGAACCCCGTCGAGCGTGGTGACGTACATCCCCACGTTGACCGAGATACGCCCGCCTTCGGGGGCATCGCGGGTCACGATGTTGATGACCCCGGCGATCGCGTCCGAGCCATATTGCGCCGCCGCACCGTCGCGCAGCACTTCGACCTGCTTGATCGCGGCCGAGGGAATCGCGTTGAGGTCGACCGAAACCGAGCCACGCCCCGCTGACCCGTTGATGTTCAGCAACGAGGTCGGATGGCGGCGCTTGCCGTTGATGAGCACCAGCGTCTGATCGGGCGCGAGACCGCGCAGCGAAGCCGGCTTGATGTGCTCGGTGCCGTCGACCAGCGAGGGCTGGGGATAGTTGAAGCTGGGCACCAGCGCCTGCAACTGGCGGTTGATGTCGGTGTAGCCCGCCTTTTCGATCTGGTCGGCGCCGATCACGTCGACCGGAACGTTGCTTTCGAGCACCGTGCGTCCGGGCCGGCGCGACCCGATCACGGTGATCGCATCCTCGGCAATCGTGGTGTCATCGCCGGGCTGGCTGCGCGGCGCGCTGTCCTGAGCTTTCGCATCGACCGCACAAAGACTGACCCCCGCAAGAAGAAGCGGGAGCAATTTCGATAAATTGCTCATAAAATACCCCTGAATTTGTATTATTTATGCGCCAGGGTTCAGACCCTCTCCGATCGTGGCCTCGCTTTTCATTTTGTGCGGTCGAGTATCTCTGCGCCCCTTGCGCAAAGCAACCCGCCAACGCGCGCTAAAAACCGGCCGAACAGCCAGAAGATTTTCCATCAACACATTGAACAATCATAATTTTATGATGACATTGCGGAGCAGATGGCACGCCATATTAAGGCTAATTTATCTGGATCATTAGGCCGATCCATGTAACTCCTTGGCCGGGCCGCAAGACAGCGCCCCCGGCTGCGGAGCCGGGGCGCGGGGGGCCTTTCGCGCAGCGTACGCTTGCGCGTTTCCCATTCCCCAACCGCGTGGAGGCCGCGATCACACTCTGGAACCTGGTCATCGATGCCGGCCTCGCAGGCTGCCTGCTGCTTGTCGCCAAGATCCTGCGCAGCCAGGTCACCGTGCTGCAACGCCTCTTCGTGCCCAGCACGCTGCTCGCCGGGCTGATCGGCTTCGTCGGCGGGCCTTCGGTGCTCGGCTGGCTGCCCTTTTCGGCATGGTGCGCGCAATATGGCGGGGTGCTGATCTGCGCTGTGTTCGCGGGTCTGGGCATGACCGCGCGGTTTCCCGACCTCGACACGCTAATTCACCGCACCGGTCGGATGTGGGTGTTCAACCAGATCGTCTTTCTCTCGCAATGGATCGTGGGCGTGGGCTTTGCCATGGTCACCGCGCACAGCGTGTTTCCGGGGCTCGTTCCGGCCTTCGGGCTCATCTTTCCAGCCGGTTTCATGGGCGGACACGGGACGGCGGCGGGCCTCGGTGTCGTGCTGCAGGGGCTGGGCTGGGAGGATGCGCTCAGCCTCGGCCTGACGTCCGCGACGATCGGGGTATTTCTCGCGATGCTGGGCGGCATGGTCATCATCAACCTGTTCGGTCGCCAGGGACGGCTCAAGGACGTGCGCCGTTTCGAGGAGCTCGACCGGCATTTCCGACGCGGCCTCGTCGCGCTCGAGGATCGCCGCAGCATTGGTGAGGAAACCGTCGTCGCAGCCTCGCTGCACGTGCTTTCGCTGCACGTCGGGCTGCTGGCGGTGATCACGTTCGCCGCGTTCGAACTGGCTTCGCACCTCTCCGCTCTGGTCTCCTATCTCTCGGTTCCGGTCTTCGCCTGCTGCTTCCTGCTCGGCGCGCTGATGCGGCTCGTGCTCACCCGAACAGGGATGATCCATTACGTCGACGAGCGGATCATCGGTGCGCTTGCCAGTTGCGCGACCGACTTTCTGATCTTCTTCGGGGTCAGCTCGATCCAGCTGGCGGTCCTGCTCTCCAACACCGCGCCGTTCCTGGCGATCATGCTCATCGGCACCGCGCTGTGCCTTGTCCTGACCATGCTCGTCGCGCCGCGGGTGCTGGGCGATCACTGGGCGGAAAAGGCCGTATTTTCATGGGGCTGGATGACGGGCACGGTGGCGCTGGGCATCCTCCTGCTGCGGGTCTGCGACCCGGAGGGACAGTCGAACGCGCTGGAGGACTACGCCATCGCCTATGTGCCGGGATCGATCGTCGAGATCCTGCTGGTTTCGCTTGTCCCCGGACTGGTCACGATGGGCTACGCACCGCAGGTCCTGGGCGTCTTGCTGCTCGCGATCCTCGCCATCCTGGCGCTGTTCCAGTTCGTCATCCGCCGCCCGGCGCGAACCTGACAGGCCCGCCGTTCCGGCCCCTGCAAGGGGTGAGCGGAGCCAACCAGCGCCAATCTGGGAAATCTGGGCATGGTCCGCGCACAGGAAGTCGAAGGTTTCGTCGAAAGCCTGTTCAATGGCGAAGAGGAAGCCGGGCTACCCGAACGCGCGCACGAAGCGGTTACACATCTTGGGGAAATCAGAGCCATGATGGCGGGCGTCGCCGATCTCATCGAACGCACCAGGGACGAACCTGAAGATCGCGGGCAGATCAAAGAGACGATCAAGCATCTGCGCGTCATGACCGAGATCATCGAGGCCGAGATCCATGCCGCGGTTCTGGCCTGTACGCGCGCGCGCAAGACCTCCCCGGTATCACTACGCCGTTGGGAACGCGGCATTGAACCAGAATTCGGATGCGGAGCAGCGTCTTCGCGAAAAGCTGCGCAAGATCGAAGCCCTGTTCGCCGGCGCCGCCACGGCAGGCGAAAAGGCCGCAGCGGGTGCCGCGGCAGAACGTATCAGGCGCCAGTTCACCGAAACGAGCCGCCGCATCTCGGGACTCACCTGCGTGGCCTCCCGCAATTTGAAGGTCAGCGCATCGATCTATTCCGAGAGAGTATCGATCTACGCGATATAAAGGCGAGCGACCTCCCTGACGCTGCCAGGCAAATCCATCTCCTCATTTTCGATTGCTTCACGGATTCCGCACTCAGCCGGAACTGACCCCAATTATTTCAGCGGAACCCCGCCAGAACGCAGACAAAAGGGGGGCACGTTGCGGTTCGTCCCGAAACGCGCGTGTAACATTTGTGTAAGAAAATGTGGCTGCTTCAGCTTGGCGGGATAATGGCAGTGAATGAGGGCCATGCGTTCGTGGCTGCCAGCTGGAAAACGGGCGACAGGTGTCAACGAGGCCGGGAAGATTATGTCGGATTACCATTTCCCGCGCGACTTTCCGACACCGGGCAAGCCCGATCGTGTTCGCGCTGTCGATGGCCCGGGCGCAAGGGGCGCCCATCCGCCATCCGATACCGCCCCCCCAGCCCCTGCCCGGTGTGTCGCGCTTGTCGGGTGCGATGGCTCGGGCAAGTCCACGCTGGCGCACGATCTGGTCGCGCGGCTTGGCCAGCACGCTCCGACAACCTCGGTCTATCTCGGGCTTGGAACCGGCGAACTGGGCCGGCGTCTGGCGCGGATGCCGGTGATCGGCCCGCTGGTGGGGCGCTTCTTCACGCGCAAGGCGGCCGGGGTGCATGACAACCCTGAGGGGCGCCTGCCCGGTCCGGCCACCGCGCTTGTGATGCTGGGCTTTTCGCTGGCGCGCCGGCACCGGTTCCGCCGGGTCGCGGCCTTGCGGGGCCGGGGAATCCAGGTTGTTACCGATCGCTATCCGCAAGCCGAAGTGGCCGGTGCGTTCGACGGGCCCGGGCTCGCCTGGACGCGCAAGGGCGCGACGCTGAGCGAAGCGCTCGCCCGCCGCGAGCGGGCCATCTACCAGGCGATGGCCGCCCTTCCGCCCACACTGGTCATCCGCCTCAACGTCGACATCGATACCGCGCTCGCCCGCAAGCCCGACCACGACCGTGCTCTGCTCGAAAAGAAGGTGGCCGTCATGGCGAAGCTGACCTTCGGCGGTGCGCGCATCGTCGAAGTCGATGCCACCCGCCCTTACCCGGAAGCGCTTGAAACCGTTCTGGATCTGCTCAGACGTTGTGGAGTCCCCACGTGAGAAGATTTGATGATGCGTAAACCGAAGACTTCGCACGCCGCCGTCGGACCGGAGGGCCAGGCGCGCCCCTTGCTGATCGCCGTCGTGGGATGCGACGGTTCGGGTAAGACCACGGTGACCGAGGCCTTGCGTTCCTGGCTTTCCGATTACGGCCGGCCCCGGTTGTGTCATCTGGGCAAGCAGTCCGGGACGATCGGTCGCCAGCTGGTTCAGCTGCCGTTCGTGGGCAAGCGGGTCAACAAGACCCTCAAGGCCCGTTCGGGCATGACCCGTGCGCCGGGGGGCCCGGACACGGTCTCGACGTTCGTGATATGGCTGTTCGTCCTGCGCCGAGTCCTGCGATTCAAGCGCATGCTGCGCCTGCGCCGTGCGGGCTTCTGGATCATCGCCGATCGCTTTCCCCAGATCGCCAAGCCGGGCGCGATTGATGGCCCGCGGCTGATGGGCGTGACGCAGGCCCCCGGATTGATTGGCTGGATGGCGCGCTCCGAGCAGCGGCATTTCGAAACCATGGTCTCCCACGTTCCCGATCTTGTGCTGCGGCTCAACGTCTCGGCGGAGGTCGCCATCGCGCGCAAACCCGATCACCGCCCTGCGGCTCTGACGCGGAAAGTGGTGGACGTTTCGCAATTGACCTTCCAGGGAGCGCCAATCGTGGAAGTCAACACCGATCTGCCGCTCGAAGAGGTCCTCAGCCAGGCGCGCAAGGCCATTGCGGAGCGCTTCCTGCCAGCCCTCGCCTTGCCATCGGACTCGTCGCCGCCGCAAGCGTTGCCGCCCGCTGCAACCGCCGGGGGGCTGGCCGAATGAAGCGGCGCTTTGCCGTGAAGCAGTGGTTCGCGGACGGGGTGTTTCGGACGATCCTGCGCAACTGTTCGTATCTGCTTTCGGGCAAGCTGGGCGGGGCGCTGTTCGGGCTGGTCGCGCTGGCCTGCACCGGGCGGGGGTTGACCCCGGTCCTGTTCGGGACGCTGGTGCTGATCCATTCCTACGCCAGCGGGGTGGGGGCAGTGGCCAAGTTCCAGACCTGGCAGCTGCTCGTGCGCTATGGTGCGCCCGCGCTCGAACGCGGTGACGTCGGCGAATTTCGCCATGTCGCCTCGTTTGCCTTCGGACTGGATATCCTTAGCGGGCTGTTCGGGCTGGTGGGCGGTCTGGCGTTGATCCCCTTCCTCGCGTCGTGGATGGGCATTCAGGCGGCGGATTTGCCGCTGGCCATGTTCTACTGCACGCTGATCCCCACGATGGCGGCGGGGACGCCTTCGGGTATCCTGCGCGTGTTTCGCTGTTTCAACCGGATCGCCGGCCTCCAGCTGGTCACGCCGATCCTGCGCGCGATTGGCGGTGCGATTTCCTATTTCGGGCACTTGGGTTTCGTCGGTTTCGTGCTTACCTGGTACGTGGCCGATCTGGCTGGCGACCTGTGCATGTGGTGGCTCGCGGTTCGCGAACTGCGCCGTCAGCGCATCCGCGGCGCCTTGCGGCCGGGGCTGTTCGGTCCGGCCCGCCATCTCGACAAGGCGTGGGAGTTCGTCTGGACGACCAATGTCGCGCACTCAGTGTGGGCGGCCTGGGGGCCTCTGAGCAACCTTATCGTGGGTGGTATGATGGGGCCGGCCGGCGCGGGCCTGTTCAAAGTCGCCACGACCTTCTTCAATTCGGCGACCAAGCCCGCAGACCTGCTGGCGCGCAGCTTCTATCCCGAGATCATGCGGCTCGATCCGACCAGCGGACACCCCTGGCAGCTGGCGCTGCGCAGCGCCTTCTTTTCCGGCGCGGCCGCTCTGGTGCTGCTGTTGCTGGTGATGCTGGGCGGGGCGCCGGTAATCGGCGTGGTGTTCGGCAAGCGCTATATTGCCGCTCTCGACCTACTGCAGATCATGACCGGATCGCTGATCGTGACGATGGCCTGCTTCCCGCTCGAAAGCCTGCTCTACATGGCGCACCGGCAACGCGCCGCGCTGGTGGCGCAAACCGGCTCGGCGATCGGCTACGCGCTGCTGCTGTTCGTGCTCATCCACGCCTTCGGGCTGGCTGGCGCGGGGCTGGCCTATGTCGGCGGGGTGGTGATCCGGGCGCTGCTCATGCTGGTGCCGACCCTTGACGCCTATCGCCGGCGCGAGGCCATTCCTTACGTGGCGGTACAGGAAAGCCCGGCCTGAACGCCTGCCCCGTGGCGCTGGGTGTTGCGCCGCGTGGTGTCGGGCCACGCAGACCCGGTCACCGGGTGTCGAGAATGTAGCCCGCCGAGCGCACGGTGCGCGGGAGGAGTGGGACGCCCTGACGTTGCAGGCTGCGGCGCAGGCGGCTCATCCAGGTATCCACCGTACGCTCGGCGTGGACTTCGCTCCCCTTGCCCAGCACACCGATCAGGCTGGCGCGCGTGAAGATGCGGTTCGGATTGCGGAAGAAGTGTGCCTGCAGGCGGAATTCGGGAGTCTTGAGCGCGATCGCCCGCCGGTCATAGCGGGCAAGATAGGCGTTGGTGTCCACGGTCATCCGGCCGATGGGGAGCACGGGCTCCCCGGGCCGGTTAGGCCTCAGTGCATTATTGGGACACAAATGTACGGTAGGATTGAATGTCCACGCACAGGCAGCTTTCGGAAGCCCGATAGGCGGCTCGAACGGCCGGAATGTCGGGGTGAGCGGAATCGTCAAAAAGTGAGGGGCTACCAGGTTCCAAAGCCAACCGCGCCGCTTCGGTATACTGCTATGCGCCTGCTCGTGGCCGGAGAAACCGTATCGGGCGTTGCGTCGATGGGAAACCAGCGAACATCTTCAATTTCCATCAGATCAGTGCGACGCAAATCCTGCGTCAAGTCATCAGCCACCCTCACAGCGAAGATGACAATATGATCGTCTTTGGCTTCTCGGCGACTATGGTAGATGCCCAGAATACACTCGATCGAGACATTGCTGAGCGCAACTTCTTCCTGAAGCTCGCGAAATAGGGCCGTTTCAAAGCTTTCGCCCTTTTTCACACCGCCGCCCGGAAGAGCCAACTGTCGGTATAGGTGTGCCGCACGAGTGCGATACGATCATCTTTATCAAGTACAACGGCACGAACTCCAAGAGTGCGTGGCTTGCGCACTCGCCAATACAATCGCGCAATTCTGCCGATAAGCCGATGATGCAACGCCATCAGTGCCTCCTACTACAGACGCTACTCCTGGGAACGATCACTGCCAATCCCTCGCACCCCTGCAAGCAGAGCAACTGAGAGGTCGATGTCAGCTATGGCGGCGTGTTCGGAAAGTCCGTTTCCAGATTAAAATCTTGAAAAGCCGTCCTTCCGCTGAACGGCCGACGCCTACTGTCGCCTTCCGTGTCAGGCGTGGCGGCCGACAGGTCGGGCCAACAAGGGCGAAGCACGCAACGTGCTTGCCCGCTCACTTTTCTTCAACCAGCTCGGCGAGCTGCGCGACCGGCGCTTCGAAAATCAGAGCTTTCGCGCCTCCGGCCTGAATGTGCTGGTGGCGGCCATCATCCTGTGGAACACCCGCTATCTCGAACAGGCAATCGGGGCGCTATCTATTCCCGATGACCTGGCACACCACATAGCACCGCTTGGGTGGGAACATATCTCGCTCGCTGGAACGTCGAAAGCCGCCCTGACCCGAACCAGCTTCGCGCGCTGCGCGTACCCTCATCCCTCCTGGCAGCGTGACAACGCAGGCGCCGTTCGCCTGTCGTTCTTATCTAGCGTACACAAAATGCACTTTCGTGTAGTCAGCCGAGAAGGGTGGTGATGTGATCGTCGGCCAGTACTGGGTGTTCTCGAGCGACCGCAAGCGCCTGACCCGCTGGGGCGTGGGCAAGGCTCCCGACGGGCAATCGAAGGCGTTCGTGGAAACGTTCGAGCGGGTCGAAAAATAGGTCGTACCGTCTGTCTGCACCCCAATGATGCGGTGGATGCCCACTGCTAACTGAGCAAGAAATCGATGTCTGCGTCAGTCGGGCTGGACGCACCAGCGCTCGCCTTCTCGTCCCACAACATGTCGGCAAGGCCCTGCTTTCGCTCCTGCTAGTGCAAGGATCTTTTCTTCGATCGGCCTGCTTGTAAGTAAGCCAGCGCTGCGACGTGAACTGACGCTCCACCGCCTCGCGCCACAAGATCAGCACATTAATTCCGGAATAAACTCGTCCGGACACCGCGTTGTGCGGCACCGTGCATGCACACCGGGCCTTGTCCCAAGGCTGCACCCACGCAAGGCGTCCTTCTTCCAGCTCGGCGATCACCCGTGCGGTCACCTCGCCATAAAGGCTCTGACGGTCGGCCATAACTCCTGCTCCTTTCCTCAACCGCCATTGACCGGCGCCAGGGTGGCGGGGGGCGGCAGGAGCAGACCAGAAGCCCCGCCGGATAATGGGGGGGCGCACCCGATGGGGCTAAACGATGAGGAGCACCCGGCAGCGCAGCGGACGGGTTGCGCGCCGTCGAGGCGGGGCTAGAGGGCCGCGACGCCCCCCGCCACCACGGAGCCGTCAAGGCTCAACGCCGCCGCGCCTCACGCGCGGCGACTATTGACGGGATGCCAGGAGCAGCCCAACCGACCCGCCCAAGGCAGGGCGGAACGCGTCATGCGATCGTGACGGCTATGCCGACGAGACGCCGCAAGGTGGCTCGGCTGGAGCGGCAGCGGAAGTAGAGCGCGGTGAGGCCGTTAGGGCTGGGACGCCAGAACCCACTGACCTTGCCGTTCACGCCTTCGATATGACCGCACACATCAACGCGGAATAGAGCTTCGAAAACATGCCTCTTCTGACAATCCGGCGAAAACTGAGAGGATCACAAAATGACCCTTACCCATTCTTGGCAGCTGAACTCGCCTGCATCAGGTGCCTCTGCCAATCTTCCAACAGCTTACGGCGTTTGGCGAGCCGATCGCTGCGCTGATAGGCGCCCACCACTCCGACATCTACAGCGTGACCAAGGCATGCCTCCTTCGTCTCAAAATCGGCCTTGGTGCATTCCTCAGCCCATGTCCTAAAGGTGCTGCGAAATCCGTGTAGCCGCGCGCTATGCCCCGCCCGGTCCATCAGCGCGGTCATGGCCATGTCGGAAAGCGGCTTTCCCTTTTAGGCCGCGAAAAGATTTCCGGATCGGCCCGAGACCAGCGCTTGCGCTTCAAGGACCAGCGGAATCCGACGGCTTTCGTTCGTCTTGGTACGCTTGGCAGCCAAGCTCCAGACATCGCCTTCGATTTCGTCGCTGACGGCCAGTCGCACCTCGCTCGTGCGCGCGAAGGTGAGCATGAGAAAGCGCAATGCCCGGGAGGCGGTCGTATCAAGCGAACAAAGCCACTGATAAAACTTCGGGGCCTCGGTATAGGAAAGCGCAGGAATATGCTCCGTCTCATGCCGTTGCTTGCCGAGCAAGGCCCGCGCCTTCACGCAGGCCTGCAGGTCGACCGGCCGACCGAGCGCCGCCGCATGTGTAAGGGTAAGATTGAGCCGATTGAGGGCTTTCGCCGCCGCTTCAGGCTTCGTGTGCCAGATCGGTGCCAGCAAGTCGCGCAGGACATGTTGGTCGACGTCTTCGATCGCATGAGCACCAATTTTCGGAATGACGTGAACCTTGAGAGGGGACATCCAGCGCCCGGCCTTGCCGTCTCCCTTGAGCTGCGCCTTACGAGCCTCGAAGCAGCCGTCGATCGCCTCACGGACCTGCAGGCGCGTTACGCGCCCCGATGTGGGAGAGGATATGCTGCTTCACCGATCCTTCCAAACGGACGGAAGGGGCCTTTTCCCGGCCCCCCGTCCAGTCCCCCGTTTGGGGTGAGCTTGGAGGATACCTGATGGGCTCTTGTGAAGCAAGGAACGGCTGAATTCAGCCGTTCCTGGACTTCCTGAGCAGCCTTAAGAAGGCTGCTGGTGCGGTCGAGAAGACTCGAACTTCCACGGGCTTTCGCCCACAACGACCTCAACGTTGCGCGTCTACCAATTCCGCCACGACCGCTAAATCAAAGAGTGGTTAGTAGAACCATCCCTTGGCAGGAGCGCGCCCCTAGCAGACGATTCCGGACCCTGCAAGCGAGTCGCGTCGATTATTTTCCGACGCCCCCCGCCCAATTGGCCCATACCCCACCAAAAAACCCGGAATACAGCCATTTTAAGGCAAAAATTTTCCTGCATTTTTTCGCTTGCCACCAGGGCGCCCCGCAACGGACCAAAGTGCAATACCCGCGCCCTCGGCGAACATGCGATGACGAGGACAAGAATCGAAACGGGAGAGATTCCATGCGTTACCAACCGGCCCGCAGCCCGCGCGCGCTCATCGCGCTTGCCCCGCTGCCCCTGGCGCTCGCGCTGGCTGCTTGCTCGGGCCAGGATGCCCCGAGCGCCCCCGAAACCACGGCCAGCGCCGCACACGAAAGCGCAGCCCCCGCCGCACAAGAGGCTCCGCTGTCCTCCCCCAGCGCCCCGGATTCCCCCCTGCCCGAGCCCAGCCCGACGGCCAGCGCCACACCGATCGCCACGCCCGTCCCCACCGCCACCCCGGTGCCACCTGTGGTCAAGGCGCCCGCCCCGCCCGCGCCTGCGAAACCCGAGCCCAAACCCGAGCCCGTGGCCGCCGTCCAGCCGCCCGCGGCCTTCGCGCGCTGCGCGGTGTGCCACAACGCGGCCAAGGGCGCGCCCGACAAGCTCGGCCCCAATCTCTACGGCGTTTATGGCCACACGATGGGCCAGGGCAGCTTCGCGTTTTCGGACGCGGTCAAGAATTCGGGACTGACCATGGACGAGGCCACGCTCGACCAGTGGCTGGAAAACCCGCGCGCGCTGATTCCGGGCAACCGCATGAGCTTCCCCGGCCTCAAGAACCCCGAGCAGCGCGCGGCGATCATCGCCTACCTCAAGACGCTGCACTGATCGACACCGGCGCGACGGGCCTCCCTCGAGGCGGGGAGAGCCCGTTTGAACATTCACGCGAAAATGCGAATTTCACGGCGCCAGTCCACGCCCCCGCCCCGCCCCCGCCTTCGTAGAACCGCCCGATCCGGGTATTTCGAACAGGAACTGCGACAAAGCGCCCTTCACCGGGCGCTCTGTTCGCGTCAGGCCATGCGCGAAAGGCGTGGCAGAATATCGGTGAAGCGGGCGACGTCGGCAAACAGGCGCCGGCTTTCGGGGTCCGCAAGAACCGCCTCGAGGCAATCCGGGCGCGGGTAGCGCAGCACGATGATCGCTTCGTAAGGGTCGTTCTCGGCAATCGGGAACAGGCATTCGACATCGACCAGCCCGTGCGGCTCGCACACCGCACGAATCGCGGCAAGGTGGGCCGTGCGGCAGTAATGGCGATCGAAGCGTGCACCCTTCTTGCGCTCGAACAACACGAATATGCGGATCATGCGTCCTCTATCCTGACTTTTGCGACCTGTTTTTTTCCGGGATCTATTTTTCCGATCCCGCCGCCGCGCCTTGCGGCCGGACCAGGACGGGCGACACCGGGGAGAGAACATGCCCCGCCGCGTGCCACCCATCTATGCCTTCACCATACCAGTAGACCTGCGTAACCCCCTCATTCGCCAGGCGGCGCGCAGCGTTCCAGCCCATCCAGCAATCAGCCCGGCAGAACAACACCACCGGCCAGTCCGGATGCTGCGCGCGGACGCGGGCAACCGCTTCGCGCAGCGCGGCCCAAAGCCGGGGATCGGGCGCGCCCCGCCCGGTTTCGGGATGCCACAGCGCACCGGGAATGCTCCCGTGCGGCTCGGCCAGCCGCCAGACCCCGTTCTGCGGATCGCGCCAGCCGCTTTCGACCGGAAGAACGTCGATGAACAGCGCGTCCCGTCCAGGTACGAGGCGCAGCGCCTGATCCTGCGCGATGCGCCGCGCCGGAGCGGGGTCGCGGTCCACCGGAGCGCGGTAACGCGCGGTGCGGTAGCCCCCGGCATCAAACACCCCATCAAACACCCCGGCGACAGGACGTGCGTCATGCTGCACGTTTTGCTGCACGTCTGCCGCTGCCCCGCCTGCCGCTTGCGCACGGGCCCCTGCGCCGGGGTAGAGCGCCAGCAACGAACCAAGATGACAGAGCAGAAGGCAGGGCAAAAAGCGGGGCAACGTCCACGGATTCCGTATCGACCGAAGGTGCAATATGGAGCGTGGGCCGGGGCATCTACATTGCCAAATGGTATGACGCGAAACGCATTCCTTGGAGGGGCGCTGCTGGCGCTGGCAAACGCGGCCGGGGCGCAGGACGCCTCACCGTCAGCCGCGCAGCCACCGGCCGCATTCCCGGCCGATCCGTTGGGCTCGCCGATGTGGGTCTACCACGCCCGGCGCCTGTTTTCGGACGCGCCGGTGCACTTCGATGCGGCGGTGCGCATCCTCGTGCCGCAGATAGCCGAGAACCAGCACGCCTTTCCCGTCACGATCGACGCGCGCGCGCTTGGCACGGTGCAGCGTATCCTGCTCTTTGCCGATCTCAACCCGATCCCGCTGGCCATCGACTACACCCCCGGTCCCCTCGCCCAGCCCTTCGTCGCCACGCGCATCAAGCTCGACCAGCGCACCCCGGTGCGCGCAGCGGTGCAAACGGGCGACGGGGTCTGGCACGTCGCCGGGGAATGGGTCGATGCGGCCGGGGGCGGCTGTTCGGCCCCTCCGGTGAGCCGGGTCAAGGGCGACTGGGCCGACCATCTGGGCGAACTGCACGGGCGCGCCTGGCCGGGCGCGGACGACACGCGCCTGCGCATCGCGGTGCGCCACCCGATGGACACCGGGCTGGTCGAGAACATTCCCGCCTACAACCTCGAAACGCTGACCATCGCCGATGCCGGCGGCGCGGTGCTGACGCGGATGGCGATGCACGGGTCGGTGGCCGAGGACCCGGTGTTCACGCTGCTGCTCAAGGGGCATCAGTCCGCCTACGCCGTCACCGCGCGCGATACCTCGGGGCTCGAATTCAAGGGGATCATCCCCGGCGAAGGCGTCTCCAGCCCCCGGACCCCGTCATGACGTTGTCGCGCCGCACGCTGATCGCCGGATCGCTGGCACTCCCCGCCCTCGGGCCGCTTGCCGCCCGCGGCGAGACGTTTGCGGGCACCTACCAGCCCAAGGCCCAAGCCATCGCCCCCGGCGTATGGATGGTGCGCGGCGTCGATGCGCCGATCGCCTTTGCCAACGGCGGGGCGATCGCCAACCGCGCGATCATCGCCACCGATGCCGGACCCGTGCTGTTCGACCCCGGTGTCTCGCTCGCCGATGGCGAGGCGATGGCCGCACTCGCGCTCCGCCTTACCGGCAAGCCCGTGGCGCGCGTCTACGTCAGCCACCTGCACCCCGACCACGCGCTGGGCGCGGTAGCCTTTGCCCCGCAGATCGTCCACGCGCTGCCCGGCACGCGCGAAGACCTGCTGCGCGACGTCGAGGGTTTTTCCGATGCCATGTACCGCATCCTCGCCGACTGGATGAAGGGCACACAGATCGCTATCCCGCAAGGCGACGTGCGCGCAGGAGAAGTGACTTTCGGCGGCCGCGCGTTGCGGCTGCTGGCGCTCTGCGGGCACAGCCACGCCGACCTCGCGCTGCTCGACACCTCCACCGCGACACTGCTCGCCGGCGATCTGGTGTTCCATGACCGCGCCCCTTCCACCCCGCACGCGAACCTGGCCGCGTGGCCGCGCGCGCTCGACACGCTGGCCGCAACGCCGCACCGTGTGCTGCTGCCGGGCCACGGCCCGCTCGACGACAAGGGCCGCGCGATCGCGCAGACGCGCGACTGGCTGCGCTGGCTCGAAAGCGCGCTCAACCAGGCCGCCGACAGCGGGCTGACGATGAGCGAGGCGGGCATGATCGCGATTCCCGAACGCTTCGCCTCGCTGGCCTGCGCGCGCTACGAACTGCAGCGCAGCGTCTCGCACTTCTACCCCGCGCTGGAAATGAACGTGCTGCCCGCGCTCAAGCCCGAATAGGCGGCCTCAGCAAACGACCCGCGCGAAAGGGGAGGCTCCCTGCCCCCCTCACCGTCAGAGCATTCGCCGCAGGATACCGTCCTTGAGCACGAAGTGGTGGCGCAGCGCGGCAAGGACATGGCCAAGCACCAGCGCGATCAGCAGGTAGCCACCGACTTCGTGCATCTCGTGCGCGATACCGGCGATCGGGCTGTCCTTGACCACCGGCAGCTTGGGCAGGTCGAACAGGCCGAACCACGACAGCGGGTACTTGCCCGCCGAGGACATGATCCAGCCGCTGAGCGGCATGGCGATCATGAACAGGTAAAGCACGCCATGCAGGAGCTTGGCCGCCCGCGTTTCCAATGCGGTCATCGAGGCCGGATAGGCAGGCGCGGTCCAGGCCATGCGCCAGCCCAGCCGCACCACCGAGAGCGCCAGCACGCTCATCCCGATCGCCTTGTGCGCGGGCATGAGCGAGACCACTTCTTCAAGCGGATCGTGAAGCAGGCCGAGCGCGATATTGACGACAATCAGCAGCGCGATCAGCCAGTGCAGCGCGCGCGCACCGGCGTTGTACTTCGTATCCGTCATGGCGTGTCACATCCCCCAACGCAGGCCCGCCCACAGCGTCCGGGGCGCGCCAAGGTCCATCGATCCTCCTTGGTTGCGGGTAATGATGGTTTCGTCAAAGAGGTTTTCCGCGCGCAGCACGATTTTCGCGCGCGCGGCGAGCGGGAACTCGGCAAAGAGGTCGAGCGTGGTGGCCGCGGGCAAGATGTCGGTCTCCTGGTCATCCTCGTACTGCGCGCCGACATGGCGCAGCGTGGCCGAGAGTTTCCAGCCTTGCGCGGGCACCACGCCGAGCGTGCCCGAAGCGACGAAGCGCGGGGTCTGCGCGGGCCGCATCCGGTCAAGATCGGCCGAGGCACCGCGCCCGTCGACCCGCGCCTCGTTCCACAGCAGCGACCCATCGAAGCGCAGCACCCCGCGCGCAACGTGGGCGCCCAGCTCCACCCCTTGCGCATCGATCGCGGGCAGGTTCTGGCGCTGGCGCAGGTTCGTTCCGATCGTCACGTTGGCAATCGCGTGGCGCACGCGGTTGTCGAACCCGGTCAGTGAGAAACGCACCCCCTCGAGCGGGGTCAGGTCGAGCCCGGCCTCGTAGCCGACCAGCCGTTCGTTGCGCAGCTCGGCGTTGGCGAGCGTGGTCACCGGAAAGACCGTGAAGGGGCGGTAGAGTTCGTTGAGCGTGGGCTGGCGCAGCCCCGAATAGGCCGCCGCGCGCAGCTTCACCGCGTCCGACAGCGCGACCAGCGCGCCGCCACGGGCGGTCAGCCCCCAATCGGCCTGCCGCGCGTAATCGGTGCGTCCGGTCAGCGTCCCGTCGGCGCTGCGCGTCGCGTAAGTGCCATTGGCGATGATCGAACGATCGGCGCGCACCCCGCCGGTCAGCGTCAGCGCACCCAGCCGCCAGTCGTCCTCGAGGAAGAAGCCCAGGTCGGTGTTGTCGCCGCCCGCCTTGCGCCGTTCGGTGACCTTGGAGGTCATCGCGCTGATCGCGGTCTCGTTCATCGTGCCCGAAGCGCGGCGGGCATCGAGCCCCAGCCGCAGCGTATGCGCCTCGCCCACCGGCGGGCGCAGTTCCAGCTTGCCACCGATCCCGGTCGCAGGGGTCTTGTACTGGTCGAGCACGGGCACGAAGCGGGTCGAGGAAACGACGACGTTGGAGAAATTGCGCATCTGGACATAGGCCAGCGCGTCGAAGGCCCAGGCCCCGCGCCCGACGAGGCGCAGGCTCGCATCCTGCCCCTCGCTCGCGCTGTCCGCGCCGGCAAAGCGCAGCGTGCGGTTGTCGCGAAAGACCAGCGCGCGGGCCTGAAGTTCGATGTCGGGGGTCAGCGGGGCGACAGTGCGCAGGCCAACCGACCATGATTCGTATTTCGCCCGCACGCTGGCGTCCACGCGCTGGTCGGCGGGCGTGGTCCAGAACCCCTTGCCCCGGTCCCACCGCCCGGTGAGCACGGCAAAGCCGCCACCAAGGCGCGGCGCAAAACTGGCGCTCGCCTCGCTTTCTCCGCGCTGGTCGCCAAGCAGGCTGGCGGTGACCAGGCCGAGCTGATCGGCGTCGGCGCTTTCCAGCGCGATCGTGCCCGACAGCGCGCCTGCGCCGAACGGCCCCGAACCGCCGCCGCGCGTGATGCGCACCGAACCCAGCGCATCGGGCGAAAGCGCGGTAAAGGGAATGTAGCCGAAGAACGGATCGGCCATCGGCACCCCGTCGAGCAGGATCAGCGCCCGGCTCGAGGCGTTTCCGCCCAGCGCGCGCAAGGTCACGCCTTGCGCCGAAGGGTTGGAGGAACGGCTGTCCGAACGGCGAAACTGCTGGAAGCCCGCAATCGCGGACAGCCCATCCTCGATCCGCCCCGAGGACGCCGAGACGAGCGCGTCGCGCGCAAGGATCTGCGTCGAATAAGCCGGTGTGCCCGGCGTATCCTTGAGCCCCTTGCCGGTAACGAGAATAGCCTCACCCGCGACATCGGCGGCCTCTTCGGCGCGAACCGGGGCGGGAGCGAACGTGGCGGCGAACAGGGCGATGGCCAGCCCCCCGACGACAGGCGTCGAGGCGGCACGCCCGCGCGGCAAATTCCGGTCAACCATAATTTTCTGCGACTTTCACGGATGACGAGTGGGATTGCGGAGAGCACGGTGGGTAACCGGCGGCCCCGCCTTCATCGCGAGAGAGCAACGATGAAAGGCAAGGGCCGTCGGACGGCGGCCCCGCGGCGTCAGGGGAAAGGCCGCGGAGCCGGGGACCTGTCAGAAGAAGAGGATACCCCCAAGCGCGAGCGCGTCGCTCGAAGCCGAATTGCCCGAATGGGCCTTGGCCTTCGAGTGGACGTATTCGCCGATCAGCGTGACCCAGCTGGTCAGGCTGTAGCGCACCTGCCCGACGGTGCTGGCGTTGGTCTTGACCAGATCGGGGTTGGCCAGCGCATCGGCGGCGTTGGCGTAGTCGAGCGAGCTTTCGCCGTAGCTGCCGCCCACCGCGAACTTGCCGAAAGTAGCGAGCCCCTGGACATAGAAACCATCGCTCGAACGGGTGTTGCCCGAGGCGTCGGTGTCGAACAGCCCCAGCACCGTCGTACCGAGCCCTTCGGCGGTGTAGTAGTAGCCGGTCACCGCGATCGGGCCCGCGGTCACCTTGGCGCCGACGTCGAGGCCGCGTCCGGTGTAGTCGCCGCCCGCCGTCATGTCGTGCTTCTGGCTCACGCCCGAGGCCCACAGGTGCGCGCCCACGCCCCCGAACGTGCCATCATAGGTCAGCTTGCCCTGGAAGCCCGGCTGCGAGTTGGCCTGCGCGGGTCCGGTCAGCGAGGACAGCGGCTGGAACACCCCGACCGAGGCCTGGAAGCCGCCGAGCTTGGGCGTCGAGTAGGTCATCTGTGGCTGGAAGTCGGTGTAGATGTAGCCCGATCCGATGCGCCCCAGCGTGGTGTTGGCGGGCGCCACGTTGCCGCCGGGGGAACCCGAGGAGAGCAGCGTGATGTCGTTGAGGATCGCATCCGAACCGAACAGCCCGATGTCGCGCCCGATCTTGATCGTGCCGAACTTGGGCTTGCCGAAGGTCATGTAGGTCTGGCGGGCGTCGATACCGGCGGTGGCCAGCGCGGTGGGCTGGCCACCGTTGTTGGCGCCCAGCGCGCCCCAGGCGGCCGAGTTGATACCCGGATAGAGCCCGAAGAAGGCGTTGACGTCCCAGCCCGCCTGCTGGGTGGAAACCGAAACGGTCAGGAAGCCGGGCAGCAGGCCGTTGCGCACCGCGCTTGAATTCTTGGTGCCCACGCTTGCGATACCGCCCACGACCGAAGTCGTCGCCGAAGCCGTGGCGGGATTGTCGTGGACGTAGAAACCGTTGACCGAACCGGCAAACTTGATCGTGGCCGGTCCGACCTCGAAGCCGATGCCGCTGTCGGTCATCTTTACGAACTTGTCGTGGTCGAGCGCGCCCTGCGCCTTCTCGGTGGCCGTCGCCGGAGCTTCGGTCACCGCGATCACCGCGTTCTGATGCGCCTCGCGCTGTTCGGACTGCTGCTCCTCGGCAAGCAGTTCGTTGTATTCCTCATCCGTCAAAATGCCTTTTTCGTGAAGGCGCTTGAGCAGAATTTCGCCCGTACCGGCAAAGGCCGGCGCGGTGGTCATGGCAAGAGCCCCCAGCGCGACCGTGCCGCGCAGCATGATCTTTGCGATCATCGTCCATCCCCTCCTGAGGTCTATGTGTGTCGTCTATTCCTGCGACTGTTCACGAACATGGAGGGGCGGGCGGGCCTGCGATATTGGACTTTAGACCGTAGTACTTTGGACTAAGCGGGTGTTGGGAAAAGGCGCACCGGCGCGCTTCAATTGCCCAGCGCCACGCCCCAGGGGCCCTTGCCCGCCGGGATCGTGGCGATGACCTTCATCGCCGCGATGTCGACCAGCGAGAGCGTGTCGCTCGCCCCGTTGGCGACCAGCGCGCGGCGGCCGTCGGGCTCGATCGCGAGGTGCCAGGGCCGCTCGCCCACCGCGACATAACCGCGCACCGTAGCGCTTGCCACATCGACGATCGCCACCGCATCGGCGCGGCCCAGCGCGACCAGCGCGGTCTTGCCATCGGGCGTGAAGCGGATACCGCAGGGCATGACCTTGTAGGCCGGAACGCCCGGTGGCGCGAAGGTCAGCGTCTTGACGATGCTGCGGCTGGCGACGTCGGCGATGTGGACCGTGCCCGCCATTTCCGCGCCGACCCATACCCGCGCGTCGGTTTCCATCTCCTCGACCACTTCGTGGCTGGCCGTGTCGACCCAGGCGACGACGTTGTCCTCCTCGCTGGTCACCAGCAGCCACTTGCCGTCGGGGCTCTGCGCGATGCCTTCGGGCTCCTCGCCGACCGCGACCTGCCAGGCCACCTTGCCCGCGGCGAGATCGATCGCGGTCGCCGCCGCGTTGTCCTCGTTGGCGACGAACAGCAGGCGTCCGTCGTGGCTGGGAAAGAACTGTTCGGGATCAGCGCCCGAGGGCAGCGTGCGGATCAGCGCACCGCTGTGCGGATCGCGCACTTCCACCGCGTTGTCGAGACTGACGCAGATCAGCAGGTACTTGCCGTCGCGCGTCATCGCGATGCCGCGCGGGCGCTGGCCGACGGGCCACTCGGCAATGACCCGGTTGCTCGCCAGATCGACGACGGTAACGCTCGAGGAACGCTCGTTGCTGACGTAGGCGCGGGTGGGCACGGCCGGTTCCGAACTCCCCCGCCCCGAATCGTCGGCGGCCCGTACCGGCAGGCTGAAGCTAAGAGCAAGCGACAGGGCGCAACCAAGAAGCGCGCGGCTTTTCAGACGTCTCTCCATAGTTGCGCAAACCTAGACTTTAGCGTGACAAAGGGAATTGCACCTTGGTCTTGTACCATGGTCCAATTGGGGTGCGGCGCAGCATCGCGTTACATCGCAGGCAACAAACGGGGACAGCTCGATCGAGCCCCGATGTCGCAGAGGATGACTGAACCCATGACGATTTCCACCGGCCGCGCGGCCCTGATCGCGGCGGCAGCCATCACGGCGCTGAGCGCCGCCTCCACCCTGCTCGCCCATGGCAACGTGACCCCCCAGGCCGTCGACACGTCGGCGCTGCCCGATCTGGCCGGTGGCAACGAGACCTGGCTTACGGAAAACCCCTATGCCAACGCCGCGCCCGAAGTGAAGGCCAAGGCCGCCCAGATCGGCGAATCCGCCTATGGCCAGAACTGCGCGCGCTGCCACGGGCTCGAGGCCATCTCGGGCGGAATCGCGCCCGACTTGCGCTACCTCGAACTCGGTCCCTCGGGCGACGAATGGTTCGTCGAGCGTTTCCAGCACGGCTCGAGCCACGACGGCAAAGTCTACATGCCGCCCTTCGGCGAAGTGCTGGGACAAAAGGCGGGCTGGGCGATCCGCACCTGGCTCGAAACCCAGCACACCGACGAGTAAGGCCGATGGAGGGGTGTCGCAGGTCCCTCCTGAAGGGTCTGATCGCTACCGCAGGAACGCTGGCTGTGCCCGCGCTCCTGCGCCCGGCTCCGCTGCTCGCCGCCCCGCTCGCTAAAGTGCGCGAGCTGGGCGTTCTGCGCGTGGGGCTCTACACCGACAACCGGCCCTGGTCGTGGGATGAGGGCGGCAAGCCCGCCGGGATCGACGTCGATCTTGCCCGCGCGCTGGCCGAAAGCCTGAACGTACGCGCGGACATCGCGCTGTTTCCCGCAGACGAGGAACTCTCCGACGATTTGCGCAACGTGGTGTGGCGCGGTGGCCTGCTCGGCTTCCAGCGCTGCGACGTCATGCTGCACGTGCCGTTTGATCGCACGATCATGCAGCAAGAGGACAACGTCGTGTTCCTTGCGCCCTATTACCGCGAGAATTTCGGCGCCGCCTGCGCCGCCGATGCGGGCAATTGCGAGGTCGTGCCCGCGCAATTCAAGGGCCGCCCGGTCGCCGCCGAACTCGATTCGGTGCCCGACTTCTACCTCCTCGGCCACGCCGGCGGCGCGCTTGCCAAGGACGTGGTGCACAAGCGCACCGGCTACGAGGCGATCGCCGCGCTTGGCGATGGCGAGGCCGACTTCGCCGTCGCCACCCGCGCGCAGATCGAGGCCGTACTCGCCGACGAACCCAACGCCGGTATCCGCAAGCGCAAGGGCCCGCTGCCCATGATGCTTTCGCCGGGATGGGACATCGGCATCGCGGTGCGCGAGGATTCGCGCAACCTGGGCTTTGCGCTCGAGGAAACGATCGACGCGATGATCGCCGATGGCCGCATGAGCGCGCTTTTCGCTCGGCACGGAGTCGGCTGGCAACCCGCACTGGCAAGCCAGCCGAAATCGTGAACAGGGGGACGGGGGTGCCGACTGCGACCGGCGCCCCCCGAACCACCTGGGCCGGGACGCACCAGCCCAGGGTGGGCCAGACCGTTTGCGTGCCGTTCGCGCGCCGTTTGGCGCCGTTTGCTGCGCAGCAATACCTACTTCATCCTCCCAAGGTGCAATTGTTCGCGCACCGCCAGTGCCTAGTCTGCTGGCCAGCGACCGGGGACATGGGGGGCATTTTCCCAAGAACGAATCCCCGGCGGTTACCCCAACAAGGAGGGATAGGATGAAGCGGCGTTTTACCCAATTCATGGCCGGCCTGGCGGCTGCCAGCGCACTCGTCACGGCGCCGGTGCTGGCCGATGCGAACGGCCCGACCAGCAGCGACCTGATGAACGATGCCGCAACGCCTGGCGACGTGCTGAGCTACGGCATGGGCCCCTGGCAGCAGCGCTTTTCCTCGCTCGACCAGCTCAATTCGTCCAACGTGACCAAGCTCGTGCCCGCCTTCGCCGCCTCGCTCGGCGGGGAAAAGCAGCGCGGCCAGGAAGCCCAGCCGCTGGTCTACGACGGCACCATCTACGTCACCGGTTCCTATTCGCGCCTGTTCGCCTTCGACGCGCGCACCGGCGAGAAGAAGTGGGAATACGACGCGCGCCTGCCCGACGGCATCATGCCCTGCTGCGACGTGGTAAACCGCGGCGCGGCGATCCACGGCGACAAGATCATCTTCGCCACGCTCGACGCGCACCTCATCGCGCTCAACCGCGAGACCGGCAAGGTCGTGTGGAACAAGAAGACCGCCGACTACCAGGCCGGCTACTCGGCCACCGCCGCCCCGCTGATCGTCAAGGACATGGTCATCACCGGCAATTCGGGCGGTGAATTCGGCATCGTTGGCGAAGTCCAGGCGCGCAGCGTGGAAACCGGCGAACTGGTCTGGACCCGTCCGGTCATCGAAGGCCACGTCGGCACGCTCAACGGTCAGCCCAACGGCATGACCGGCAAGCTCAACGCCACCTGGCAGGGCGACCTGTGGAAGACCGGCGGCGGCGCGACCTGGCTGGGCGGCACTTACGATCCCTCCACCAACCTGCTCTTCTTCGGCACTGGCAACCCGGCGCCCTGGAACAGCCACCTGCGCCCCGGCGACAACCTCTACACCTCCTCCACGCTGGCGATCGATGCCGACACCGGCGTCATCAAGTGGCACTACCAGACCACCCCGCACGACGGTTGGGACTTCGACGGCGTGAACGAATTCGTGCCGTTCGACGCGACGATCAACGGCAAGGCGATGAAGCTGGGCGCCAAGGCCGACCGCAACGGCTACTTCTACGTGCTCGACCGGAGCAACGGCAAGCTGCTGGGCGCGCACAAGTTCGTCATGCAGACGACCTGGGCCGACGGCATCAACCTCAAGACCGGGCGCCCCAACTACATCGAGGCGGGCCGTCCCGGCGCGCCCGGCAGCGGAGAAAAGGGCACGCCGGTGTTCTCCAGCCCGTCGTTCCTGGGCGGCAAGAACTGGATGCCGATGGCCTATTCACAGGACACCGGACTGTTCTACATCCCCTCCAACGACTGGGGCATGGACATCTGGAACGAACCGATCGCCTACAAGAAGGGCGCGGCGTACCTGGGCGCGGGCTTCACCATCAAGCCGATCGCCGAGGACCACATCGGCGCGCTGCGCGCGATGGACCCCAAGACCGGCAAGATCGTGTGGGAATACAAGAACAAGGCCCCGCTGTGGGGCGGCGTGCTGACGACCAGGGGCAACCTCGTCTTCACCGGCACGCCCGAAGGCTATCTCAAGGCCTTCGACGCCAAGACCGGCAAGGAGCTGTGGAAATTCCAGACCGGCTCGGGCGTGGTCGGCTCGCCGATCACCTGGGAGCAGGACGGCGAACAATACGTCGCGGTGATGTCCGGCTGGGGCGGCGCGGTGCCGCTGTGGGGCGGTGAAGTCGCCAAGACCTTCAAGGAAATCAGCCAGGGCGGCATGCTCTGGGTGTTCAAACTGCCCCGATAGTCCCAGTAACCAGGTACGAAGGAAACGCGATGGTAACCGGAGCGCCGCACAGTGGAGAGCCCTTCCCGACCGTAGGGCAATCCCGCGCTGGCGCTCCACCCCATCCTCGGGATATGACGATGACTGCAATGGCCGGATTGGGAGCCACGATGGGCGATATGACCAGCCCCGACAAGGTTCTGATTGTCGATGATCACTCGCTCGTGCGCGATGGCCTGCGCTCGATCTTCGACGATGCCTTCCCGTCCTGCGAAATCCTCGAGGCGGACAGCCTCGAAAGCGCGCTCAGCGCGCTGGCGGGCGGGGGCGATGTCGATCTGGTCCTGCTCGACCTCAACATTCCCGACGTCTCGCACCTCTCCGGGCTCGAAGCGCTGCGCGACCGGTTCCCGGCCACCCCGGTGGTGATGGTCTCGGGCGTGACCGACCGCAACGTGGTGCGCGACGCGCTCCAGGCGGGTGCGGCGGGCTTCGTGCCCAAGTCGCTCAAACGCCCGGCCATCGTCGAGGCGCTGCAACTCGTGCTCTCGGGCGAAATCTACATGCCCGAACTCGAAGGCGACGAGACGCAAAGCGCAGAAGAGGACATGATCCGCGCGCGCATCGACACGCTCACCCCGCAGCAGCGCGTGGTGCTCAGCCACCTCGTCGCCGGTCGGCTCAACAAACAGATCGCCTACGAACTCGACGTCTCGATGACCACGGTGAAGGCGCACGTCTCGGCGATCCTCCAGAAGATGAACGTCTTCTCGCGCACGCAGGCGGTCATCATGGCCGGCAAGGTCGGCTTTCGCGGCTGATTGAGGGCGCCTGCGGGTAAGAACGGCTCCAGACCCTTGCAGGAGCAAATTCACGGCGCTTCACGTCCCTCGATCTTGCGCCACATCTCCGCCAGGAAATTTTTCATTTACAAAGATTAACACCATTTTTCTATACACTGTAGGTTCAGAACCCGGTTGCACCCCCCCCTGATTTCGCTCAAGACAAGCGTGGAGTGAAACGCACGTCGGCAATTTTGGGGTAAAGCGTGATTGTTTTCGAAGGGTGCGAAATTGTTATTCACCACCAACACAAGACCAATGATCTGGTTGTCGTCTCCTTCGCGCCCGGTGGTGTCACGCACGAAGCCTTGACCACCTTTTGGGGCATGGGCCTCTTCGACAAAATCGAGATTTCAGCGATCGGCGTCACCACAAAGGTCGACAACTGGTTCATCAGCCCTGACGAAGACGCGTTTGTCGCCAAGATCGAAGAACTGATCACGCCATACGAAACCGTAGTCCTGATGGGCTGCTCGATGGGAGCGCACACCGCCATTCGGCTGTCGCGTCGTCTGCGCGCGCGCGCCACGCTCGCACTCGCACCGAAATTCTCGCTCGACGAGACCGAATTTCCCCAGATCGAACGGCGCTACGTCGACACCTACTTTCGTGAGGATATGCGCGGAATGGGCCTGCGGCGCGAGGATGCTGCGGGCATGGTCTTCATCGCCTACGACCCTCTCTACGAGGCCGACAAGCAACACGCGCTACGCATTCTCGACGAGATGCCCAACGCCATACCAGCCCCGACCTTCTACACCGAACACGGCATCGCCGACCATCTGTCGGGCAACGACAATATGCGCCGAATTACAATGGCCATGGCCCACGGGCTTCAGGCTGACGTGCTGGCCACGCTGCTGGACGTCAGGCGCCGGCATTGGCGTACCGTCCAGCGGATCATCGACACCCGCATGGAACGAAAGCCAGTGCTCTGCGCCCGGCTGCTGAACAATGCGCTGCGGCGCCAGGGCAAATATGAGAACCTGCGGCACTGGGACCGCCGCTTCGGGCGGCTTTACTACCACCTGCGCAGGGCCGGGCGTGGCGACCTGGCGCCGCAGATCATCAATCTCAAGCTGGGCGACACCCCGCTTGATCCGGGTAGTTCGCGGCAATACCTGATGTCGTTTCACGGTGGATTGCTGTGCTACGACACCCTGGCGAAAACCATGTGCATGGCGCAACAAATCCAGCCCGAAGCGCATCAGCATCCCATCTTCGTGCGACTTCAAGGCGAAGACGTCCATCTGCAGACCGAAATCGACGGCAAGGCCTTCTTCCTCTCGATCGACACCGGTCGTGTGCGCCTGACCGACACGATTGCCGACCACGCACCCGTGAAACTAGTCGAATCGCGCGCGCGCGAATGGATTTTCAGTTACAACAGACCCCGCGTGGAGCGCGGCCATGTCGCGATCAGCGCCTACGGCTACGTCATGCCCACCGAGGACGGAAACGTCATCTTCACCAGCCGTAACGACCTGGTTTTCGAAAGCTTCGTCCTGATCGGCGAATGTCCCGGCTGGCGACGTCCGGCCCCGGCCAACGCCAGTCCGGACACGGCGTCGGCAAAGGCGCTCCCGCCAGCTTCGGCCGTCGCGCTGGCACAACGCCAACCCAACGCGACCGGTCACGCTCCGAAAAGGAAGCTGCCCACCCTGCTCGGCCGGCTGACCCGCAAGCCGCGCGCCGCAGCGCAGGAGCGCACCCGCCTCTAACCACCGCCACGGTGCCCGCGCAGTCCATGCCGATCGCCTGAACCGATAGCCCGTCCGTGCCTTTCAGAGCACGTCCAGCTGGCGCAGCAAGGCCCGCAAGCGCGCGGGCTTGACCGGCTTGTTGAGCACCGGCAGGCCGAGCCCGGCGGCCATTTCGGCCACCTCGTCGCTGCGATCGGCGGTGATGAGCATCGCCGGGATCGTGCGCCCCGCCCTTTCGCGCAGCATCGCCACCGCGCGCTCGCCGGTCAGCGCATCGTCGAGGTGGTAGTCGACGATCAGCATCGCCAGGTCCTGTTCGAGCGCCGCCGCCGCCGCCGGGTCGGACGGGTCGGTCACCGTCACCACGTCGAGCCCCCAGTTCTCGAGCAGCGCCTCCATGCCGAGCAGGATCGCGGGGTCGTTGTCGACCACCAGCACCATCCCCCCCGCCCGCGCGGCAGTTCCCTGCAGCGCCAGCGGCGCATCGCTCGCGCGTGCCTCAGGCGCGCACGAGGGCGCGCAGATCGTGAACGCGGCGCCCTTGCCCGGCGCGGTATCGAGATGGATCGCATGATCGAGCAGCGCGGTCACGCGGCGCACGATCGCCAGGCCCAGCCCCTTGCCGGGAATCTTCTGCGTCTTGCCGACCCGGCGGAATTCCTCGAAGATCTGGTCCCGATCGTCCTCCGCGATGCCCGGCCCGGTGTCGCGCACGGTGACACAGACCTCGCCCCCGTTCTCGCGCACTTCGACCCGCACGCTGCCCTGTTCGGTGTAGCGGATCGCGTTGGAGACGAAATTCTGCAGCACGCGGCGCAGCAAACGCGCGTCCGAGCGCACCCACAAGTCGGTCTGCGCGATCGTGAAATCGAGCCCGCCCGCGCCCGCCAGCGGCGCAAATTCGATGCGCAGCGCGCTGAGGATTCCTTCGAGCGCGAGCGGCTCGATCTCGGGCTGGACGGCGCCGGCATCGAGCCGCGAAATCTCGAACAGCGCCTCGAGCAGGTCTTCCACCGAATCGAGCGCGGTCGAGGCCTGTTCGACGAGGCTCGACTGGCGCGGCGGCATCGCCATGCCGTCCATCGCCGAAACGAACAGCCGCGCGGCGTTGAGCGGTTGCAGCAGGTCGTGGCTGGCCGAGGCGATGAAGCTGGTTTTCGAACGGTTCGCGGTCTCCGCCTCGTTCTTGGCCTCGATCAGTTGCTGGTTGACCTCGACCAGTTCGGCGGTGCGTTCGACGACGCGCCGTTCGAGCGTCTCGGCGGTCTCGGTCAGCGAACGCTGGAAGCGCACGTGGTCGGTCACATCGTCGAAGGTGAACACCATACCCCCGTTCTTGAGCGGGACCGAACGGATGACGATGTGCCGATCGGCCATCATGCAGGCGGTTTCGAGCTGCCCCGCCGCGCGCGCCTCGCCGCCCTCGCGCCAGTCGAGCGCCTCGGGGCAGTCGAGCCCGTGCTTGCCGATGCACCAGCGCCGCAGCATCTCGTGGTTCTCGATCCCCGGATTGCCCTCTGCATTGCTGCGCACGTCGTCGAGCCCGAGCAGCGAGAGCGCACCCTCGTTCCACGCCTGGAGCCGCCCCACCGCGTCGAACAGGCACACGCCTTCGGACAGCGTGTCGAGCGTCGCCTGGAGCGCGAGATTGCGTTCGGCCAGTTCGCGCGCGCGCTGACGGGCGTCCTCGGCCTTGACCGAGGTGATGTCGGTATAGATGCCCACCGTACCGCCCTGGCTGGTGCGCAGCTCGTTGATCTGGATCCAGCGCCCGTCGGACAGCGCCTGGACATGCGCCCCCTGCGCGCGGCGATGCTGCGCAACACGATCCTTGAGCCAGCGTTCGGGAGCCTGATGCGCCCCCAGCGTCGCCCCCGCACGCGCCAGCCGCGAAGCAAGCTCGGAAAATTCCGGCGCGCTTTCGGAAATCGATTCGAAATAGGGAAAGATCTTCAGGAACGCGCGGTTGCACAGGATCATGCGATCTTCATCGTCGAACAGCGCAAACCCGTCCGAGAGCGATTCGATCGCATCGCGCAAGAGCACGCGCGCCGCGGTGGCATCGGCGTGGGCCTTGGCCAGCTCGGCGTTGGCCGCGTTGAGCCGCTCAAGCGCGATTTCCAGCGCGCCGGTGCGATCACGCACCATCGCCTCGAGCGAGATCGCGGTCTCGAACATCGAAAAGGCGCCGCCCTGGATGTCGGTCGACCGCTCGACCCGGTCGATCAGCGCGGCGTTGATTTTCTCGAGCTGCGCCACACGCTTGCGCAGCGCCGCGACTTCGCCGTCGGGCTCCACCATGGCCTTGCCTCCCGCCCCCTTTCCGGCGCGGTCCGCCCCTTGCACGCTGCGGCTGTCTCCGAGCATCGAGCGCCTGTCTCCCGTCCCCTGTCCTCCAGTGCGAATCAGCGCCCTATCGCCAGACCACTGAAAGTCTGGTTCATGTGCGCTGCGAGGAATTGCTCACCATAGGTATTGAAACCGATAATCTTGTTGTCGACGTAAAGCCGCGAGAGTTCGCGCACGATCTGACGGTCCTCGGCGTCGAGCCGGTTGAGCACGCAGTCGAAGCCGATGACGTGATCGATCGTGCCGACCTCGCGCGAGACCGTCTCGACCAGTTCGCGCATCCACTCGATCCGGTCGATCGGCTCGCCCACGGTGAGCACCACGCCGCTGTCGATCGCGCAGTAGAAGGTCAACGATCCGTCCGGGTTGGCCGACTGGATCGAGCGCACGTGGTACTGCCCGCCAGTGCGCACCATCGGCGGGTGCGCGGCAAAGAAATGCGCGTCGAGCACTTCGGGCGACTGTCCGGTCAGCCGCACGTATTCCTCGGCGGCGGGCGCGGCGTTGATCTCGAACACGGTGCGCGTCTCGGGATCGGCTTCGGTGATGACCATGCGNCGGTCAGCCGCACGTATTCCTCGGCGGCGGGCGCGGCGTTGATCTCGAACACGGTGCGCGTCTCGGGATCGGCTTCGGTGATGACCATGCGCGCGGGGCCGGGGCGGTAGGGGCTCTGGCAGAACACGTGCATCGGGCGGCGACTGGTGAGCACCGCGACCACCGCGCTGTCCGAATGGAACGCGCCCCCGTGCAGCACCCCGGTCTGGCGAAACGACAGACCATCGCCGCTCGACCCGCCGATCAGCTGGATGTCGCCCAGCGCGTGCTGCGCGGTCATCGTGAGCAGTTCCTCGCGGTGCGAGAGCCCGTCGACGAAGAACAGCGCGACCTGATGCAGGTCCTGCACCGCACCATGATCGAGCCGCGCGCCCGCGACGAGCTGGCGAATCTGGCCTTGCGCCTCCTGCGGATCGAAATGGTCGAGCGCGTCGAAGCGCAGCGAGACCATCGAGAAACTTTCCGCCGGAAAGCCGACCAGCAGCACGCTTTCGGTGTCGTAGCCACGCTCGGTCAGCTCGCCCGCGCTGGTGCAGCCGATCAGCGGCACGCCGGGCAATCCGGCACCGAGCGTTTGCGCCAGTTCGTCACGGGCAAAGCGCTGCGAGCAGAACACCAGCGCACCGGCCAGCTCCACCCCGTCGATCGCCGCGACGAGTTCGCGCACCACCTCGTCCACGTCCTGCGCGCGTGAGGAACAGGTGACCAGGGGCCTGTCGCCATGCTCGAGCTGGGTCTGCATGCGTCTCGTTCTCTCCCGATGCCGTCGTCTCGTTGCGGACGACGTGGCGGCGGCGATCCTCGTGGGCCTCAAACCCCCGCAATCGCTACGTGAACCTGTTTCTTACGCTGCCCGGCAAGGATCGCCAAGCGCTTTGCGAGACACGCTGGCGCGCTGTCCCGGCGGGATACACCAGCGGCGGTTCGGGCCGCCCGATCGCCCGGCCTGGAAAAGGCTCTAATCGGTGCCCCGCGGCGGTTCGCCCGCCGCTTCGAGCGCGGCGTTCTCGGCATCGCTGAACACCCGGCTGCGGATCACGAAACGCACCCCTTCGGGCGCCTCAAGGCTCATGCCCGACCCGCGTCCCGGCACCACGTCGATGGTGACCTGGGTGTGGCGCCAGTATTCGAACTGCGCCGCGCCGATCCAAACCGGGGTCTCGCCGGTCAGCGTGCCCAGCAGCACGTCCTGCCCGCCGACGCGAAACTCGCCCGCCACGAAGCACATCGGCGCCGAACCATCGCAGCACCCGCCCGACTGGTGGAACATGAGATCGCCGTGGCGCGCGCGCAGCCGCTCGATCCAGCTTTCTGCCTCGGGCGTTGCCAGGATGCGCGGCGGCGGTGCCAGCGTGGTCATGCGACTTCGGCGACCAGCACGCGGACCCCGCCGCTGGCGAAATTCGCCAGATCCGCCACCGCCGCCTGCCCCTGTTCGGAGCCCATCGCAGCGGCCATCGTCTCGGCGTCGGCGAAGAACAGCTGCGCCATGCGATAATAGGGCGGCGCGCTGCCATCGGGGCCGGGCACGCCCTTGAGCAGCACTACGTTGGCGAGCGAGGGAATCGCCTGCGCGATCGGCAGATGCGTGCTGGCGTAGTATGCCTCGAACGCAGCGGGATCGGCGGGCGCGTTGTAGAGCACGTTCAGGACAACCTGGGGCATCGTTCATCTCCTCCGGGCGCCGTATGGGCACGGCATGATGGCGTCGGCGTGCGCCTCCAACGCCATCTGTGCAAACGAAAAAGCGGTGGATGGCACGAAGGCCATCCACCGTCTCGAGAATCCCGGCGCCACTGGACTGGTGGAGTGAGAGAGAGGGCGCCGGGATAGAATTGTGGCCGTATCGAACCTCGATCGGTCGCCCCTGCCTCAGAAGAAGCCGAGCGCCTTGGGGCTGTAGCTGACCAGCAAGTTCTTGGTCTGCTGGTAGTGATCGAGCATCATCTTGTGCGTCTCGCGACCGATGCCCGACTGCTTGTAGCCACCGAACGCGGCGTGCGCGGGGTACATGTGGTAGCAGTTGGTCCACACGCGGCCCGCCTGGATGCCGCGCCCGAAGCGGTAGGCGCGCGTCCCGTCGCGGGTCCACACCCCGGCGCCCAGGCCGTAGAGCGTGTCGTTGGCGATCTCCAGGGCTTCCTCGTCGCTCGAGAACTTGCAGACCGAAAGCACCGGCCCGAAGATTTCCTCCTGGAAGATGCGCATCTTGTTGTGGCCTTCCAGCACGGTGGGCTGGACGTAGTAGCCCCCCGCCATGTCGCCTTCGTGCATCGCGCGTTCGCCGCCGGTCAGCACCTTGGCGCCCTCGTCCTTGCCGATCTGGATGTAGGAGAGGATCTTCTCCATCTGGTCGTTCGAGGCCTGCGCGCCGATCATCGTCGAGGGGTCGAGCGGACTGCCCAGCTTGATCGCCTCGACGCGCTTGATCGCCTTTTCGATGAAGGCATCGTAGATCGATTCGTGGACCAGCGCGCGGCTCGGGCAGGTGCAGACCTCGCCCTGGTTGAGCGCGAACATCGCAAAGCCTTCGAGCGCCTTGTCGAGGAAGTCGTCGTCCTTGTCCATGACGTCGGCGAAGAAGATGTTGGGGCTCTTGCCGCCCAGCTCCAGCGTGCAGGGAATGAGATTTTCGCTGGCGTACTGCATGATGAGGCGGCCGGTCGTCGTCTCGCCGGTGAACGCGATCTTGGCGATGCGCTTGTTGGTGGCGAGCGGCTTGCCCGCCTCGATGCCGAAGCCGTTGACGATGTTGAGCGTACCGGCGGGCAGGATGTCGGCGATCAGCTCGGCCAGCACGAGGATCGACATCGGGGTCTGCTCGGCCGGCTTCAGGACCACGCAGTTGCCCGCGGCCAGCGCCGGAGCAAGCTTCCAGGCGGCCATCAGGATCGGGAAGTTCCAGGGAATGATCTGGCCCACGACGCCGAGCGGTTCGTGGAAGTGGTAGGCCACGGTGTCGTGGTCGATCTCGGCGATCGAGCCTTCCTGGGCGCGCACGCACGAGGCGAAGTAGCGGAAATGGTCGATCGCCAGCGGCACGTCGGCGGCCATCGTTTCGCGGATCGGCTTGCCGTTGTCGATCGTCTCGGCGAGCGCGAGCTTTTCGAGGTTGGCCTCGAGCCGGTCGGCGATCTTGAGCAGCGTGTTCGAACGCTCGATCGGCGAGGCCTTGCCCCAGGCGTCCTTGGCGGCGTGGGCCGCGTCGAGCGCCAGTTCGATGTCCTCGGCGGTGCCGCGCGCCACGCGGCACACCACCTGGCCGGTGACCGGCGAAACGTTGTCGAAATACTGCCCCTTGACCGGGGCCACCCACTGGCCGCCGATGAAATTGTCGAACGTGTCGCGGATGAGCGATTCACCCGAGAACTTGCTCATGGCCTGTTCCAGCATCCCCATATCTCCATCTAGTCGTATCGCTGCGATGCGATTTTTCGCGCTCCACATTGGGACGCGGACCGGGGCTCGCCAATTGTACCTTGGGACGATAGCGCGCGGCCGTGCCGCAAGGGGCAAAGGGCAAGGCTGCGGAAAAAACCGGTCCTCGCGCCGCGCTGCCCTTGCCTTCCCCCCCACCCCTTTGCCATGAGCGGGCGGTGAGCGCGCAAATCGTCATCGGTGACGGGCCGCACGGCCAGCCGACAGAGATCGACATCAAGGAACTTCTCGCGACCCGCCTGCTGGTGCAGGGCAATTCCGGGTCCGGAAAGTCGCACCTGCTGCGCCGCCTGCTCGAAGAGAGCGCCTCGATCGTCCAGCAGATCGTGATCGACCCCGAGGGCGACTTCGTCAGCCTCGCCGAGGAATTCGGCCACGTCGTGATCGACGGCGCGGCCTATGGCGAGGCCGAGATCGTCAAGCTGGGCGCGCGCATCCGCCAGCACCGCGCCTCGGTCGTCCTCGCGCTCGACGAGCTGGAGATCGACCAGCAGATGAAGTGCGCCGCGCAGTTCCTCAACGCGCTGTTCGATGCCCCGCGCGACCAGTGGTTTCCCGCGCTCGTGGTGGTCGACGAGGCGCAGATGTTCGCCCCCGCCGCCGCCGGCGAGGTGTCCGAGGAAGCGCGCCGCATTTCGCTGGGCGCGATGACCAACCTCATGTGCCGCGGGCGCAAGCGCGGCCTCGCCGGCGTGATCGCCACGCAGCGCCTCGCCAAGCTCGCCAAGAACGTCGCCGCCGAGGCTTCGAACTTCCTCATGGGCCGCACCTTCCTTGATATCGACATGGCCCGCGCGGCGGACCTGCTCGGCATGGAGCGGCGCCAGGCCGAGGAAATCCGCGATCTTGGGCGGGGGCAGTTCCTGGGGCTCGGCCCGGCGATCTCGCGCCGCCCGGTCAAGACCCAGATCGGTTCGGTCAAGACCGGCGCCAAGTCGGTCACGCCCGGCCTCATGCCGCTGCCCGAAGCCTCGCAGGAGGACATGCGCGAGCTGCTCCACGACAACTTGCACATCGAGCCCGAAAAGCCCGATTTCGTGCGCCCGGTGCGCCGCCGCATCGAGGTCGAGGAGCTGTCGCGTTCGATCACCACCGGCCCTGCGGCCGAAGCGCTCCCGCCGCGCCCCGAACGCCCCGAGCCCGAGCCCGAGGAAAACCGCGAGGCGATGCTCGAAATCCTCAACACCATGGCCAAGGACGAGGACAGCCTGTTCCAGTCCTCGACCACGCTGTTCCAGGACTTCACCATCCGCTGCCGGATGAAGGGCATTTCGGTGCGCGGGCTCGACGCGACGATGTTCCGGCGCGGGTTCGCCGCGGCCATCGCCGGGATCGAGGACCCCGAGGACGAACAGTGGTTCGACCTCGTCAACCTCGCCAAGCACGTCCCCGACGACGCGCTGGCCCCGTTCTACGTCATCGCCCGCGCGGCGATGAACGGCGAGCCCTGCCCCGACGACGAGTATCTCGCCAAAATCTACGGCACCAGCTCGCCCCGGCGCATCCAGCGCCTGCTCGACTATCTTGAAAAGGACGGGCTGATCGTCGTGCGGACCGATTTTTCGGGCAAGCGCTCGGTCGGCATTCCCGATCTGGGCGTGACAACCGCCGCGGTCGAAGCGTAAGGTTCGAAGCCGATGGCCGAGATCGTCAATCTTCGCCTGGCCCGCAAGGCCAGGGCACGCGCCGATGCGGGCGCCAAAGCCGAGGCCGCGCGCGCGCGCCACGGCCAGACCAAGGCCGAACGTCAGATCACGCAAGCCGAACGCGCCCGGCGCGAACGCACGCTCGACGGCGCCCGCCTCAACGATACCAGCCTCGATGGCACCGCTCACGAAACGGACGAAAACTGATGCGCACGACCTATGGCGAGGCAACCGTGCGGCTCTACCACCTGAGCGATGCGAGCGAGGGGGGCGCCGCCGAAACGCTGTTCTACGGCCCGCTCGACGAAGCCCTGCGGATCGCCGCGCAGCAGGCCGAACAGGTCCAGGACGGCCTGTTCCTCGCCACCGACAACGACGTCGTCGCCTACCTCGATCTGCTCGAAGGCTGATCACGCGTCGCCGGACGCCCAAGCTTCGCAAACTTACCGCAAACAGCCCATGGCCTTGGCGCGGCCTTGCGCGTATCAGCCGCGCCATGTTGGAGCGTATTTGGCAATTGCGCGGGGTTCTCGTGCTGCATCCCGGCGTTTCGGACGACCTCGTCTTCGCGCGGATCGAGAGTTTTCTGGACGCACAGAACAAGCGGGTGACCCGCGGCGGAGCGAACTACGCCGAATTCGCGGGACTGCCCTTGCCGCGCCGCCACCGCGCGCTGTCCTTTTTTGACCGGGGCCGGTTCTGGATTCGCCACAACCACGACGGCAAGGAGCTGCACTTCGAACTGCGCAGCCTCTACCGCCTCGCCCTGTGCCTCGTGCTGGTCACCGCGCTCCTCGCCACGCTCGCCGCGCTGGACTGGTTCGACACCCGCGCGCTGATCGCAGGGACCGCGCTCGCGGTCGCGCTTGGCGGGCTCTACACGCTCAACGCCGGTTTCGCCCGCGCCCGCGCGCCGCGCGCGATCTATGGGGCGATCAGCGGGGAATGACGAGGCCGGGGGCTATCCCCGGCTCAGAAACGCGCGAGCAGGCCCGCCGAAAGGTAGCCGTCGCCCACGTTCACCTTCGCGTCGATACGCGGCATCACCGGCATCGCGGCGGTGCCGTAGGCGCGCACCGAATCGCCCATGTAGCGCGCGCCCACGCCGAGCGAGACCATCGGCAGCGAATACATCGCCTCGATCCGGCCATAGGCCTTGAGCCCGGTGCCGTCGCAGTGGCTGTCCTTGACCGCCACGTCGTCCGCACGGCGGTAGCACACCCCGCCATCCTCGGCGTAGCGCGGGTGATCGCGGTCGTAGACGAAGGCGCCGACCGACGGCGTCACGCTGAAACCGCCGTCCTGGAGGATCGGGTAGCCCACGCCGACTTCCCCGCCCCACTGGCCCTGCCACTTGGCGACGTTGGCCTCGGCGGTGACTTGCGCGGCGGCGGGGCTGGCGAGCGCGACGAGGCCCGCAGCAAGCCCGGTCAGGGCGGTGAGGGCAACGAGAGGGGTCGGGCGCGGCATGGCGGTTCCTTCAGTTCGCAATACAGGGTCGTGCCGAGCGCACCCGGACGGTCCCCCCGCTGTGACCCAGGCCGGCACCGTCCGGCAAGCCGAAGCGGCTCCATCTGTCTCCGACGCGAATCGCTTCGCCGTGACTTGGCCGGATTTTACGATGCGCCGCGCCAGCCCCCCCCACGCGGCCTTGCTTCAGGACACCATCGCATCGAGCGCGGCGTTGATCGACGTGTCTCCTTCGGTCAGTTCGAGAATCACCTGCGAGAGCCCCGGCCGCTCGAGAATGCCGAGCAAGGTGGCCGCCACGTCCTGGCGCGAAACCGAACCGTAGGGCAGCGCCAGTCCCAGACGGACCGTACCCGTCCCCTCCCCGAGCGTGAGCGTACCGGGACGCAGGATGACCCAGTCGAGCCCGCTCCGGGTCAGCTTCCAGTCGGTCTCCTTCTTGACGCGCATGTAGTTCTCGAACCCCTCGCGCGGCGGCGCGTTGCGCCCGGCCTCGGGGAAAGCGGACACCAGCACGAACCGCGCCACGCCCGCCCGCTTCGCCGCGGCAATCGCCTTTACCAGCCCCTCCCCGTCGATGGCGTTGGTCAGCGCGATGCCCGCGCCGCCCGCGCCAGCGGTGAAGACCACCGCATCCGCGCCCGCCATGCGCGTGGCGAGCGCCTCTTCATCCAGCGCAACGATATCGCCCGCCACCGGAACCCCGCCCGCCTCGGCAAGAGCCTCGGCCTGTTCGGGCTTGCGGTGCATGGCCAGCGGCGCGTGCCCGGCCTGTGCCAGCAGGGGAACCAGCCGCGAGCCGACCTTGCCCGCCGCCCCAATGATAAAGACCTTCATGAAATGATCCTGCCTGTTCGTCCTTGGGAATACCCGCAGGCCCATGTGGCCCCGCAACGCCCGATCGCAACCGCAACCGGAACCGCATCCCGGTCCGGTCAGCCGCGCGATTGGTACGGCAGGTGCAGGCGCGCCTCGAAACCGCCCTCGCGCTGGGCGAAGCGGACCTGCCCACCGTGCGCCAGCGCCACGCGTTCGACGATGGCCAGGCCAAGTCCGGTTCCATCGCCCCCGCGCGCGCTGTTGCCGCGCGCGAAGGGGCGCAGCAACCGCTCGGCGCTCGCCGCATCGAAGCCGGGGCCGTGATCGCGCACGGTGATGACCACGCCCTCGCCCGTCCGTTCCAGCCGCAGGCACACCCCCGGCTGACCATGGCGCAGCGCGTTGCCGAGCAGATTTCCCACCGCGCGCGCCACCGCCACCGGGCGCAAGGCGGCGTGCAGCGTCGCGGGCAGATCGGTCTCGACCACGCCTTCGGGATCGGCGTCGCGCAGGGCGGCTTCGAGCACCGCCACCAGATCGCAGTCGCAGACCGGCTCCTGCGCAAAGCCGCGCGCCATGTCGAGGAACTGCTCGAGCATGGCCTCGATCCGGTCGACCTGCCGGTTGGCGGTGGTCTCGAGCTCGTCATCGCTACAGCGCATCATCGCCAGGCACAGCCGCAGCCGGGTGAGCGGCGTGCGCAGATCGTGGCTGACCCCGGCCAGCATCAACGCGCGCTCGGCCTCGTCGCGGCGCAGACGCTCGGCCATGCGGTTGAACGCGCCGCCGACCGCCGCGATCTCGGCCGGGCCGCGCACGTCG